>JBEIRX010000022.1:0-24083 GCA_040375715.1 Aphanothece sp.
GGGATTCAGCGACTTGTTGCCTTCCGGCAACCTCTTCACCTTACAACATGGCTGGACTCTCGCCCACCGCGTTGTAAGGGCTGCACTGGAGTGACTCTCCGTCCCTCCTGCGCAGTCCATCAACCTAACACAACGCACCACTTAAGAGCCCCTCACCCCAGGGGAGTGCAACAAAAAGCCCCCTGAGCTGGAGAGCTCAGGGGGCAATACGTCAACTGTGAGTTTGGTTCAGAAGAGACCGAGGGTAAGGGATTTATCGATGGGCAGTGCTGCACCTATCCCCAGGTAGATCGTGACCAGAGTGCCGAAGAGGAACACTGAGGTGGCCACAGGGCGGCGGAAAGGGTTCTGGAACTTATTGAAGCTCTCAATAAATGGAACCATCATCAGGCCTAGTGGAACCATGGTTTGCAAAGCGATCCCTAGAAGCTTGTTCGGGACGACTCTCAGAATCTGAAACACTGGATAGAGGTACCACTCTGGAAGGATTTCCAGGGGGGTGGCGAATGGATCAGCCTTGTCCCCCAGCATGGCTGGGTCAAGAACGGCGAGCCCCACAATGCAGCAAATGGTGCCCAGAATGCAGACAGGGAAAATGTAGAGAAGATCATTGGGCCATGCAGGTTCACCGTAGTAGTTATGGCCCATGCCCTTGGCCAACTTTGCCCTGAGCTTTGGATCGGTAAGGTCTGGTTTTTTGAGGATGTGCATAGCTCTGAAGAAATTGGAGTGTTGGAAAACGCTGAATTGCTTTAGAGAGGACCAGAAATACCTTGCTTTCGGATCATCAGAAAATGCATGAGCATGAAGACTGCAAGGAGCCAGGGAAGAACAAAAGTGTGGAGGCTGTAGAAGCGGGTAAGCGTGGACTGCCCGACGCTTTCACCTCCTCGAAGAAGTTCCACCATGAAATCGCCAACCACAGGAACCGCAGCTGGAACGCCCGACACAATCTTTACGGCCCAGTAGCCGACTTGATCCCAGGGCAAGGAGTAACCCGTGACCCCGAAGGAAACCGTGATAACTGACATCACTACTCCGGTGACCCAGGTCAGCTCGCGTGGCCGTTTGAAGCCGCCGGTCAGATACACGCGGAAGACATGGAGAATGAGCATCAGCACCATCATGCTGGCGCTCCAGCGATGCACGGAACGAATCAGCCAACCAAAGCTGACATCCGTCATCAGGTACTGAACGGAGGCGTAGGCCTCGGCGACTGTTGGCTTGTAATAGAACGTCATCGCAAAGCCACTCGCGAACTGGATGAGGAAGCAGGTGAGGGTGATTCCTCCCAGGCAATAAAAGATATTGACGTGAGGCGGGACATACTTTGCAGAGATGTCATCCGCAATCGCCTGGATCTCCAGGCGCTCGTTGAACCACTCGTAAACGGGGTTGTTCTTGGCGTCAGGCGCGGCAGGTGACGAGTTCGCCATGCAGCGAGGGGCGTTTGGTTGCGAAAGTCTACTGATCGTTCCTCCCACTCCGTGAGCGTTTCCCTCGTTCCCCGCCCCCGCCCTCAACCCTTTGCAACACCTCCTGCTCACCAACTGCAAGCGACGAGGCCGATGAGGCGTTTCCTGGGCAGGCTCCTGGCTCTGGCTTTGACCCTTTTGCTGGTGCTTCCTGGAAAGGCATGGGCCCTCAACGATGCCCAGCAGTTGGTGGTGGATGCCTGGCGGCTGGTGAATCAGAGCTATGTGGATCCCGACCTGCTGGAGCGGCTTCACTGGCGACAGCGCCGGCAGGAGACCCTTGAGCACCCCATCAACTCTTCAAAGGAGGCCTATGACGCCATCGATTCCATGCTGTCCCCCATCGGAGACCCTTACACCCGCATGTTGCGTCCGTCCGACTTCGCGGCGCTTCGCCAGAGCACCGAGGGGTCCGTTTCCGGAGTGGGGCTGCAGCTGGGTTTGCGGCGGGGGGATCAGCAGGTCGTGGTGATCGCCCCCCTGGATGACTCTCCAGCAGCAGAGGCAGAGATCGTTTCCGGTACGGAGGTTCTCACCATCGATGGGCGTTCGACGGGAGATCTTGGCCTGGAGGGCTCAGCAGCTCTTCTGCGCGGTGCCGCAGGGTCGCAGGTGGAGATCCGCCTCCGTGAACAGGGCGGAGCCATGAAAAATGTCCGACTCACCAGACGAAAGGTGGATCTCCTGCCTGTGCGGAGCAGACGGCTGCAGTTTCGTGGCCATTCCCTGGGATACCTGCGCATCACGCAGTTCAGTGAGCCCGTGCCCTCCCAGGTGAAAGAGGCCCTGCTCGCCTTCCGAGGAGGTGGTGTGCCCGATTCCCGCCCAGTGGAGGGGGTGATCCTCGATCTGCGCAACAACTCCGGGGGCCTGGTGAGCGCTGGCTTGGATGTGGCCAATGGCCTCCTGGCAGGAGCCCCGATTGTGGAAACGCGGGATCGCTCAGGGATCAGCGCCAGCCAGCAGAGCTCAGCGGAGCAGTTCTTCAGTGGGCCCATGCTTACCATGGTGAACGGGGGCACCGCCAGCGCCGGCGAGATTCTGGCCGGAGCGTTGCAGGACAATGGCCGATCTAGGCTTGCCGGAAGCCAGACCTTCGGAAAGGGGCTGATCCAGACGTTGATCCCCCTTGGAGATGGCAGCGGACTGGCCGTCACCGTGGCCCACTACCTCACTCCCGCTGGCCATGACATCCAGAGCCTGGGAATCACGCCGGATCTCCTGCTTGTGCAGCCTGAACCTCTGAATCCCGGCGCTAGGGAGGACCATTGGCTCCAGGCCGCCCAGGAGCTCTTGGTGGAGCAAATCGCCTCTTCTAAAACTGGGCCATGAGTGCGCGACTCCGCACCTACCACGATCCCCTCCACGGTGCGATCCAGCTCGATCGGTCTGTGCCGGCGGAGGCGATGGCTATTGACATCATTGACACTCCCGCTTTCCAGCGGCTACGGCGCATCCGCCAGCTCGGTCCTGCCAATCTCACCTTCCATGGGGCGGAGTCGAGCCGTTTCACCCATTCCCTGGGGGTGCTCCACCTCGCCAGGCGAGCGCTTCACCACCTCGAGCGATCCCATCCCAGCCTCGGGGAGCACAGGGTGGTGCTCTATGCCGCTGCTCTCCTCCATGACATCGGTCATGCCCCTTTGAGCCATAGCGGCGAGGAGATGTTCGGCATCCAGCATGAGCGGTGGTCGGCACGGGTGATCCGTGAGGAGGATGCTCTGCGGACCCGTCTGGATGCCGAGGGAACGGGAACCGCCGAAAGCGTGGCCACCCTGCTGGAAGCGGGGGCTTTTGCGGAACCGGCGATCAAGGCGTTGGTGAGTAGTCAGCTCGACTGTGACCGGCTGGATTACCTCCTGCGCGACAGCTACAGCACTGGCGCCAGTTACGGGCATCTGGATCTGGATCGCCTGGTGGCGGGGCTGGTGCTGGCGCCGGATGGAACCCTCGCCATCCACCCCAGGGGACTGCTGGCTGTGGAGCACTACCTCGTGGTGCGTCAACTGATGTATCGCAGTGTCTACAACCATCGCCTAAATGTGGGCTGCAACTGGCTGCTCAGGCGGGTGATCGAGGTTGCCCGCGAGCTTGGCCCCAGCCTGGTGTGGGCTGATGAAGTCATGGCCACCTGGCTCTGGCAGCGGGAAACCCTCTCCCTCGCGTGCTTTCTGGCCAACGACGATGTCCGCACCACCTACCATCTGATCCGCTGGCATGAGGAGGGGCCGCCGCAACTGCGCGATCCCTGCACCAGGCTCCTGCACCGCCAACTGCTGAAGGCGATGGACGTGCGCCTTCTTTCAACCGCGGACCGCTTGCAGTTGCTGGCCCAGGTTCGCAGAGAGGCCAGTCGGATCGGGCTGGATCCTGAGGGCTGCTGTGCGCTTCTCCAAGGGCAGACCAGGGGCTATGACCCCTACCGCAGTGGCCTGCGCCTCTGGGATGGAGTGCGATTGGCCGCCCTTGAGGACCACTCGAACCTGGTACGGACCTTGACCGCCCAGGAATCCTGGGCCTGGTTGTTGTATCCAAAGCAGGTGGAAAGGGTCCTTCTGGTGCCTCCAGCCTGGGAGGCACCCCTTGCTTAGGGTCTGGATCGGAGTTCACGGCCTGCCATGCCTGCCCAGTTGATCCCTGCCTCCGATGGGGATCTGCCCCATCTTCTCAGGCTCCTGAGGTGGGAGGAGGCAGGGGATCCAGTGGAGGAAGTGAGAGATGCCCTGCTGCTTCATCCATCCCTCCAGGGTGCGGTGACCCTGATCAGCGGCCCATGGCCTCTGAGGATCGGGGATTTCCAGAGATTGGTGGCGCTTCTGGATGGGGAGTCCCTCCACCTGGAGCAGGTGTGCTGCCAGGAGGCGGGGGCCAGGGTGGCTGCGGCGGCTCTGGGATTCAGCCTGGGCTCCGGATCCGCTCTCGGGGGGATGGATGGATCGGCACAGGGGGATGGAGCGGAGGAGCGAGGCCTCTTCCCGGCCCTCTCGATTCATCAGGGCACCCTGCGTTCAGGAGACTGTCGCCATGTGGCTGGCTCGCTGCTGGTGCTGGGAGATGTCAACCCGGGTGCCCAGATCAGCGCCGAGGGGCATGTGATGGTCTGGGGACGTCTCAGAGGAGTGGCCCATGCGGGCACTGGAGGTGATCGCTCAGCCTTGATCGTCGCGCTCCATCTCCATCCGTTGCAGCTCCGGATCGCGGATCAGGTGGCCAGGGGGCCTGCCGAGGGACCTCCACTTGGACTTGCTGAAAAGGCTCAGCTCGTGGATGGGCGAATTCGGATTGATCCTGCCGACCCTCTCTGGCCCCTGGCAGCCATGCCAGCCCGTCTCCCTGACCAGTCGGCTGGCGGCCAGGGAGCAGACCTGAACTAACGTGCCTTGATGTCAGATATGCCCGTGACCTCAGCTCCAGCCCGCGTTATTTTAATTTGCTCAGGAAAAGGTGGGGTTGGTAAAACCACGCTCACGGCAAACCTTGGGATTGCCCTGGCAAAGCTTGGGGAGCGCACAACGGTTCTAGATGCAGATTTTGGCTTGAGAAATCTTGACCTTCTTCTGGGTCTGGAGAATAGAATTGTTTACACTGCACAAGAGGTTCTTGCAGAAAGTTGCAGGCTTGAGCAGGCCCTCGTCAAGCACAAGCAGCAGCCAAACCTTTCCTTGCTTCCCGCTGGAAATCCTCGGATGCTTGAGTGGCTTATACCGGAGGATATGCAAAAAATCGTCAAATTGGTTGCTGCCCAGTCTGATTTCGTTCTGATTGATTGCCCTGCTGGAGTGGAGCAAGGGTTCAAGAATGCTGCCATGGCTGCGGAGGAGGCTATCGTGATCACGACCCCTGAAATCTCCGCCGTGCGCGATGCGGATCGGGTGATCGGCTTGCTCAACACAATGAATGTTCAGCCTGTGCAGTTGGTTCTGAACCGAGTGCGACCAAAGATGGTGGCTAACCAGGAGATGCTTGCTGTGGATGCTGTCACTGACATCCTGGCCTTGCCCCTCCTTGGGCTGGTGGTGGAAGATGAGCAGGTGATTGTTTCAACAAACCGAGGCGAACCACTCACGTTGTCTGATTCGGCATCGGCCGCGGGAAGGGCTTACCACAACATCGCGCGCAGACTTCGAGGAGAGAACGTTCCCTTGATCGATCCCTCGAAAGAAAGAAAAGGGTTGCGGGCGAGATTGCTTTCAAAGATTCGCCATGCAGGCCTCTTCTGATCCATGGCATTCCTTGATTTCATTCAACGACTCCTCGGACTTCAGAAGCCCAGCGCCACCATGGCGAAGGAGCGGTTGCAACTTGTGCTGGCCCATGACCGAAGCGATCTGAATCCTGAATTGCTCGAACAGATGCGGAGAGAAATTCTGGAGGTTGTACAGAAGTATGTGGAGATCGATATCGAAGGGGGTGAGGTCAGTCTGGCCACTGAGGATCGGGTCACGGCGCTGGTGGCCAATCTGCCCATTCGGCGTGCCAGGCCTATTCCCCTCTCTGCCCCGTCGCCTTCCCCTGGGCCAGTGGAATCCGTCGAGGGTCAGGGACTGGAGGGGGAGGGCGTCTCAGAAAGCGGTGAGCCGTTCAGTGCCGTGGCCACTGAATTGTCCGAACCCGAACCCGAACCCGAACCCGAATCCAACTCCGAACCCGATTCCTCTGGCAGCCCCGGCGAATCGCTTGTTCAGGAGGATGGCAGCGACGACCCCGCCGAGCAGCCCCCTGATCCCCATTCCTGAGTTGGCCGTGGGAACACTTCCCTTCCCATCCACAGCCATGATCCCGGTGTCAGGACCCATCCGCATCACCCCAGCTGAGTGTCGAGTGCTGGCCCTGATGCTTCAAGGCTCCAGTAATGGAGCCATCGCCACCGCTCTGCTGCTCAGCCCCAGAACGGTGGAGGGCCACGTTTCAGCCCTCCTCCTGAAGACCGGTTGTCGCAGCCGCACCCAGCTTGTGCTGTGGGCACTGGCTCAGGGGTAGGGTTGATTCGGCCATCAGCCGGCTTAGCTCAGCGGTAGAGCAGCGCTTTTGTAAAGCGAAGGTCATCGGTTCAAATCCGTTAGCCGGCTTTCCCTTTTGGTCCTCATTGATGCCTAACCACGAGGATAAGGAAGACCAACATCTGATTACCCTTGATGACCTCGAGGCTACGCAGGAACAAATCAGAAGCTATCAGGGACTGCTGAAGGATCTCCCAGAGATTTTTGAGCAAAAATTCAACGAGCGCCTAAAACCCGTGCTCGATCGCCATCAAGAGCTGATGGACGAAAGGGAGCTGCTTCTCGATCGGCTGCAGCGGAGATTGCCGGCTGCGGTTCAAGAGAACAGATCGCTGCTGGATACCGCCCGCTCCCTGCCGAAGGTAGAGGCTAACGGCGATCGGAAGGGCTGGTCGGGCCGTTTCTGGGTGGTTCTGGCCTTGACCCTTCTCGGGGGCGGATTTGGCCTCCTGCTGAGCAAGCGACTGCCCGCAACTCCGTTGCCGACAACCACTGCAATGGACCAGGCGGAGACAGGGAAGAAGATGTCTGACGGCCTGCGCCGTCGAGCTGTTGCCTTGGCCCTATCGGAGTGGACATATTTCGGCATGCCGAGCTTTCGCAATGCGATCCCGGAACGGGAAGGGCGTCGGGAGGGGGATTCAGGACAGTGGCAACGGATCCGCACCTACTGGCATGAGGGAGTCTCGAACCCGAGGATGAACCGCCGAGAGGACATCATGAGCAGTGCCAATCCATGGTCTGCAGTCTTTCTCTCGTACGTGATGAAGAAGGCAGGAGCAGCTGATCGCTTCCCCTACGGAGCCAGTCCTGCTGTTTTCATCAAGAGTGCCATTGAAGATCGCGTGAATAAGGTAAGTGATCCGCCTCTTATTGCCCTAAGGCCGGCAGAGCATTCCCCTGCTCCTGGAGATCTGATCTGTGCGATTCCTCAAGATCTTTCCGGACAAGTATCGTTGAATGAAGTGCCGTCCCTGGAGTTGTTCCCATCGCGTTGTGACCTGGTTGTGAGCAATGCAGGCCACACCATCGAGGCGATTGGTGGGGACATCTCTGATGCCGTGAGCCTCCGCAAGCTCAGCGCTGTGGATGGGAAGCTGGCTCCTCTCCCTGGTGAAGAATGGTTGGCCGTGATCCAGACCAACCTTCACTGATCAGTTTCGTGGGTGGAGGGGATCGTCTGATGCATAACCTGCAAACAGCCAGAGGGCCACAGCCAGCAGGGCCCACCCCACCCATGCGAGCGAAAGCAGTGGGGTGACGACATGGATCAGGGGGCTCAAGAGCCACTGCCCAAGGGACAGAACTAGCAGAACGAGAAAGGTGATGAGCAGCATCAGCCCATTTTGGAGGGTTGGGAACGGAGCAGGCTCCAACCGCCTGAACTCCATGCACGCACTTCACTGGGGATGCCTGATCCGGAGGGCCAGGGAAGAGGCCCGAGGAGGGCAAGATCAGGGAACAGCCAGGAGGCCTCCCCCGCGGTGAGCGCTGGAGGCTGGCCTGAGAGATTCACGCTGGTGCTGGCCAAAGGGCCACTCTGGCGAAGCAACGCCTGGCTCAACGTGCAGTCCGGCACCCGCAGCCCCAGGCTTTCGCCTCCCGGATTCAACGCCTCTACCAGGGGACCGGAGGCTGGGAGGACCAGAGTGACCGCTCCAGGCCAGACCCGCTGGGCCTCTTCTCTCCACTCCGGCAGCCAGGGGCCAGGCAGCGCCATCTCCAGCTGGGCCTGGTCGGCGCCCATCAGGATCAGTGGCTTGTGGGCTGGTCGTTGCTTCAGCGTCCAGATCCGCTCCGCTGCGGAAGGCCTGATCGCCAGCGCCGGCACGGTGTCGGTAGGGAAGAGCACGGGCTCATCTCGCAGGAGGTGCTGCACAAGACGATCGACAGGGAGGGTGTTTGTCATGGCGTCGTTGCACTGGCAAAACGCCAATGGCCATCAAGATCCTGATGGGATCGGCAATCCATCAGCCCATGGCTGTCCAGTAGAGCGAGCACAGGTTCTTTTTGGTCGTGATGATGCTCAAGCACCAGCAAACCTCCAGATGCAAGGGCTATGGGGGCCTGCCCGATGAGCTTGCGGATGGCTGAGAGACCATCGAAGCCGCCATCAAGGGCCAGGAGAGGTTCATGGTCCCTGACAGCAGGCGCGAGATGGGGCAGTGTGTCGGAGGGAATGTAGGGAGGATTCGCCACCACAAGCTCAAGGGTTCCCCACCAGGCTTCTACCGCCGTGAACCAATCCCCCTGCACCAGGCTCACTTGGTTGGCCAGGCCGGAGCTTTGGAGATTGTGATGGGCCTGCTCCAGGGCTGCAGGGCAGATGTCCACCGCCAATCCATGGCTGCCTGGGAGAGCCTCCGCAAGGCCCATCGCCAGACAGCCGCTACCGGTGCCCAGATCTGCCCAGAGGGAGAGATCACGCCCTTGTGTCTCCAGGACTCTGCGCTCTTCGAGCAGACCAAGAGCCAGATCAATCACTTGTTCTGTTTCAGGACGGGGGATCAGCACGGCTGGGCCCACCGCGATCTCAAAGTTGCGCCAGCTGCAATGACCCACCAAATATTGCAAAGGCACCGATTCGCAGAGATGCAGCCGCCAGAGACGCTCGAGCTCCTCGAGGGGACAGGGTAGATCCACTGGCCGTTGGGGATGGAGCCTCAGGAGCTGCAGCTGGGCGCGGCGGATACCACCTGCAGCCTCCAGCAACCAATCCAGACCGGCAGGTTCCCCCCCGAGGCGCCTGAGTTTTGCTCTCCATGCCAGAAGCTCCGAAGCAGGGATCCTTTCGACTGGAAATGGCGAGGGGAGGGGGGTCGAGGCGGGGTTGGAGGAGGTGGGCCCTGCACGCAACAGTCTGATTGGGTTCACAAAGCTCAACTTAGGGAAGGATCCTGGGCGTCGTTTCAACTGGGTCGCCAGAAGAGTCCCGGCTCGGCGGTGAGCGCGCCGGAGGCCTCGAGCTCAAGAAGATGGGGAAGCAGTTCCTGCGATGACTGCTGAAGGGTTGTGCAGAGATCCTCAAGGGAGGCTCCTCTGCCGAGGGCGGCGAGGAGTTCTTCAGCCAGGTGGGCGTTGCGATTGGGGGCGATGGCCGGCTGCGGGTGCTCCATCCGCAGGTTGCGCTTCAGGGGGCCTGGGCCCAGCGCCTTCAGAAGATTGCCTGGTTGGGTGAGAGCTGTTGCCCCCCTGCTCAGAAGGCCATTGCTGCCTTCGGCGGAGGCGCGACCCGTATCGGCAGGCACCACCCAGAGGGGCATACCCTCTTCCCAGGCGATCTCGGCTGAATGCAGGGCGCCGCTTCCCAGGGGACACTCCACAAGAACGACGGCGCAGGCAAGAGCCACCTGCAGCCGATTGCGACGGGCAAAGGATCCTTTGCTGACAAAGCCTTCTGGAGGTAACTCTGTGACCAGCAACCCATGCCGCTCCACCGAGCTCTGCAACGTTGCATGGTGGCGGGGGTAGACCCGCTCCAGTGGAGTGCCGAGCACGCCGATGGGGACTCCTCCTTCCTGGAGGCAGCCCTGATGAACGGCGCCATCAATCCCTGCGGCCAGCCCGCTCACGACTGGCCATCCCCCGCGTGCCAGCACGGCACCGATCTCCCGGGAGACACTCAGCCCATGGCGGGATGGCCTGCGGGTACCAACCACAGCCACGGCTCGCCTTTGGGCCAGAGATCGCCAAAGGCTGCCTCGCCCTGACCAGTAGAGAGCGGATGGAGGAGGTTGGGCCTTCTGCATGGCGGCCGGCCAGCGCCCGTCCCCCGGAAGCAATATTCTGCGACCCCAGCCCCAGCGCTGAGCTGCCTTGGGCAGTGGGTTGGGTCCCCACTCGACCCGATAGGCCTCCACCGCGGCGAGCAGACAATCAGGCCAATGGGAATAGAGAGCCAGTGCATCCATGGGCGTGTGCCAGGCCTGCTCCAGGCTCACGAAGGCCTGGAGCAGCCTGGAAAGGCGATGGGGTCCAATTCCCGGGCACCGTGACCACAGAAGCCACCAGAGCCTTGTGTTCCACTCCCGTGGTTTCGAAGGAGGACTGGAGATAGCTGCGGTCACCGATCAGAGAGAGCCGAACATTATGATAGTACATGTGAACTGTTTAGGGGCCTTCGCTCAGGATTTGCAGGGCGCGGGCCAGCGCCCCGGGAGGGCGGCGTAGGATTCGGCGGCGATGGCCACCATCGGAAAAGTCGACAAGAACAAGTTCCACGAGGGCTTCTGCTGCCACCGTTTCCCCGGGCCCGATGAACCAGGCCTGCCATGGCAGCCTGAGGCCACGCTGCGGAGCCACCCGGCTGCGCACTTCCACCGCATCTCCATGCATTAAAGGGGCTCGGTAGTTGATGGCCAGATGCACAACGGGCAGCTCCAGTCCCTGGGCAGAGAGGATGTTGTAGGCAAGCCCCGCGGTTGCCAGGGCCTCCACCCTTGCCTCCTCCAGCCAGGCCACGTAGGCCCCGTGCCACATCACGCCCGCATGGTCGGTGTGCTGGGGCAGTACACGCCTGTGGAGACGCCAGCTTGCATCAGGCGGAGGCACGGGATCCGGCTGCATCACGCTCTGTGGCATAGGGGTGGAGGAGTGCATTCAATCAGCCATAGGCTGATTCAGCCCTGATCCCCATCCGTGTTCCGAACCCTGCTCATCGCCGATTCAGGCACTGGCCATGTGGAAGAAATGGTGCGCATGCTGCGCACCATCCCGCCGTGTCGGAAGGCCAAGGTGGTCTTGCTGCATGTGATCTCCGAGCAGGGGATGGGCGATGTTGAGAGCCATCGTCAGAGGGCCCAGGATCTGCTTCTGCAGGCCGTTGATCGGATGGGTCTGCAGCCGGCTGAGGTCACCAGTCTGGTGAGGGAGGGAGATACGAAGCAAACCGTGCTCAAGGTGGCTGATGAGGTGAATGCCGATCTGATCGTGATGGGCTCCCGCGGTTTGAACCGACTGCAATCGATTCTCAGCAACAGTGCCAGTCAGTACGTGTTTCAGCTCTCCACGCGGCCCATGCTTCTGGTGCGGGATGATATCTACGTCCGGGCGATCAACCGGGTGCTGGTCACCGTTGATGGCACCGGGGTGGGGGATGACGCGATTCAGCTGGCCTGTGAACTGGTGCGAGATATCCCAGGGGGAACGCTGACGGGCATCCATGTTTCCCGCCAGGACATCACCGCCTCCCGTGGGGGCAAATCTCCGGCAGATGAGGTCCTGAAAAAAGCCGTACTCAGGGCTCGCAACCTCGGGGTTGAGCTGCAACCGCTTCACAGGACGGGCGCGATTGGTCGCGCGGTGTGTGAAGCGGCCGAGGAGGTGAAGGCCGATCTGCTGCTGATTGCCTCCCAGGACCGTCGACCGCTCGTAGCCAAGGGGCTGGTGGATCTGGATCGTCTGCTGGGAAGCTCGGTCAGCGATTACATCCGTGTGCATGCGCCGGCTCCCGTGCTTCTGGTGCGGGAACCTGAATCGAGGAGTTGATCGGGTGGCCCGATCACGCCCACTGCAAAAGGCTCAGCCGCCCTGACGGCTGTTGGTCTGAATGTAAAGCACGATTAGGAAGACAGCCGGAACCAGGACAAACAGCAAGCTGGCCACAAAGCCGAGATCGTTGGTTTCCATGGCTGGATCGGGTTTGCAGAGAACGTATCACTGCTCCCTCTCCTCCTTGGGTGCCCCTTCATCGGTCGTTGCGGTTGGCTGGGCCCCATCCCCGGGCTGGTCGGAATCCTCCTCGGGGAGCTGCGCCTCTTCAGGCTCGGGCCAGGCCGTGGGCCCAGAGGGCAGCGGGGCCTGAAGGGCCTGTTCCCACAGGCTCTCCCCGTTGGCCAGTCCGCTCTGGGGGCGGGTAAGGACCACCACCGATCGTTGCACAAGGCTCTGGCAAGCCAGACGCCAGCTCTGGGGACGGCGGCGAAGCTTCTGCATTTCCACGGCGGTGAGGGGACTAAGGGCCTCCTCATCGGTTCCCCGCACATCCACAAAGCACGTGATGCACTGGCCGCAACCCCCGCAGTTGCCGAGCTTTCCTTTCAATCCATAGAGCTCGATCCCTTCCCGCAGAGCTACCTCCCGCAGATTCTCCCCGGGATAACACTCAACATCCTGACCTTCCCGCAAAAAACGAATCATCGGCATTGGACCTTCCGCAACTCCGCCATTTTGAGACGTGGCCAGTTGCGGTCCGTTACCTGATCCCCGTACGGCCATCCACACCCACTACCATCGCCACACACCCAGTTCTGACCCCCCCATGGGATTGCCCTGGTATCGGGTGCACACGGTCGTCATCAACGACCCGGGCCGTCTGCTCGCCGTGCACCTCATGCACACCGCACTCGTCGCCGGCTGGGCCGGCTCTATGGCGCTCTATGAGCTTGCCATTTTTGATCCGTCTGATCCGGTGCTCAATCCGATGTGGCGCCAAGGCATGTTCGTCATGCCTTTCATGGCCCGCCTTGGTGTCACCGGTAGCTGGAGCGGCTGGAGCATCACAGGCGAGACCGGCGTCGACCCCGGTTTCTGGAGCTTCGAGGGCGTTGCCGCTGCCCACATCATCTTCAGTGGCCTCCTGTTCCTCGCCGCGATCTGGCACTGGACCTACTGGGATCTGGAGATCTGGCAGGACCCCCGCACAGGAGAGCCCGCTCTTGATCTTCCCAAAATTTTTGGCATCCACCTTCTCCTCGCAGGGCTTGGCTGCTTTGGTTTTGGAGCCTTCCACCTCACGGGGGTTTTTGGTCCAGGGATGTGGGTCTCAGACCCCTATGGCCTGACAGGCCACCTGGAGAAAGTTCAACCTTCATGGGGTGCTGATGGCTTCAACCCCTTCAATCCTGGCGGCATCGTGGCCCATCACATTGCCGCCGGCATTGTTGGCATCATCGCGGGCATCTTCCACATCACCACTCGACCCCCCGAACGGCTTTACAAGGCCCTTCGGATGGGAAACATCGAAACGGTTCTGGCCAGTGCCATTGCCGCCGTTTTCTTTGCGGCGTTTATCGTGGCCGGCACGATGTGGTATGGCGCCGCCGCCACGCCCATCGAACTCTTTGGCCCCACCCGCTATCAATGGGACCAGAACTATTTCAAGACGGAGATCAACCGTCGGGTGCAGACCGCTCTGGACGAGGGAGCCACGAAAGAAGAGGCCTGGGCCACTATTCCTGAAAAGCTCGCCTTCTACGACTACGTCGGAAACAGCCCCGCTAAGGGTGGCCTCTTCCGTGTGGGTCCGATGGTGAATGGGGATGGCCTTCCCACGGGGTGGGTTGGGCATATCTCCTTCACCGATAAAGATGGCAGGGAGCTGGAAGTTCGGCGTCTGCCGAACTTCTTCGAGAACTTCCCGGTGGTGCTTCAGGACAGGGATGGTATCGTCCGTGCCGACATCCCCTTCCGTCGTGCTGAGGCGAAATACTCCTTTGAACAGCAGGGTGTCACAGCCACTGTTTACGGAGGTGCCCTCAATGGTCAGTCCTACACTGATCCAGCGGATGTGAAGCGCCTGGCTCGCAAAGCCCAGCTTGGAGAGGCCTTTGAGTTCGACAGGGAGACCTACCACTCTGATGGCACCTTCAGGAGTTCCCCACGGGGTTGGTTCACCTTCGGCCACGCCACCTTCGCTCTGCTCTTCTTCTTCGGCCACATCTGGCACGGTGCACGCACCCTCTTCCGGGATGTGTTCGCAGGCATCGATCCCGATCTTGGCGAGCAGGTGGAATTTGGCCTGTTCCAGAAGCTGGGGGATAGATCCACCCGTCGCCTACCCCAGGGTTACGTTCCTCCTGCGGGAACACCGCTCAGCTGACCTTCGGCTCCCTGCCCTTCACCCCTGACCTCCCATGGAGAGCTTCGCCTACATCCTGATTCTGGCTCTTGCCATTTCCACACTGTTTTTCGCGATTGCCTTCCGGGATCCCCCGAAAATCGGCAAATAACGGCGAACTAACTCCAAAAAAGCCCCTTAAAAAGGGGCTTTTTTCTTTTTGACCCTTTTCAAGGAGCAAAAGCTGATTAAAATTACTGACAACATATGCTGTCTTTGGGCATGCAATGCCCTTCCTGCCAACACACCGATAGTCGGGTTCTCGAGTCAAGAGCTGCAGACTCGGGCCGAAGCGTGCGTCGCCGGCGGGAGTGCCTCAACTGTGATTTTCGCTTCACCACCTATGAACGAGTGGAGACTGTTCCCATCACGGTGGTGAAACGAAATGGCAACAGGGAAACCTTCAACCGTTCCAAGCTGCTGCATGGGCTGCTGAGGGCCTGTGAGAAGACTGGTCTGGAACCTGCTCTGCTGGAGCGACTTGTGGACGACATCGAGCTGGCGCTGCAGCAAAGGGTCAAGCGGGAAGTCACCAGCAATGAGATTGGTGAACTGGTGCTCGAGCAGCTCAAGACGATGAGTGAGGTGGCGTATGTCCGCTTTGCCTCCGTTTACCGTCAATTTCGGAGTGTCTCCGATTTCGTTGCCACCCTTGAGGGACTTGGTCAGATGACCCGCTCCCCCCATGCCAAGCAACGGCTCTCAGTGGTGAACTAGAGGAGGCCCGGGGGCTAGTAGAATTTGGGATTGGGCATGCTCCGCGGCGGCGGAATGAGCCTTCCCTTCTCACTGCCTTGGGCAGACCGCCTGATCCCTATGACCGTCACCCCCTCTCAAGAGCTCCAGAGCCTGGAAACAGAGGCTGTCTTTGATGTGGAAGATCTTGCAGACCTTGGCGTTCCCGCCGAGATCCCTGCAGCAGACAGCTCCAGCAGCCGAGGTTCCGGGAGAGAGGTGGATGGCGTTGGCTTCACGCTGGATGAGTTTGCCTCGCTTCTTAACAAGTATGACTATAATTTCAAGCCTGGAGATGTGGTGAATGGCACGGTCTTTGCCCTTGAATCAAAGGGGGCAATGATTGATATCGGGGCCAAAACGGCAGCCTTCATGCCCCTGCAGGAGGTTTCCATTAATCGAGTGGAACATCTCTCCGATGTGCTTGAAGCTGGAGAGGTGAGGGAATTTTTCATTCTCAGTGAAGAAAATGAGGATGGACAGCTCACACTGTCTATCCGCCGCATCGAATATCAACGCGCCTGGGAGCGAGTGCGCCAGTTGCAGAAAGAGGATGCAACAATCTACAGCGAGGTTTTTGCAACCAATCGCGGTGGTGCCCTGGTGCGGGTGGAGGGTCTGAGGGGGTTCATTCCCGGTAGCCATATCAGCACCCGGAAGGCAAAAGAGGAGTTGGTGGCTGATTTTCTTCCCCTCAAATTCCTTGAGGTTGATGAAGAGAGGAATCGACTGGTGCTCAGCCATCGCAGAGCCCTTGTTGAGCGCAAGATGAACCGGCTTGAGGTGGGTGAGGTTGTGCTTGGAACCGTTCGCGGTATCAAGCCCTATGGAGCCTTTATCGATATCGGTGGAGTAAGCGGCCTGCTCCACATCTCTGAGATCAGCCACGAGCACATCGAAACTCCTCATACCGTGCTCAATGTGAACGATCAGATGAAAGTGATGATCATTGATCTGGATGCAGAGCGCGGGCGCATTTCGCTCTCCACAAAGGCCCTGGAGCCAGAGCCTGGTGACATGCTGACCGACCCCCAGAAAGTCTTCGATAAGGCTGAAGAAATGGCAGCCCGTTACAAGCAGATGCTCCTCGAACAGGCGGAAGACGGCGAACCAATTGGTGTCAATCCGGAATAACTCAAGAGGCCTCGCGAATCAGCTGCATGGCCAGAGTGTTTCTGCGAGGGGAGGTGCTCATGTCTGCTGGCTCGCCGGCAGACATCCATGCCGTCCTGTTTGACAAGGACGGGACCATGAGCAAGAGCGAACCACAACTGTTCGCCCTTGCCTCCAGCCGCATCCACCATTGCCTGAATCTTGCCCGCCAGTCCCCCCAGAACGAAGAAGGCATGCTCCACTTGCTTCTGCAAAAGGCCTATGGACTTCATCCTGAGGGAAGCGGCCTCGATCCTGCAGGAATCACAGCTGTAGCAGCCCGAGACCACAACCTCATCAGCACAGCGGTTGCCTTCACGCTGGTGGGCCATGGGTGGCCTGAATCCCTCGAACTGGCCCATGAAGCCTTCCGGCTGGCTGATCTGGATAGGCCTCCCAATACCGCGTGGGCTGAGACCACAGATGGCTTGCGGGAGATGCTCTCTGCCCTCCAGGCCTGTGCTGTGGCGTGTGCAGTGATCAGCAACGACGAGGCTTCGGGGATTGAGCGGTTTCTTGTGAATCATGGCCTGGCCCATTCCATCGGGGCCATCTGGAGCGCGGACCACCACCCTCGCAAGCCTGATCCGAAGGCCATCCACCAGCTCTGTGAACGCATGGATGTGGATCCAGCAGAGTGCGCGCTAATTGGCGATGCCAACAGTGATCTGCGCATGGCCCAGAACGCTGGGGTTGGGGTTGTGCTGGGTTACGGAGGAGGCTGGGAGCGGCCCGTGGCGCTCGACCCCGCCTTCCCTCTAGTGGAGCACTGGAGTGAGCTGGCCGTGGAGGCGGGCTGAATCCAGCTGCTGGGGCTGGAACCGGATCAAGGCGTGTCCCTGGAAACCAGGAGAACGGAAGACGAATCATAGGATTACACCATTCTTTTCGTCTTCCCATGAGCCGATACGTCTTCACCTCTGAATAGGTGACGGAAGGCCATCCCGACAAAATCTGTGATCAGATCAGCGATGCCGTTCTGGATGCTCTGCTCAGCCAGGATCCAGCCAGCAGGGTGGCCTGTGAAACTGTTGTGAACACAGGTCTGTGCCTCATCACTGGAGAGGTGACGACCACCGCAAAGGTGGATTTCAATCACCTCGTGCGGGATGTGATTGATGGGATCGGCTATGCGGGCTATCGGGCTGGCGGGTTTGATGCCAGAAGTTGTGCCGTTCTGATTGCGCTGGATCAGCAGTCACCGGATATCGCCCAGGGAGTGGACGAGGCAGATGATCATGCCGGCGATCCTCTCGACAAGGTCGGCGCCGGCGACCAGGGCATCATGTTCGGATACGCCTGCGATGAAACCCCAGAACTGATGCCCTTGCCAATCAGCCTGGCTCACCGCCTCGCCAGGGGATTGGCTGAGGTCCGCCATCGCGGCACCCTCCCCTATCTGTTGCCCGATGGCAAGACCCAGGTGAGCGTGGTTTACGAAGATGACAGGCCCGTGGCCGTCGATACCCTGCTGATCTCCACCCAGCATGAAGCGGAGATTGATGGCATCAGTGATGAAAAAGCCCTGCGTGAGCGAATCGCTGCCGATCTCTGGACCCATGTGGTGGAGCCCGCCACCGCGGATCTCCGACTCAAGCCTGATCGTGCCACCACCCGCTTCCTGGTGAATCCCACGGGCAAGTTCGTGGTGGGCGGGCCCCAGGGGGATGCGGGCTTGACGGGTCGCAAGATCATCGTCGACACCTACGGCGGCTATGCACGGCACGGCGGTGGCGCGTTCTCCGGGAAAGATCCCACCAAGGTGGATCGTTCGGCCGCCTATGCCGCCCGCTATGTGGCCAAGGCCATTGTGGCCGCCGGTCTGGCGCGCAAAGTAGAAGTGCAGCTCAGCTATGCCATCGGCGTGGCCAAGCCCGTGAGCATCCTGGTGGAGAGCTTCGGCACCAGCAGCCTCAGCAATAGTGATCTCACGGCCCTTGTGCAGGAGCACTTCGACCTGCGGCCTGGCGCTATCATCGAAACCTTCGGGTTGCGTACCCTCCCCAAGCAGCGGGGCGGCACGTTCTATCGAGATGTGGCGGCCTATGGCCACTTTGGTCGTAGCGATCTCAACCTTCCCTGGGAGGACGTGACCGCCATCGCCCACACCCTCAAGCAAGCCACGGCCGATCTTGCCCAAACTGGCACTCGGGGTTGATTTCGGGACCAGTGGGGTGCGCCTTGCGCTGGTGAATCCCTCTGGGGACAGCCTGTATGAGCAGGCCACCCCCTACCCCGGACCGTTTGAGGTCCCCGAGGCCTGGAGACACGGGCTGATCCAACTCCTCCTTAACGTTCCCTTGGAGCTCAGGTGCCAGATTCAGGCACTTGCCCTTGCGGGCACCTCCGGCACTCTGCTGCTCTGCCAAGAAGATGGGGTCCTGTTACCCGGCGGTCTTGGGCAGGCCCTTCCTTACCATCAATCTTGTGAGGCCAAGCTCCCGGAGGTCAGACGACTCCTGGGGGAGGCAGCTGGCCAACACCCTGCAGCTCAGGCCAGTGGCAGCCTTGCAAGGGCCTTGGACCTCCTTGAGAAGAGCCGTACGTTTGTCAATGATCGACGATTGCTGATCCGCCACCAGGCTGATTGGCTAATGGGTTGGTTGCTGGGCCACTGGCGTTGGGGAGAGGAAGGCAACAACCTTCGTTTGGGTTGGGATCCTGTCGGCCAGGCATGGTTGGGTTCGCTTGACCAAGCGCCCTGGTTGTCGGCATTGCCTGCCATCGTGCCCAGTGGTTCCGTGCTCGGGCCTGTGGCCTCAGATGTGGCTGCGACCCTGGGGTTGTCCCCAGATTGTCAGGTGGTGGCGGGCACCACCGATGCCAACGCAGCCGTTCTGGCAGCGGATCCAGCCCTTGAGGATGGCATTACTGTTTTGGGGTCCACCCTGGTGCTGAAGCAGTTTGTTCCCGAGCCCATCCAGGGGGAGGGATTGAGCTGTCACCGCGTGAATGGCCGCTGGCTTCTGGGCGGTGCCTCCAACACGGGTGCGGCGCTTCTCAGCCGGTATTTCAGCTCCGCCATGCTCGAGGAATTGAGCCGCCAGATGGATCCCGAGGTGAGCACTGGTCTCCAGCTGCGTCCCCTGTTGGGGAGGGGGGAGCGTTTCCCTGTGGAGGATCCCCATCTCGAACCGATCCTGGAGCCCAGACCCGTGAGCGATGCGCGGTTTCTCCAGGCGCTGTTGGAGGGCATCACCGCCATCGAAGAGCAGGGTTGGCAACGGCTCCTGGAGCTGGGTGCCCCTCCAATCCGGCGGATCATCACGCTGGGGGGCGGGGCCCACAACGCCCAATGGCGCAGGTTGCGACAACGGGTGTTGGGGTTTCCCATCCTGAATCGCCCCAACCTGTCCGCTGCCCGCGGGATGGCCCTCTTGGCCCGAGGCAAGATGGAGGCGATCAGCTCCTCGCCAGCACGATGACCGACCGCATTCGTTCATTTTTGGCCATGGCTCTGTTCGTGGTGCTGGCTGGATATGTGGGCTGGAGTGGTCTGCGTCTGGCCCTGCTGCTTTGGCAGCGGTTTGCTCCCGCCTGAAACTGCTACCTACCACCAGACTTGACCCCTTGCTTGCCCTGCCATGAGTGCCGATCCCTTGACCCCTGCTGTGAGTGATCGGATCTGTCGTCATATGAATGACGACCATGCTTCCGCCGTGCTGGCCTTTGCCCACCACTTCGCTGGTCGGCCCAGCGCCGAATCAGCCCGAATGGTGGCTGTGGCGCCCCAGGCCATGACCTTGGACGTGGATGGGGTCTCAGTGGAGGTGCCGTTTGACCATCCTCTGACCGACAGCGAGGATGCCCACCGCACCCTCGTGGCCATGCTGCGGTCCATCCCTGGGAAGGCTTAACCAGTCCCCCTGGTGTGCTCTCCACCCCGTGTCCCATTTCCCCCTTTGGATGGGCTCCTGGCCTTCGCCCCTGGAGTGGTTTGTCAGCAAGCCTTGCCCCCTCTGCCGACAACCGTTGCCTGCTCCTGCTCTGGTGGCCAGGTTCTGCACCTCCTGCGCTGAGGCCTTGTTGCTGCCCCCCGGAGGAGTGGCAGGGTCCAACCCCCTGAACTGGTGGGCCGCCGGTCACTATCTGGGGTCCTATCGCCGGATGCTGTTGGGCCTGCGCCAGCGTCCCCACCCCGACAGCATTGCCGCCCTGCTCAAGGCCGTGGGGCTTCCAACCTTGCTGCCCCACCTCTCTCCCCTGTTGGTGCCGGTGCCCAGTTGGAAACGACAGGCCAATCCCCTGCCTCCCCTGATCTGCAGACTTGGCCGAATGGAATGGGGCTTCGGCAGCGCAGCACTGCTGCAACGTTCCCGACCTGTGCTGGGTCAACACCATCTCGGTCGGGCCATGCGTCATGAGAATCAACGGGGTGCCTTCACTTGCGCCCGCAGGCCCCATCCCAAGGAGGCCAGGCAGCACCCGGTGTTTCTGGTGGATGACATCCTCACCACCGGGGCCACCGCCCTCCATGCCACAAAGGCTTTGCAGGGGTGCGGTTGGCGGGTGGAGGGGTTGATCTGCCTGGCACGCACCCCAGGGAGCCGTCAGGCTCGCAGCGGTGATTTAAGATCCTAAAGTCGCGAAAGCGACAGGCCGGGATAGCTCAGTTGGTAGAGCAGGCGACTGAAAATCGCCGTGTCCCCAGTTCAAATCTGGGTCCTGGCATTTGGGCAGCTGCTTATTGTTGTCAAGCGCCCTGTCGGAATTGCGTGATGCCACAACCCCCTGATGCCTCTGCATCCCAGAGGCAGTACGGCAATGCGGATAGCTTTGCCATGGCCTTTGATGAGGCCTGGCGCCTCCTGATCCGACAGCCAAGCTCTCAGGCCCTCAGTCGCTCTGACATCTTGCAGAGGATCCTGGCCCAACTGGCAGACCACCCCTTTGCCCAGAAGGATGCGACCACAGCCCGTGAGGTGGGAGAGTTTCGTCTTCGCCTCCACGGTGGGTAGCCCCCCATGGCCACTTCCGCCTACGCCCGCCTGCTGCGCCAACTCTGCGGCAGCTTCAGCAATCAGAACCAGGCCTTCGAAAATCCGCCGCTCTTTGCTCACATCCTGGTCACCACAAGGCCCATCCCTCACCTCGCCAGAGGCTCTTTGCTCCTCGAGCAGGCTTACGCCATTACCCCTTCCACCCCGTATCGCATCCGGGTGTTGCGCCCGGAACGGGCGGAGAACCAGCTGATCATCCGCAACCTGGCGTTGCATGACGAGAAGCGTTTCTGGGGAGCAACGGCAGATCCTTCTCTGCGGGCCGCCCTCCGGGAGGAGGATCTTCAGCCCCTGGAGGGATGCAACTACTGGGTGCGCGAACAGGGCGAGGGGTTTGCGGGGGAGGTGGAACCTGGCTGTCGCTGTCTTGTGGAGCGCAAGGGTCAGCCCGCCTATCTGGTGAGTCAGCTTGAGCTATCCACAGGCAGGATGTGCACGATTGATCGGGGACACCATCCTGAAACCCATGAACAGCTGTGGGGCGCCCTCGCCGGACCCTTTGAATTCGAGCGGATCCAGGATCACAGTGGGGAACTCCCCGAAGCTTGGCTCCAGGAGTGAGTGCCAGTTCCCGTTGAACCGGGAGATTCGGGCTGACGGCCGTTCTGCGATCTCAGGTCCTCAGCTGGCCAGGGATTGATCGTGGAGGTCGTCGATGAACGGGGCATCCTCCTCGAACGCAGGGTGTTCATTCTGTGCGGGCAGGTCATCCAGAAAGATGGGATCTTCCTCCTCAATATCGCCAGTGAAGGCTGAGTCCTCCTGCTCCGGGCAGATGGGGAGAGCTCGCAGGGAGCGGGCCAGGGAGGGACGCCGCACCTCCCCTTGCAGCAGATCTTCAATCCGTTCCAGTCGATCCTCTGTTTCGAGCATCCGTTCCTCCATCCCCGAGCTGAGGCTTGCACTCAGTTCTGCGGAGGTGCCCTGCAGGGACGACATTTCTTTCTCCTGCGCTCCCAGGCGTTCTTCCAGTTCGAGCACTCTGTAAGTGAGGCTTTCTGCCAGCTCGGAGAGGGTCTTGAGCTGGCAGCTCAGGCGCACGGCCCATTCCATCTCCGAAACAGACGGTGACATATTCGTAGAAAAGGTTGGCCAGATGGTATCGGGGTGACACCTGGATGTCAGGGGGTGGGCCTTCTGCTCCGCACCCGTTCGGCTCAAATGGCAGGCGAGCTGGAGCCTGAGGAAGGGATTTGTAACGATTCTGGACGCCTTGTTGCGGGGCCCTGGGTCAACCATAGGATCCGGCAGCAGCCTGCAGCGTCCGGCCCCCATCCGAGATCCTTCCTGGTTTGAGTCTGGATGGCGCCTGATTGGATTCGCTGCTCGTTCCCATTCCTCCCCGGCCCTCCACGCACGCTTCTCATGACCCTCGCCAACGCTGCCTATCTGGGCATCACGCGATTCGCCAACGACCGGAACAAAGAGAACTGGTCGACCAGCTCCGATGTCGACAAGGCCAATCTGATCCGTGCCGTCTATCAGCAGGTGCTCGGGCGTCAGTATGTGATGGCAAGCGAGCGGCTGGATGGACCTGAATCCCTGTTCCGCCGTGGCTATCTGAGTGTGAGGGAATTGGTGCGCCAGGTGGCCAAGAGCAGCCTCTATAAGGATCGTTTCTTCACCAACACCAACCCCTATCGCTTCATAGAGCTCAACTTCAAGCATCTGCTTGGTCGCGCTCCCCAGAACAAGGCGGAGATGCTCCACCACTTCACCATCCTCCAGGAGCAGGGTTACGACGCTGAAATTGATTCCTACATTGACAGCGTGGAGTACCAAACCCGCTTTGGCGAGGAAACGGTGCCCTATCTCCATGGTTGGGATTATTCAGCCGGTCAGCAAGGCCTTCAGTTCTCTTACATGCTGCAGCTCACCCGTGGAGCGGCAGCCTCAATCAAGGGAGATCTTGCTAAAAACCAGTCGCGCCTCAATCCTGCTGTGCATGCGGAGATGCCTCTGCCTGTGGTGAGCCCGAATGCCAAGGGCAACACCTTCCGCAAGGTCACCACTGATGGGGTCACCCGGCAGGGTGTGGGGGCTGGGGAGGAAGGTCGCACCTTCCGTGTGGAAATCAGTGGCTTCAACAACTACCAACGCCACAAGCGCAGCAACCGTGTGCGCTTCATTCCCTTCAACAAGCTACTGGAAGTGCAGCAGCAGATTCACCGGGAAGGTGGGCGTATTGCCAGCATCACCCCAGTGAACTGACGCCCCTCATCGCTTCCAACCAGTTCCCATTGCTCTTCCCTTGTCATGAAGGTTTCTGCAGGTACCCGCAACACCAGCTCCAGCAATGATCGCCAGGTGACGATCAATGTGACCGGCCTCGCGCGCAATGATTTCGTTCGCAGTGCCGATTGCGTCATGCAGGTGCCCTACACCCGCATGAATGAAACCCTGCGCCTCGTTCACCGGCTGGGTGGCAAGGTGACCGGTGTGAGCGTGACGGGGGTTTCTGATTTGGGAGAGGTGGCTCCTGCACCAGCCCGCAAGGCGAAGGCCAAGAAGTAACCGGTACTTGCACCCCTCACACTGCCAAAGCCCAGGGTGACCAGTCGCCTTGGGCTTTTCATCTGTAGCCATGGGCTTCTGCGGTGACCGTTTGTTACGGCGGTCACGCCAGCCACAGGCGCCAGCCGAGAATTAACCCGTCGCTTTTGAGCTCTGGGTTTCCAGCGCAGGAGCGGCTTCAGGGAATCGACAGCCTGCATGCTTCAGGGCATCGGCGGTCCTACTCCCTCTCCCTTCACCCACCCACTCCCGACGGAGAACGTCGAGACCAGGAGCCTTACACATGTTCGACGCCTTCACCAAGGTTGTAGCCCAGGCAGATGCCCGCGGCGAATTCCTCAATTCCGGTCAGATTGATGCTCTTTCAGCA
>JBEIRX010000040.1:0-14086 GCA_040375715.1 Aphanothece sp.
AACATCCTTTTTATCAGCGGCACAGTCTGGCGAACATCATTTTTCAAATCAAACCTGGGCCTGTTCATCGACTATTCATACTCAAGGGCATCTCAAGCCTTGATTTTACTCGCGAATCTCCAGGAAAATAGATGCTCAGTCCTGGTCATCAATAAACCTCTAATCAACTACTTCTACACTCACCGTTGGTGCCGAACCGATTACTTGAAACGCATTGCCACGATCCTGAATCACCCCTCCACGCAGAAGGCTCAGAGAAAGATCATGACTTTTCTATGGCCTCAATGCCGCTGGGCTTTGCAATCTGCTGCCCATGAGCAACTAAAAAATGGGGAAATTACAGTGCAGGAATGGCTGCATGTTGCATCTCAGATGACTTGGAACCAAATAGTTTATTCACCTAATGCCGAAGGATTGGGCCGCATACGTGAGATCTGGTCCATACTTTTTCAGATCTACTCCGCCCCGCAGCTGCTCAGAATTCTTCTGCGCCCGATCTTTCGGTCACTCAAGCCCTCCCAGGCATAACTCGCCCCAAACCATCCCATGGCCTCCTCTGAACCGCCGATCCCCCCCTCCAGGGAAGAAGCCCCTGGCTTCGTCAAGCTGGCGATGCGAAACATGGTGAGGAAGGGGCGCCAGAGTCTTCTTCACTTCGGCCTGACAGCCCTGGGTTTAAGCACATTCCTGCTGCTCATCGCGTGGCTCGGTAGACCCCCCATGCACTGATGTCCGCAGATTCCACGCTCACCCTGGAGCTAGTGATCACTGGTATGTCGGAGCACAGCCTTCCTCTACCAGCCTGGCAAGAGCTCCTCCTCGCCTGGCTTTCGGCCCTCCATCCGGACCTTCCTCCTGAGCTGACCCATTCCACTTACGGCTTTGGGCTGACCTTCTGCGACGATGCAACGATCACTGCTCTCAACCAGGAGTGGCGCGGCAAAGACTGTTCCACCGACGTGCTTGCCTTCGCAGCCCAAGAGGTTACGCCGGAAGAGATCCCCTCCCCCAGATCCTCTCCACAGGAACCTCTTGAACTCGGCGACATCGTGGTTTCCCTGGAAACAGCGGCGCGTCAGGCTCTGGAACATGGCCATGGGGTCGAGGAAGAAGTGAAGTTCCTGGTCTGCCATGGCCTTCTTCACCTTCTTGGCTGGGATCACCCCGATGAAGCTTCTCTGGCGACGATGCTCGCCAAACAGGATGAGCTTCTCCTGCACACCGCCCACCTTCAGCAGGTCACAACGGAGGCTTGCGATGGGGAATCGCGGGGTTAAGGTGCCGCAACAAAGACCAGTGGCGTGGAGTGGTTCTGCCCGTTCCCGATCACCAGCCAACCCAACTGCATGAGGTTGGGGTGGATCTTCACCGAAGGGGTCGGCGGCTGAGAGTGGGTGCCTGGAAAATCGCCGGGGATCTCCCCTCGAGCTTCCGCTATGCCGCCCAGGGCCTGGCCTATGGCTTTGCCAGCCAGCGCAACTTCCGCATTCACGTGGGCATGGGTCTTGTGGTGTTCAGCCTGGGGCTCTGGCTGGGGCTCAGTCCGGATCGGATGGCGGTGCTGGTGCTCACTGTTGCTGCCGTGCTGGTGCTCGAACTGCTGAACACCGCCACCGAAGCCGTGGTGGATCTGGCCATCGGCCGGAAATTCCACCCCCTCGCCCGAATCGCCAAGGACTGTGCAGCAGCGGCCGTGCTGGTGGCGGCTCTCTCCTCCCTGCTGATCGCCCTGCTGTTGCTGATCCCCCCCTTGCTGCAGCGCTTTGGGCTGCTTCCTGCCTGAAGAGAGCCCATGTTGCTGGTGATCGACAATTACGACAGCTTCACCTTCAACCTGGTGCAATACCTGGGTGAGCTGGCACCAGACCATCCCCTGGCTGCCGAGGTGCGGGTGGAGCGCAACGACGCCCTCACCCTGGCCGACATCCGCGCGCTGGCCCCCCGAGCCCTCCTGATCTCCCCCGGACCAGGGGATCCGGATCAGGCGGGGATCTGCCTGGAGGTGCTGCGGGAGCTGGGCCCTGCGCTGCCGATCCTGGGGGTCTGCCTCGGCCACCAATGCCTGGGGCAGGTGTTCGGGGGAAGGGTGGTGCGGGCCCCTGAACTCATGCATGGCAAAACCTCCGCGGTGCATCACAGCGGTGTGGGGGTCTTCGAGGGGCTGCCGGAGCCCCTCACGGCCACCCGCTACCACAGCCTCATCGTTGAACGCCAAACCCTCCCCGATGTCCTGGAAGTGACCGCTTGGCTGGGGGACGGCACCATCATGGGCCTGCGCCACAGGCAATGGCCCCATCTGCAGGGGGTGCAATTTCATCCGGAAAGCGTGCTCACCGAGAGTGGCCATGCCCTGCTGGCCAATTTTCTTCGGCAGGCGGAAAGCCTTCCTCCCCGCTGACACTGCTAATTTCGCGCCGGGCCGTCCCGCGGCCCTCCCCCTGAACCGATCCCTGTGCCCGTGAGCTCCCGCCTGGCCGCCCCCCCCCTGCTCGCGCTGGCCGCCCTGCTGAGCCTTAGCTCCACACCCACCGCCTGGGCCTCTGGAGGGGGGGTGAGGATCACCAGCTTTGGCCACAGTGCCCTGTTGATCGAGGGGGGAGGTGCCCGGGTACTGCTGAACCCCTTCCGGGCCGTGGGATGTGCCTCAGGCCTGGCGGAACCCCGGGTGAGTGCGGATGTGATCCTGGCGAGCAGCCGTCTGAAGGATGAGGGGGCCGACGTGGCCAGCGGACGCCTGCTCAGCAAACCTGGTTCCTACAGGGTGGCTGGCCTTCAGATCGAGGGGATCGGGGTCCCCCACGACCGGGTGGATGGCAGACGTTTCGGCCAGTCCACCGTCTGGCGCTGGCGCCAGGGAGGACTGGATTTCGCTCACCTCGGCGGCACGGCTGGAGCCATCACTCCCGCAGACCGAGTGCTGCTCGGACGGCCAGATGTGCTCGTGATCGGCGTGGGGGGCGGAGCCAAGGTGTACACAGGTGCCGAAGCTGCAGCCATGGTTCGCAACCTCAATCCCCGCCGGGTGATCCCGGTGCAGTATCTCCGAGGCGGCACAGCCCCTGCGTCCTGCGATCAGGGCGGCATCCAACCGTTTCTTGACGCCCTGGGGACCGCCACCGTCCGCCAGGCGGGCGCCAGCCTGATCCTCACCCCACCCCTGCCGGATTCCACAGTGGTGGACGTGATGCGCTGAGACGATCCATGCTGACCAGACGCCTCTCTGTGGCAGTTGTGGGCGCAGGGAGTGCGGGTCTGTTTCTGGCGGCCCTTCTGCACCGCCAGGGCCACAGGGTGAGGGTGTTTGAGAAGGCCGATCGCATCCGCACGGACGGCTGCGGCATCCTGCTTGTGAAAAGCGGGTTGGAGGCCATCGCCGCGGGCTCCATTCCATCTCTGCTGGATCGCCTGCTGGCCCAGGGCCTTCCTGTGAGCCGTTTCGTGGTGCGCAATCTTCGAGGCGATCTGATCGAAAGTGCCCCGACGGAGCGCCAGGAGGGTGAATTGCCCTCCCTGCTGATCCACCGGCGGGCGATCCTCGAAGCCCTGGCCGATACCCTGCCCCCCGAGGGGCTCCAACCCGGGGCGGAACTGCTGAGCTGGCGCCAGCCACCAGAGCCAGACACCCCCGTGGAGGCGTTTTTTGCCGATGGAAGCCACTGGCAGGGTGACCTGCTGGTGGGCGCCGATGGGATCTTCTCCAGGGTGGCTGCCCAACTGGTGCCAGAGCGGCGGCTGAACTATCTAGGGGATCGGGTATGGAGAGGCGTGGTTCCTGATGGGAGCTTCTGCCGGGATGGGGAGTTTTTCGTGTATGCCAGAGGCCGGGGGGTCTATGCCAACGTGTTTGATCTCGGCATCGATGGCCAGGGGCAGGCCCTCACCCACTGGGGCTTCTTCCAGGAGGAGCCCCTGCCGGCTCAACGGGACACCCAGCGTCGACTTCTGGAGGAACCTGTTCCAGAGGAGGCCCTGGCGAAGATCCCCCGTGATCTGGCGGCCCTCATTCGCAGCACCCCACCGCCGGCCGTGGTGGCCAACTGGTCCTTCGATATCGACCCCCTTCCCCGGCTGCACCAGGGTCGGGTGGTGTTGATTGGGGATGCGGCCCATGCCATGAGTTCCTCCCAGGCCAGGGGGATGACGGCCGGGCTGGAGGATGCGGTGGAGCTGGCACAGGCCCTGGATCCTCAGCCCGCCTTCCATGCTTCCACTCCCCCGGAGCTTGGGGCCGCCTTGAGAGGCTGGGAAGAAAGGAGACTCCCGGTGGTCCACGGCTACCAGGAGCGCAGCCGGACTGTCAGCGCCCGCACGGGACGGCGCCGCCCCCCCCAGGTGCAGCCACCCAGGACACCCGATGTCGAATCCCAAGGTGCAGGCCCGTAAGGCAACACGTCATTCCGCCGGGACAAACACCTGGAAAGCCCGCCAGAACTGCTCCATCTGGTCACGGGTGCCGATGCTCACCCGCAGGGAACCATCGATGAGGGGCTTGCCGGCCATCGAGCGCACCAGAATCCCGGCTTGCCGCAACCCCTGATCCACCTGCTCAACGGAAGCCTCTGGCCAGATGAGGAGGTAGTTGCCCCCATCCACGTGATGGCGCACGCCAGCCTGGGCAAGCTGGCCGGCCAGCCACTCCTTTGCCTCCAGCACCGCTTCCACATAGGCCTCCACATAGGGCTGATCCGCCAGGGCAGCCATCGCGGCGATCACCGCAAAACTGTTCACGTCATAGGGACCAGTGACCCGGCTCACCCGGTCCACCAGCTCCGGACAACCGATGGCAAAGCCGATCCGGAGCCCTGCAAGACCGGCTGTCTTGGAGAGAGAGCGGAGCACGACAAGGTTGGGATGATGGCAGAAGGCATCAGGCTCACCGGCCACCGCAGCCTTCTCTGCCAGGAGGGGGAGCACGCTGTCGCCGCTGAACGCTTCATAGAGCTCATCCACCACCACAAGGGTTTGGGGGGCTGCGGCAGCCAGCTCAAGAATCCGAGCGGGTGCCAGGCGGGTGCCGGTTGGATTGTTGGGATTGCAGATCAGCAGAATCCTCGGTGGCGAAGCTGCGTGCATCGAAGACGGGTTCAGGGCCGCCCTGATCTCCTCCAGCGGAAATCCGAAACAGGGCAGGTGGTAGGGAACCGCTTCGATCTCCATACCCTGCATGCGGGCGCAGGGGGCGTAATACCCGAAGGTGGGCGTGGTGGTGAGCAGACGGTCCCCGGGGCTTCCGAAGGCATGAAACACCGCATGGAGAGCCCCATCCACTCCGTTGAACAGGCCCACATGGTCTGGAGTGAGGTGGCTCTGCGCCCCGCCCAAGGCTTCCACGAGGGCTTCCCTCAAGCCGTCATATTCGGGATAGATGGCGTAATGCTCCGGTGGGATCGCACGGATCGCCTCCACCACGCGGGGGCTCGGCCCAAAGGTGTTTTCGTTGAAATCCAGACGCAGCAAACCCCTCCGTCCCTCCAGCGGAGCGCTGTAGGCCTGCAGCCCCTCCACCTCGGGGCGGGCAGCGGGACAAGAAGGTTCGCAACCCATCGGGGGGGCTACGGCCATGGAGTTCGCACCAGGAGCCTCTGGGCAGGGTAGGCCTGGGGTGGGGAAATGAGTGGCACCGAAGCCCTTGCCAATCAGTCACTTGGAAACCGACCATGGCAAAGACCCCTCCATTGCCTGATTGCACCATGCCTGCTGAGCGCACCTTCATCGCCATCAAGCCCGACGGTGTGCAGCGTGGCCTTGTGGGGGAGATCATCGGGCGCTTTGAACGCAAGGGGTTCAAGCTGGTGGGCCTCAAGCAGCTCACCCCCAGCCGTGAACTGGCTGAGAGCCACTATGGCGTGCATCGCGAGAGGCCCTTCTTCGCAGGCCTTGTCAGCTTCATCACCAGTGGTCCTGTGGTGGCCATGGTCTGGGAGGGCGATGGGGTGATCGCCGCTGCGCGGCTGATGATCGGCGCCACCAAGCCCCTGGAGGCGGCTCCTGGCACGATCCGCGGAGATCTCGCGGTGAACATCGGCCGCAATGTGATTCACGGATCGGATGGCCCGGAAACAGCCACCCAGGAGATCGGACTCTGGTTTGCCCCCTCCGAGCTGAGTGACTGGAACCCTGCCGATCAGATATGGCGCGTGGAAGGGGCCTGACTGGCCGGGGTCAAGGATGGCCTCCGGCTTTGCTGGGGTTCCATGGAGTTAAAATTGTGCTTCCCTGCAATTGCTTGCAGGTTGATCCAGTTGGCGCCTTGCAAGGCAATCAACACATCTTCGGATAAGACAACCTCTCCCATTGACAGCCTCAACTCCACCTCTGCAGGGACTGATCAAGCAGCTTCTCTTCCCTCTGCGTGATCAGCAACCAGTTTCCAGACTGATCCGACACACGGCCCGGAAGGAGTGGCGGCTGATTGGGCTCACGTTCGTCAGCTCCCTCCTGCAGGCCGCCTGCGAGGGGCTCACGCTGGGCGTGATGTTTCTTGCGGTGGAGGTCCTCTCCAAACCCGCCACAAGCCTTGTGGATCTTGGCAGCAAGCCGCTCTTCAAGGGGTTGCCGCAGGCAAACGACTTCTTGTATTCATTAACGAGCTTTCAAGCGTTCACGTATCTTCTAACCCTTGCAGTTCTTCTGAAACTTCTACAAGCCGCAGGCATGTATTTAGGCGGGATCGCTAACGGTTATTTTGGCATTCGAGTGTCTAGAAGCCTCACTTCAATGCTTCACTCACAGATTCTAGATTACACCTTTCCCTGCGCAAGTCGCTATCGCATCGGCGAACTCCAATACGTCAACAACTCCGGACCAGGGGCTGTGGTTGCCGAAATCAATAACTTCAACACTCTTTTCCTTACCATTCTTCTTCTCCTCACCTATTTACTCGTCCTTCTACGCCTTTCTCCATGGCTGCTGGTCGCCGCAATTGGCTTGGGTGGTATTTCAGTGATCGTTCAAAAAATTCTTCTGCCAAGAGTGGAAAGGAGAGCCTTGCTTGGCACATCCCTGGGCACAGAATTGATGAGTCGAATGACAGAAAATATTCAGGCTCTGCGATTACTTCACACAACTGGCTTTCTTGAGGAAGCCGCGATGGAAGTTGATCGACAGACGCGCTCGCTTGAACACAACCAGCGGGCACAAATAAGACTCCTGGCAATCAACGGACCACTGACATTGGTGATGCCGATCATCATGATTGCCATCATTGCATGGTTGAGCATGCTATTTTTTGGCCAAAGAAGTTCTGGGATCCTCCCAAGTCTTGTCACCTTCGTGGTTGCTCTTCAACGACTGAATGGCTCGATTGGCGGCTTGACAGAAGCATTATTAAAGTTCAAAGGCAATTCGGCAAACCTGAAACTTCTCAACAAGTTCCTTGCTCATGATGATAAAGAATTCCGGAGCAAGGGTGGCCTGACGCATGAAAGTCTTGGCAAAGAGATCTGTCTAAAAGAAGTCTGCTTGCGTTACTCAGCTGAACTCAAACCAGCCCTTGAGAATATCAATATTCATATCCCTGCTGGCACCACAGTTGCCTTGGTTGGCAGCAGTGGAGCAGGGAAGAGTTCGATTGCAGATCTCCTCGCTGGTCTCTACCAACCCACTAATGGCGAAATCACTATTGACGGGATCAATCTTAAAAAGCATGAGCTTGCCAGCTGGCAGAAGCGAATTGGAGTTGTCAGTCAAGACACCTTTCTCTTCAACGCAACCATCGCCGAAAATATTTCCTTCGGCACACCATCAGCAAGCATGGATGATATACGGTTTGCTGCTAAGCAAGCGCAAGCCTCTGTCTTCATCGAAAATCTACCTGATGGATTGAATACCCTTGTGGGCGAAAGAGGGTACCGACTCAGTGGTGGACAACGGCAAAGGATTTCCCTGGCACGGGCCATCCTCCGCAACCCCGACCTGTTGATTTTGGACGAAGCCACCAGTGCGCTGGATACGGAAAGTGAGCGACTGGTGCAGGAGGCTATTGACCGATTTGACAGGAAGCACACCATCCTTGTGATCGCCCACAGGCTAAGCACCATCGTGAATGCGGACAGAATTTATGTGCTGGAGGAGGGCCGCATCATCGAACAGGGAAATCACCTGCAACTTCTGGAGAAAGGTGGTCGCTATGCGCGCCTTTGGCAGCAACAGGTGAAAACGAACACCGCAACCGTCTGACACCCGCCTCAACACGCATCGCCAATGAGCTTGCTCTCACAATTGCTCTCAAACCGGTCGGGTCGGAACAGCGCCAACCACGTTCTTGCCTCCGGAACAGACGGATCGTCCGTCAATGCCCCAGCAATCACCTCCGCTGTCAACGCCGCCAGCAGCACACCATTGCGATGATGGCCTGTGGCCAGCCAGAGTCCGGAGATAGGCCCCTCACCCAGGAGCGGGCCAGCATCCACCGTGCAGGGACGAAAGCCCCACCAGCGTTCCATCGGCGGCCAGCCCCTGGCTGAAGGAAGAAGGGAGGCAATGCCCTGCTCCAACTGAAGCTGACCGGAAGGGGTGAGTCCGTCCTGAAAACCAGCCTCAGGTTCACTGGTGGCTCCCACCACCACAAGCCCATCTTCCCTAGGCACCATGTAGGTGCCGGGCCCGAAGAGCACCCGCTGGAGGGCATTCCGAGGGCCCTGAAGCGACAGCATCTGACCTTTCACCGGAAAGACAGGCAGGTCCGGCAACAGCCGGGCAGACCAGGCCCCACAGGCAAGAACGGCTTGGGTGCAGCTCAGGGTGTGCACCTCCCCGTCCGCTCGCCGGATCTTGACCCCCTCCAGGGGGGCGCCAGCCTCTGAGGACACCAGAAGCGCCTCCACCTCAGTTCCCTCCTCGAAGGCCACGCCACGGTGCACGCAGGCGGTCTCCAACGCCCGCATCAGGCATCTCCTGTTATCGATCTGCCCGTCCTGAGGGAAGAGCAGACCGGCCTGCCAGTCCGGCCCAAGCCCCGACACCTCCTCCTCAAGGGCAGCGCGATCCAATTCCACCCCACAGGACGCTGTGGGGAAGGCATCGCGCTCGGCCACATTCGTGAAGGGCACCACGATGCCTGTGTTCTGCAGGCCACAGGGGAGTCCGCTATCGGCTTCGATGCCAGCCACCCAGCGAGGGATTCGGGCCAGGCTCTCCTGGCCCAGCGCCAGGAGAGGGCCCGCCAACCCCTCCGCGTGGGGAGCTAACATCCCGGCCGCCACGAATCCAGCAGCCTCCCGGCGCCTGCGGCTGAGCACCAACACCGCAACGCCTCTCCGGGCAAGGGCATGGGCGATCGACAGGCCCATCAATCCCCCGCCGAGGATCAGCACAGGGTCTGTGCGGAGAGGGGCCATGGAGAGAGCTGGGGCTGTCCACAGTGTCGCCAGTGGCGGGACCAGTGGTTGGTTTGCAGGCTCTCCGTATGATCGCTGAACCTCTAGCGGCACAGCCGCTTTTTACGCGCCCTTCATGGCCAGCGCTCCAGCCTCTGTCTCGTCCTCCCCAAGGCCCACCACGGCCTCAGCTCCTGCATGGGAGGCAGTGATCGGCCTGGAGATCCATGTGCAGCTGAGCACGGCAAGCAAGATCTTCAGCCCTGCTGCAACCAGTTTCGGGGAGACCCCGAACACCCAGATCGACCCCCTGGTCTGTGGTTTGCCTGGCACACTGCCTGTGTTGAATGAAAAAGTCCTGGAGTTTGCGGTCAAGGCGGCCCTGGCTCTAAACATGCAAATCGCTGCTCACAGCAAGTTTGACCGCAAACAATATTTCTATCCCGATCTGCCAAAGAACTATCAGATTTCCCAATACGACGAACCCATTGGCGAACAGGGTTGGATTGAAGTGGAAGTGGCCGAAAAAGGTAGGGAAACCTATCTGAAAACCATCGGTATCGAGCGGCTGCATATGGAAGAGGATGCGGGCAAGCTAGTGCATGCCGGCAGCGACAGGCTGGCGGGCAGCAGCCATTCCCTTGTGGATTACAACCGGGCCGGAGTGGGCCTGGCTGAGATCGTCAGCAAACCGGATCTGCGCACAGGCCGTGAGGCTGCTGAATATGCGGCGGAGGTCCGTCGCATCATGCGTTACCTGGGGGTCAGTGACGGGAACATGCAGGAGGGGTCCCTGCGTTGTGATGTCAATATTTCAGTGCGAAAGGGCCCCGATGCTCCCTTCGGAGTAAAGGTGGAGATCAAGAACATGAACTCCTTCTCGGCGATCCAGAAGGCCTGTGATTACGAGATTCAGCGCCAGATCAAGGCAATTGAGGCCGGCGAACCAATCCATCAGGAAACGCGGCTGTGGGATGAAAGCAAGCAGCTCACCAAGACCATGCGCAGCAAGGAAGGCAGCAGCGATTACCGCTATTTCCCCGAACCCGATCTGGGGCCAATTGAAGTGAGCACCCAGCAGCGGGAATCCTGGCGCGCCGAACTCCCCGAACTCCCCGCAGCTAAACGTCATCGCTATGCCGAAACGCTGGGGCTCTCGATCTATGACGCCAGGGTGCTCACCGATGAGCGTCCCATGGCGGAATATTTCGAAGGCACGGTGGCTGCAGGGGCTGACCCCAAGGCCGCAGCGAACTGGATCACCGGTGACATCGCCGCCCATGTGAATGCCCAGCGGCTCTCCTACACCGATCTGCCCTTCCGGCCCGCGGAACTGGCGGAACTGGTGGCACTGATTGGAGAAGGTTCCATCAGCGGCAAGATCGCCAAGGAGATCCTTCCCGAGCTTCTGCAGTCGGGAGGGTCAGCCGGCGCCCTGGTGAAAGCCAGAGGGCTGGGAATGATTAGCGACCCAGAGGCCATCGGGGCGATTGTGGAGGAGCTGCTGGCGGCTCATCCTTCCGAAGTGGAGGCGTTCCGCGGGGGCAAGACCAAGCTGCAGGGCTTCTTCGTGGGCCAGCTCATGAAACGCACGGGCGGCCGCGCCGATCCTCAGCTGGCCAACAAGCTCCTGATCGAGAGGCTCAACGGATGACCACCCCCCCGATGAAGAATGAGATTCTGGGAGCCCTGGAGGGAGAACTCCGCCGAGGCAGCCTGAGTCAGGAATCGCTTCGCTCCTATCTGGAGCGGGATCTCCCCGTGCAGGTGCGCATTGAACTGGAATGGATGCTCTATGCCATCCGCCAGCTGGAGGAGCACAGGGAACGGCTGGTGCAACGGCTAAGGGAGTTCAACCACTGATGGCCAGGCCTCTTTCCAGCTGAGCCAGCAACTCACCCTCTTCACCACTGTTGTGGATCACCCGATCGGCCCGGGCCAGCTTTTCAGGCATCGGCATTTGGGCGCGCAGTCGTGAGGCAGCGGCCTCAGCGGTGATGGCATCCCGAAGCCGAAGCCGGCGGATCTGCTCCGCTTCGCTGCCACAATCCACCACCCAGATCTCCGAGCAGAGACCCTCCAGGTGCGCTTCAAAGAGGAGCGGGATCATCAACACCACCACAGGTTCGCCCTCCAGTCGCCTCAAGCCGGCGGCAAAGGAGGCGCGCACGATGGGATGCACCAGCTGCTCCAGCCATCGGCGCTCGGCCGAATCCGCAAACACGATCTGCGCCAGGGCCTGGCGGTCGATGGCCGGGGCATCAGCTGAGGGATGAGCAGCACGCACCACGGCGCCGTAGCGGTCCAGTACAGCCAGGGTGGCCTGCCTCCCCGGCACCAGCGCATCCCTTGCAAAGCGATCCGCATCCAGGACGGGAATCCCGTAGCGCTCGGTCAGCAGGCGAGCCACGGTGCTCTTGCCGGTGGCGATGCCACCAGTGAGCCCGATGCGTCGAACAGGGGGCACCTCTGGATCACCACTGGCCATGCCAGAACCCTAGGGCAGTCGCTGCAACTGAGAAGCAATCGCATCAGAAACGCTAAAGAACCAACCGTTATTGAGTCTCAGTTGCAGCTATCAACACACCTAAAAGATCAAGATCTGTCACGAAGCAGAGGAAGTTTCTGGCACAGGAAGCGCTTGCTGTAAGTTCGAATTACGCAGACATCAATGGTCAGAAACGAGACCACTGAAAAGCCCAGAGAATCCCTGAGAAGGGGTCCTGAGAAAGGACCTGATGGAACCACAAAGGCACATCACATCGATGCGCCAAGGTCCGCCTGCCAGGGTTCCACTCCACTACTTAAACCATTGCCCCCGAACCCACCATGGCCACCACCCTTCGCTCCTACTCCGCCTACTGGGGGCAACCTGTCGGTAGTTCAGGCTCCGGGCTGGATCAGACCATGGGTTGGATCGCTCGGGATCCAGGCCTGGCTGGGAATACGGAGGCCTCCGCGATCGCGGCTGGCCTTCAGGCCGCCAATGGCCTCAACCAGCTGATCATCACCGGGCTCCGGGAGATCGGCAGCTTCAATGATGTGGTGCTTGATTCCGATGACATCCGACGTCTGAATACCTGGTTGCGCAGTGATACTGCCCGCCAGAGCACCTTTCAGGTCTTCCATGGGGATGATGAGAATGGTGTCGCCACTGGCTTTCACAACATACAGAATGATGGGGCCAATGAAAAATTTCGCGGGCTCAATCTTGTCGATACTGTGCTGGATGGGATCTACCACTTCGGATTTGAAATCAATGCCAACAATCAGTTTCTCAATGAGGATGGTGATGCCAATGCATCTATCGCCGATGTCGCCAGCTGGCTCACTGCGCTGAAAACGGATATCGCAACGACCAACACCACTCTGGATCGCACCACCGAATTGATCATTGCCGATAGAGGGCTGGGGGGCAGGATCAGCTGGGCTGACATCGCGGGTGGCGCCACAGCAGCCAACAACCTCAACGGGCTGATCCTGCAAGGCATCACAGCCATGGGCGCTTCCGGTCAGGCCGACGGGGATGCCACCCGGTTGAGCAGCAATGAGGTGCGCTGGATCAACCAGTGGATTAGAGCAGATCAAACGCGCTACAACTTTTTTGTCAGCAACCATGGCGACGATGAGAATGGCTCTGAAACAGGGTTTCACTTGGTGCAAAATGACGGAGCCAATACAACCTTCTTCGGCCAAAATCTCGTCAACACCGTGCTCGATGGGATCTACCATATCGGCTTCAGAGTCACTGCTGATAATCGATTTGAGAACGAAGATGGCGATGCGAACGCCACCATCAGTGATGTTGCCGATTGGCTCACCTATTTCTACGGGGACCAATCAACCACAGGGACAGGACTGGATCGCATTGTTGATACCATCAAGCTGGATCGAGGCCTGAGCAGCAACACTTCCGCAGGCGACATCAATGGGGGCGCCGCGTCAGCCAACGCCCTCAACCAGCTGATCCTTCGAGCACTTGCCAGCACTGGAGTTAATGCTGATCAATGGTTAACTCGTTCAGACCTGCGTCTGGTGAATCAATGGATCAAAACCTATGAATACCCTCTGTTTGTACAGTTGCACGGAGATGACGAAAACGGTGAAGAAACTGGTTTCCATTTGGTACAAAATGATGGAGCCAACACCCAATATTTTGGCAAGAATCTTGTCAACACAGTAACCGATGGCATCTACCACATAGGCTTTCAGATTGATGGCGAAAACTTCCAGAATGAGGATGGAGACAGCAATGCTTCTCTCAGCAACGTGTCCGGCTGGCTGAATTATTTCCTGGGCAACCGTCGGGTCACCTTTGGCACCTGGAATGCAGACACATTTATCGGCAATTCGGAGAGTGAACAGGTAGTGGGTTACGGCGGTGATGACACAATTGATGGGGAAGCAGGTGATGATCTTCTCGATGGCAGCTGGGGAAAAGACACGCTCCGCGGGGGTGTCGGCATGGATATCCTGGACGGGGGTTTCGACGATGATGTGCTCGATGGTGGGCAGGATGGAGACACCTATCTCGTTTCCGGCAACCAGACTGGTGGATGGAGCAGTTTCAACGGATTTGACACCTACATCGACAGCGGCACCGCGGGTATTGACCGCATCGTGGCGGAAGGCTCCAGCCCTGTCGATATCGGCTTTGCCTCCTTCTCCTCTGCCTCTGGCATCGAGCAGATCGTCAATGCCACCAGCAATGCTTCCCTTGTTCGTCTCCTCGGTGACTGGAAAGCCAACACCCTTGATTTCTCCACCGT
>JBEIRX010000008.1:0-50509 GCA_040375715.1 Aphanothece sp.
CCGCCCTGGAGGCCGGGAAGGCGGGCTTTGAGGCCAAGCTCATCCACCTCGGCAAGGAGCGGATCGCCGGAGGAAGCGATTTCGATGAAACCACCGGAGCCCTCAAGAGCGGCAGCACAGCGAAGCTCCTCAGCGAGGCGGAGGCCCGCACGCTCCAGGCCGAAGTGCAGCAGGCCCCCTGGCGGGTGAAGGCCGTGGAGGAGAAGCCCACCGTGCGCAAGCCGGTGCCCCCTTTCACCACCAGCACCCTGCAGCAGGAGGCCAACCGCAAGCTGCGCCTTTCGGCCCGGGACACCATGCGCACAGCCCAGGCGCTCTACGAGCGGGGCTTCATCACCTATATGCGCACCGACTCGGTGCACCTCTCCGACCAGGCCATCGGTGCGGCCCGGAGCTGTGTGGCCAGCAAATACGGCAAGGACTACCTCTCCCCTTCCCCGCGCCAGTTCCAGACCAAGTCCCGCAATGCCCAGGAGGCCCATGAGGCGATCCGTCCGGCAGGGGAGGCCTTCCGCACGCCTGTGGAAACGGGGTTGGACGGCAGGGAGCTGGCTCTCTACGAGCTGATCTGGAAGCGCACTGTGGCCTGCCAGATGGCCGATGCCAGGCTCACCCTGCTGGCGGTGGATCTGGAGGCCGCCGGCGCCACCTTCCGGGCCAGTGGCAAACGCATCGACTTTGCGGGTTTCTTCAGGGCCTATGTGGAGGGCAGCGATGATCCCGAGGCGGCCCTCGAGGGCCAGGAAGTGCTCCTGCCTGCCCTGGCGGTGGGGGATTCCCCCAGCTGCCGAGCCGTGGAAGCCGTGGGTCACCAGACCCAGCCCCCTGCCCGCTACAGCGAGGCGGCCCTGGTGAAGACGCTGGAGAAAGAGGGCATCGGTCGCCCCTCCACCTACGCCAGCATCATCGGCACCATTCAGGACAGGGGTTACGCCACCCTTCAGAGCAACGCCCTGATCCCGAGCTTCACCGCTTTTGCCGTGACTGCCCTGCTGGAGCAGCACTTCCCGGAGCTGGTGGATACGGGCTTCACCGCCAGGATGGAAAGCAGCCTGGATGACATTTCCGCCGGCAAGATGCCCTGGCTGCCCTATCTGGAAACCTTTTACAAAGGGGAGGAGGGACTGGAAGCCCAGGTGCAGCGCCGGGAAGGCGATATCGATCCCACCACCTCCCGCACCATTGCCCTGGAGGGGCTGCCCTGCGTGGTGCGTATCGGGCGATTCGGAGCCTATCTGGAGAGCAAACGGGAAGGGGAGGATGGCAGCGAGGAGCTGTGCAAGGCCACCCTCCCTCAGGAGATCACCCCTGCCGATCTGGATGCCCAGAAGGCGGAGCTCTTACTGAAGCAGAAAACCGAGGGCCCCGAATCCCTCGGCGAGGATCCGGAAACCGGACAGTTGGTGTACCTGCTGTTCGGCCAATACGGCCCCTATCTGCAGCTGGGCCAGGTTAGCGAGGACACACCCAAGCCCAAACGGGCCTCTCTGCCGAAGGGGGTGAAGCCGGAGGAGCTGACCCTGGAGGATGCCCTTGGACTGTTGCGCCTCCCCAGGCACCTCGGGGAGCACCCCGAAGGTGGCAAGGTGCAGGCGGGCCTGGGGCGTTTCGGTCCCTACGTGGTGCATGACAAGGGCAAGGGGGAAAAGGACTACCGCTCGCTGAAGGCGGAGGACGATGTGCTCGCCATCGGCCTGAGCAGGGCCTTGGATCTGCTGGCCCAGCCCAAGCGGGGCCGTGGTGGGCGCACGGCGCTGCGGGATCTGGGAACCCCGGAAGGGAGCAGTGAGGCGATCCAGTTGTTCGATGGGCCCTATGGCCTCTATGTCAAGCAGGGCAAGATCAATGCCTCCTTGCCAGAGGGCACGTCTGCCGAGAGCCTCACGCTGGAGCAGGCCATGGAACTCCTGGCTGCAAAGGCCAGTACGGGCAAGGCTGGGAGCCGTGGTCGCTCCACGACACGAGCAGCAGCCCCCAAGGCCACCCCCGCCAAGGCTGCAGGGGCGAAGGCTGCAGCCGGCTCCAAGGCTGCAGCCGGTGCAAAGGCCAGCCGCACCAGTGCCGCAGCCACGCCCCGCAAGGCTCCTGCCACAACCAAAAGTGGTCGTCTGCGGGCCAGCCCCGTGCGGGTGATCCGCCCGGCAGGCAACGGATGAGGAGTCGCCGTTCGCAGGGCTGGTCATGGCAGAGCAGGGGAGCGGTGATTCCCTGGGTCCTTCCCCTGATCATCGGGCTTTCAGGTTGTGCTGGCACGCCCTGGGGAGACACACTTTCCGGCAGTTTCCCCTCCCCTCAGGAGGAGCAGGAACCCAGGACGTCTGAGCCTGCCAGGAAGCCGGAGTCAGCCCCCTCTGGCACTCCCCGGACGCCTGCGGCGGTCACCTCTCCTGCCCAGCAGCCCCCCGGCCAGACAACCCGCCAGCTCCCTGCCTCCTCGCCCGCCCCGGAGTCGAAACCTGGCACCTCCCTTCCTGCAGCTGGATCCAGACCCCAGGCGCCCCAGCAGAGTCCCCCTGCCGGAAAGACTCAGCCCCCGAAGGTCCGCGCCGTTGCCCAGCCCACCTCTCCGACTCCCTATCGGGTCACCATCCGACTGCCCCAGGCCGACCCTTCCGCTCCGGCGGAGGGGGTGACCGAGGCTTTGCGTGCCGCTGGCATTCCCTTTGAGGTGGAAACCATCGAGCGGGTGAAAGGGGGGGCTCCCCAGGGCCCCGAGGTGACACCGACGCCCACCGTTCGCCCGGCTCCTCCCGCCCGCTGACATGGGATCCCCACCCCGCCCGTCCCTGCCTCGAAGCCAGCGGGAGCTGAGTCCCCGCCAGGCCCGCCAACTCATGGACACCGCCTATCTGGCGGCTTCCACGGCCCTGCTCTGGGCCGCCCTCTACTACCTGCCGGTCGGCAGCCCCCTCTTCCGGTTGGCCCTGCCCTTGCCCCTCACCCTGCTGCAATTGCGTCATGGCTGGCGATGCGCCCTGGAGGGCGTGGCCGTCACCTGTCTGCTGCTGGTGGCCCTGATGGGTCCGATCCGCGGCCCCCTGGTGTTGTTCCCCTATGGATTGCTGGCGCTCTGGCTGGGTTGGGGATGGCGTCGTCGCCTCAGCTGGTGGCTCACCTTGCCCGTCGGGGCCCTCATCGGTGCCTTCGGCTTCCTGGTGCGGCTCGCGGTGCTGTCCGTTCTGGTGGGCGAAAACCTCTGGGTGCTGATCACCACGGCGGCCTCCCAGCTGCTGGATCGCCTCACCGATGTCCTGGGGCTGGGCCCCGGGCTGGATCTCGTCCAGGTTCAGGGGGCCGCCATTGGTCTCGTGCTGGTGCAGAACCTCCTCGTGGTGTTCTGCCTCCATGCGGTGGCCTACTGGATCTTTCCGCGCCTGAAGGCGCCGATCAGCGAGCCCCCTCCGGTGATGCAGGCCCTGGTGAGCCTGGACCCCCTTTGACCGGCCCTCGCCTGCTGGGCGGTTCGCCCGTCCCTGCGGCCCACTGGACCAGGCGCTGGCAGAACCGCTGGACCGACACCCAGGTGCTGCTGCTGCTTGCAGCCACTGAAACCGCCGCAGTGCCGGGGATTTCAGCCGCTGGGGCCACTCCGGAGTCACGCCGAGCTACGGCCGCAGCAGATGCCGAATTGCTCCTGCTGGGGCCCCTTGGTTTCCGGCCCCACGCGCTGCCGCCCCTGCCCGCAGGGGTCTCCCCAGCCCTGATTAGCCATGTGGTGCTGAAGTCCCTGGCCCTCATCCCGCTGGTGGTGGATCTGGGCTGTGCCATGGCTCCCGCCATTCCCCACCTGCGGTTGCCTGCCCCGGCGGGTGGCGATGCTTCACGCTGTCTCAGCACTGGGGAGGCGATGCCCTTGGGACGGGTGGAGGCGCTTGTGGATGAGGGGCGCCGCTGGGGGAGAGGCTTGGTCGAACGCAGGTCCCCCAGGCCCCTGCTCATCGCCGAGTGTGTGCCGGGGGGCACCAGCACGGCTCAGGCCTTGCTCTGTGGGCTGGGAGTGAAGGCCCAAGGCCTGGTGAGCGGCAGTCTGCGCCGTCCTGCCCACCGGTTGAAACAGGCCCTGATGGAGGCAGGGGCCCAGGCGGCAGGCCTTGGGCTGGGGGATGAGGCCGTGAACGACCCCCTGGCTGTGGTGGCAGCGATGGGAGATCCCATGCAACCTCTGGCCGCTGCCTTGGTTCTGGAGGCTGCCAGCGCCGATGTGCCCGTGATGCTTGCCGGCGGAAGTCAGATGGCGGCGGTGTTGGCCCTGGCGCTGGCGCTGGCCTCCCCGGATGTGCGGCCCCGGGTGGTGGCCAACGCGGCCCTGGCCACCACCCGCTGGGTCGCCGAGGAGGCCGACAGCGATCTGGTGCGATTGCTTCAGCATCTGGGTCAGCGCTGGCAGGTGGAGCCCCTGGCCTTCTGCAGTGCGCTCCGCTTCAGCCCCCCCTGCCATCCAGCACTGGCGGCCTATGAGGAGGGCTATGTGAAGGAAGGCGTGGGAGCTGGGGGGCTCGCGCTGCTGTGGGAACTGAGCGGCCGGGATCCGGTGCAGCTGGCTCAGGCCTGCAGTGCGGCCTCTGCCCAACTGCTTCCAGAGGCCAGGCCACCAGCCAGGGAGCGTCTACGGTCGATCCATGGCTGAAGGGCACCTGACGCGGCGCACGCTCCTGGGGATTGGAGTGGGTGGATCCCTGGCGATGCTGCAGGGCTCCCTGGTCGGTTGCACCCGGCAGGGATCCAGCCTGGCGGTCCGGAGGGGCGACCTTCCCGAGCGCTGGTTGCGTCAGCTCCCGAGGACCTGGCAGTTGCGCTGGCTCCAGGAGTCCACCCAGGTGCAGCAGGCTTCCCGGGCGGAGCTGGCGAAGCGTCCCGCCCTGGTCCAACTGTCCGATGGCTGGGCCATGGAGCTCCCCAGGGCCACCTGGGCTCCCATCGGCCAGGGAGGTCTCCTTCGCCGTCTGGATCCAGCTGCCACCGCGGTGAGCCGTCTCTTCGGCGGGGTGGAGCAGGTGCCGCTGGCCTTCCCCTGGAGCGGGAATCCCTGGGTGCTGGTGTTGCGGGATCGAGGCGACCTCGCCAGGCAGGACTCCCTTGGCTGGGATCTGCTGTTGCATCCCAGCCTGAGGGGGAAGGTGGTGCTTCCCTCCAGCCCTCGGGTGGTGATGGCCCTGATGGGGGAGGACCCCGAACGGCTGTGTCGGCTTCGGCGGCAGGTGCTGGCCCAGGATGATCGCCATGGCCTCAATCTCCTGCTCAGCGGGCCGGCCCAGGCGGCGGTGCTTCCCAGGCAGCAGGTGGTGCCGCTCCTGCGGCGGGATCCACGCCTGACCGTGCTCCTGCCACACCAGGGCTCGCCGCTGGCCTGGTCGCTCCTGCTGCGCCCCGCAGGCATCGAGGCCAGTCCCCCCCCGGAGTGGTGGGAGGCGATCCTGCAACCACCGCTGCTGCCTGGCGTGCTTGCAGCGGGTTGGGTGCCACCCCTGCCCCCCCCCGAGCTGGCTGCAGCCCTTCAGGGATTCCCCACCACCGTGGCGCAGCTTCTGCTGCCCCCTGAACCGGTGCGTGAACGTTGCAGAGTTCTGCCCCCCCTTCTGCCTGAAGAGCGCCGTCGTCTGCAGGAGCTCTGGAACAGCACCATGGCCTGCAGCAAGGTCTCCTAGCCCCAGAGCCTTCGCCGTGGCGCCGCCGCCAGGCGACGGTGACCATCCGCCAGAAGCTCGGGAATCGGCAGCTGCAGTGGGCAGCGGGGGAGGCACTCGCCGCAGCGTTCGCAGGCCTGGGCGTTCACCTGTTCCCACCAGTGACCTGCCTGGCCGATCAGGTTGTAGCGCTCCTTGGCGAACGCTTCCATGCCGTGGCCGACCGCCAGCTGCCGCAGTCGCAAAACGCTGGGAATGGGCACGTCCCGAGGGCAGGGCAGGCAGGCCTGGCATTGCCCGCACCACTCCACACCAAGGCGCTCCCTGCCTTTCCTGCGAAGGCGGTCAATGGCCTCCTCCTCCTCTGGGCTCAGGGGGTCATCGGCAGCGGCCAGGGTGGCAGCCAGATTCAGATCGGAAGGAATGGAGGCCCCGACGGTGAGGGTGCTGATGCCCTGGGCGAGCAAGAAGCGATAGGCCAGGTGGAGCGGCGGGAAGGGGGCACAGTCCTCCAGCAGCAGGGGGGGGGATCCTGTAGCCGCCCCCCCTTATCGGCAGGAGAGATCGCCATCACCCCCATGCCTGCCTCCAGGGCTGCTTTGGCCAGTGGAAGACGGGCAGGATCAAAGAGGTGCAGATGAAGGCTGCAGAACCGAAAACGGCCGCTCTCGAGCGCTCTGCTGATGAGGCCGTTGGAGCCATGGCTGCTGAAGCCCACCTGACCGACCACCCCTTCTCCCAGGGCCCGGGCGCAGAGTTCGGCACCAGGCCCTGTCAAGGCCCACTGCAGATGGTCCTCGGTGTTCAGTCCATGGATGGCCAGGTTGTCGAGCCGCTCGATCCCGAGGCGTTGCAGGCTGCCCTGCAGGTGATCCCAGGCCTTGCTGGCATCCAGGCTGGGAAGGAGCTTGCTGGTGAGCACCAGTTCGGCCCTCTCCCGGGGCTGCGCTCTGGCGAGGGAGGCCAGGGCGGTGCCGAGAAACTGCTCGACTGGCCCATAGGCCGGTGCCGTTTCGATGTGGTTGATCCCTCCTGCCACGGCTCTGAGGAGGACGGCCTCCATGGCTTCAGGCCCCTGGAGGGCCCGCATGGTTCCCAGGGTGAACAGGGAGACCGCTCGTCCGTCACCGAAGGGTCTTCGAGCGGGGGGACGGAGACCGGAACCCCGATTCTCAGGGCGTGGTGTCTTCATCCTCCGCAGGGCCTGGGGGCTCTTCGGTGGCATCGTTTTGCGTGTCTGGGCTCTCCCCTTCACCCTCCTTGGCACCTGACGGCTCTTCCTCTGAGACACCTTCAGGAGCTGCCTGATGGAGATGACGGATCAGTTCGGCCGGACTGGTGCGGTCGAGAAAGCGGCGAAAATCCTCCTGGTCTTCTGCGTCAGCCTCCGCATCCACGGGGATGGACGCATCAGCCACCACCTCTTCCAGCATCCAGATCCCGCTCTCGGTGCGCAGAGCAAGAGCAATCGCATCGCTGGGTCTGGCATCCAGCTCGCTGCTCTCCCCCGAGGGATGGATCAGTTTGAGCACGGCTCTGAAGGTGTTGTCCTCGATGGCGTGAACCACGACACGCTCAAGCTTGAGTCCAGCCAGGGAGAGGATCTGCGCCATCAGGTCATGGCTGAGGGGCCTTGGAGGCCTCTCCCGGTTGATCCCAGCCAGGATGTTCTGGGCCTGGGCCTGGTCGATCCAGATCGGCACCTGCCTCCGCCCGGACGGATCGCGCAGAAGGACGATCGGACTGCGGCTGGCGGCATCGAGAGCAATGCCTGCGACATGCATTTCCACCATGGTGTGTCTGCTCCTGGGTGTGTCTGCTGTGCAACAGCCCCTGGCCGTTGTTTGATTATGACGAGGCAGCAGCCAGGCACAGGCCCAGGAATGTTCACCGGATTGGTTCAGGCCATTGGCCGTCTCGAACCCGCTTCCCATGGGGTCTGGGTGCGTGGCGACTTCCATGGGCTGGGCCCGATCGCCCTGGGGGACAGCATCGCCGTTGATGGGGTGTGTCTCACGGTGGCGCAGACGCATCCATCAGGGGAGGGATTCCGAGCCGATGCCAGTGAGGAAACCCTGGCCCGCACCACCCTCGGACAGCGGGCTCAGGCTCGTGCGCAGGTGAATGTGGAACCTGCCCTGAGGTTGTCCGATCGACTTGGCGGCCATCTGGTCAGCGGGCATGTGGATGGGCTGGGCACAGTCCTGGCCATCGAACCTCTGGCCGCCTCCTGGCAGCTGTCCGTGGCCTGGCAGGACAGGAGTTTTGCCAGATATGTGTGTGAAAAAGCCAGCCTCACCCTGGATGGGATCAGTCTCACGGTGGCCGGATGTGCGCAGAGTGGAGCTGAGTTCTGGCTGGCTGTGATTCCCCACACCTGGCAGAGCACCACCCTGCAGCATCGGCGTGTGGGCGATGCGGTCAATCTGGAGGTTGATCTGGTGGCGCGCTATCTGGAGCGCCTGCTCCTGGAACGGAGCAGCGAGATCTCCACAGGTGGTGAACCATCCCTAACGGCTCCATGGCTCGCTGAACATGGCTGGTTCCCAGGCGGGGCCACCTGAGGGCCAAACGACAGCTGTTGAGGCCTACTACTTGGTGGAGTCCATCGGCAACAGCCAGATGGATCCGGTCTCCCGGTGGAGTTCGATGCGGAATTCCTGGCCAGGTTCAAGACCCATCCGCCGCGTGTAGGCCTGGCCGATCAGCAGGTTTCCGTTTCCGTGCACCCGGGTTCTGAAGTCGGCGTGCCGGCCTCGGCTCAAACTGCTGCTCATGGTGCTGGAGGGCAGGGTGTAGCCCTTCGCAGCGACCAGCGCCCGATAAAAACTCTTTTTGAGCACGCGACCACTGGGTCCTACGTACCCGCAGGCGCGGGCGATCTGATCCTCCGGACGATTGCTAAGGGATCGGGCCTTGTCCAGCAGTTCCTTGCCCTCCAGGGGAGTAGTGGCCGGGGAGGGAAGCTCAGCAGCTGCTTTGGCTGGTTTGTCTCCCTTGCTGGCTGAACCCTTGTTCAAAGCCATCCGCTTGCGTGAGCACCGATTCCTTGATTTTGCCTATGCAGGAGGGTTTCGGCAAGGAAATCATCCAATCCAACGGGAACAAGATCGCATCAGAGGAGATAGAGCAGGCCGTAGAGCACCACCCAGATGCCATCAACGAAGTGCCAATAAAGTTCGGCCGCCTCAAGTCCGAAAGGTTCGCTGGGGGAAACGGTGCCCTTGGGCCCCACTTGAAGCAGCACGACAAGGATGCAGATCACCCCAAGGGTGACGTGAAGTCCATGGAAACCCGTGAGTGCGTAGAAGGTGCTGGCGAAGAGATGGTCCCGCAAGCCGAAGGGGAGGTGGAAATACTCCACCATCTGGCCGATAAGGAAAGCGATTCCCAGGCTTGCCGTCAGGAGAAGCCAGATACGGCAGGGGGCTGGCCTGCCGGAGAGCAGTTCCCTGCCAGCCCGATGAAAGGTGAAGCTGCTGAGGATCAACAGAGCGGTGTTGATGGTGGGCAGCACGAGCTCAAGCTCGTAGTTGGAACCGCTTGGAAGAGGGTTGACTGCGCGAAATGTTAGATAGGCCGCAAAGAAGCCCGCGAAGGTCATCCCGTCCGCCACCAGGAAAGTGGCCAGGCCGAAGAGCCTGACATCGGGGTGGCCCTCCGAGTGGCCGTGGTCTGCCGCCACGGGCTCTGTAGTGGCGGAGGTGTCGCTTGTTGCGGTGGTCACCAGACTGTCCATGGCAGGGATTGCGTGGGTGGATGTGGTGGCTTATTTGCCTGTCCAGAGGTCTTTGCCGGTGGCCTCATCCACGGTCAGGAGAGCCGGAGCATGGCCATAGCCGTAGGGATGCTGCACCAAGGGTGCCTCCCCGCGCCAGTTTTCAACGGGTGGGGGTGAGGTGGTGAGCCATTCCGGGGTCAGGGCATTCCAGGGATTGTCGCCGGCTTTCTCTCCGGCGCGCAGACTCCAGATCACATTGAAGAGGAAGGGGAGAGTGCTGAGGGCCATGAGAAGGGCTCCAGCACTGCTCCATTGAGTGAGGGTAGTGAAGGTTGGGTCGTACTCGGCAACACGGCGAGGCATTCCATTGAGTCCCAGCCAGTGGTGGGGAGCAAAGCAGAGATTGAAGCCGATGAATGTGAGAGCAAAATGAAGTTTGCCAAGGGGCTCATTCAGCATCCTTCCGGTGAACTTGGGGTACCAGTGGTAGATGGAACTAAAGATGACAAAAACTGACCCGCCGTAAACGATGTAGTGAAAGTGTCCAACCACGAAGTACGTGTCATGAACGTGGATGTCAAAGGGAACCTGAGCAAGCGCAACCCCGGTGATGCCCCCGAAGACAAAATTCACGATGAAGGCACAGGAAAAGAGCATGGCGCTGTTCAGGGCGATCTTTCCTCCCCATAGCGTGGCGAGCCAGTTGAAAAACTTGATGCCAGTGGGAACGGCGATAAAGGCAGTGGCAATGGTGAAAAACAGCCGCATCCATGGGGGCGTACCGCTGGTGAACATGTGGTGTGCCCAGACAATTAGGCCCAGAACCACAATCGCCATAATGGAATAAACCATGGTGCTATATCCGAACAGCGGTTTTCTTGCATGGATCGGAAGGATTTCGCTCACCAGGCCGAAAGCTGGGAGCACCATGATGTAGACCGCTGGGTGGGAATAGAACCAGAAGAGATGCTGATAGACCACCACATTCCCACCAAGGGAAGGATTAAAGAACCCCGTATGGGCAATGATGTCGAAGCTGAGCAGGAGCAGAGTGCCGGCAAGCACAGGTGTGGAGAGAACCGCGAGGATGCTTGTGCCTAGCATCGCCCAGCAATACATCGGTAATTGCATGAGCTTCAGGCCAGGCCTCCGCAATTTCAGAATGGTGGCGATGAAGTTGATCGCGCCAAAAATAGAACTTCCCCCCAACAGCAGCACACTGATAATCCAGACCACCTGAGCAGAGGCAGGCGTCGTGATGCTCAGGGGTGGGTAGGCCGTCCAACCCGCTTGGGCTGATCCGGTGATGAAATGGCTGGCGATCAGCAGCAAGCCAGCCGGTGGGATCAGCCAGAAGGCAACTGCATTGAGCCTGGGGAAGGCCATGTCCCTAGCACCCACGTAAAATGGAATGAGATAATTGCCAAATCCGCCATTCACCACAGGAACAATCCATAGGAAGATCATGATTGTTCCGTGCAGGGTTAACACTTCGTTGTAGGTTTCCCGACTCACGAAGTCAGACATTGGGCTGACGAGCTCTGTGCGGATGACCCCGGCAAGTGCACCACCTATCAGATAGAAGAGGAAGCTGGTGACGATGTATTGAATTCCGATCACCTTGTGATCAAGGCTGAAGCTGAAGTAGCGCAGCCAGCCCTGCGGCTGAAGACTCTCTGTGGGTCCCGGCTGAAGGTTCAGATCCTGCGGAGTGGCAACTGTCATGGATCAGGCGATGGGTTGAGAATCGTGTTGAGCGACGGAGGTTGGCTGGGGGGGGATTGGAGTGTTCTTCTTCAGCCAGGCGTTGTAATCCTCGGGGTCATGAACAACAACGGAAGACCGCATGCCGCCGTGATAGGGGCCACAGAGTTCAGCGCAGACAACAGGGTAGGTACCTGGTCTGGTGGCTGTGAACGTGAGGATGGTCTGCTGGCCGGGAATCACATCCTGTTTGAGTCGGAACTGTGGCACCCAGAATGCGTGGATCACGTCATTGGCTTTCATCCGTAACTCCACGGGTTGATTGACAGGAATGTGGAGTTCGCCGCTGGTGATGTTGGCGTCGGGGTAATGAAAGATAAAGGCGAACTGCAAGGCCGTCAGATCCACGATCAAGGCATCCTCCCCAGAGGCTGGCCCAATCCCACCCCACACTTCCGGCCCCGATCGCTGGGGATTAGAGGGATTTGATGCCGAAGAGATGGAGGCCGGTTGAACAGATGGAGCACCAGTCTGAGCCTGGCTGTGGGCCATGGCGCTGTGGTCATTGAGTGGGGTCATCCCTCCCATCCGTTCATAGATGTCGTAGCTGTAGATGCCGATGAACAGCACAACGATCGCTGGGATGGCTGTCCAGACGATTTCCAGGGGGAGATTTCCTTCGATCGGAGCCCCATCACTGGTGTCGCCCGGACGCCTGCGAAAGCGCACCAGGCTGAAGAGAAGCAGGCCGAGAATGCCGACGAATAGAACAGCACCAATGCTGAAGAGAACCTGAAAAAGTTCGTCGTAGACGGGAGCATTCAGGCTCGCATCCACGGGTAGTAGGGAGACGTTCTGGCCAAGCCAGAGACCAGCGAGCACAAGAGCCATGCCCACCAGAAACGTGATCAGTGAGGAAGGGATCGCCATGCCTGAGGGTGGACGGAAGTGGACACCGTTATCGGATTGCCCAAACCACGCTAGGAAACTCCTGCGTGGAAGTGGGATAGTTTGTAGCAGCAGCAGCATTCGCCGCTAAATGTTACAAACGGGGCTCAGATGTTTTGAATCCCTCATCTGAAAAACCCCGTTACCATGCTTTTTCAGCAAGAAAAGTTTTTTGGCGCTCCGCTCCGTCCTCAGGTTGCTCACCACTCACCTGGTGGTTGCTCTGGTCGCCCTTGTGGTGATTGGCGGCGCCACCCGGGTGATGGAGGCAGGCTTGGCCTGCCCAGACTGGCCCCTGTGCTACGGCTCGCTGTTGCCTGGCCGGCAGATGAATCTCCAGGTTTTCCTGGAGTGGTTTCACCGGCTGGATGCCTTCCTTGTCGGAATCGCCCTCCTCGTTGTTTTGGGGTTGAGTGTGTGGCGTCGGAAGGAGCTTCCCCCCTGGCTCCCCTGGGGTTATGCCCTAGCTGTCGGATTGGTGGCGCTTCAGGGAGGCTTGGGTGCCCTCACCGTCACCGGCCTCCTTTCCTCCTCCACTGTCACGGCCCACTTGGCCACAGCCCTCCTGCTTGTGCTTCTGATCAGTGGATTGGACCAGTGCCTTGCCTCTACGGAGGTTACGGATCCTCCTCCCTCCTGGTGGTGTGCCATCCCCCTGATCGCCACGGCACTGGTTTTCACTCAGTGTGTTCTCGGAGGTGCGATGGCCAGCCAATGGGCTGTGGATCACTGCTTCTCCTCGGGTATGCAGTGTGAATGGCTCCTGCGCCATCGCCAGCTGGCCATGCCCGCAGGCCTCTCTGTTTTAGTGATGGCGGGCACGGCGTTTCTCACGGCTCGCACCGATGCCCTGATCCGAGGCCTTTCCCTCTCAGCGGCAACGCTCGTCGGGATCCAGGTGGCTCTGGGACTCCTCACCCTGCGCTGGGAGCTCCAAGTGCCGGCTCTCACCATCGCCCACCAGCTTGTGGCAGCCCTTCTCATCTCTCTTCTGGGTGCCATCACCGGACGCGCCCTCAGTGCCTGGTCCGCCAGGCAGAAGTCCCCAGCTCTGGAGGTTCCCTGTGGCTAGCAGCACGATTCCACGCTCTGTCCGCCTCCCTGCATGGCTGGAGGTTGCCAAGCCCCGCCTGATCCCCCTGCTGCTGGCCACCACTCTGGGTGGCATGGCCCTTTCGGCTGGCTGGCCCTTGGATCCCGTCCGTCTGCTCTGCACACTGATTGGTGGGGCCATGGCCTCGGCTGGAGCGGGTGTTCTCAATTGCCTCTGGGAGGAAGACCTGGATCGCCGCATGTTGCGCACCAGCAAGCGGGCGATTCCCTCCGGGCGCCTGGCTCAGCGTCAGGCCTTTGCTCTGGCGATCATGCTCACGCTGGGGGCTGTTCTGGTGCTGGTCTGGGGAGCGAATCCTCTGGCTGCAGCCCTGGCGCTCCTGGGCTTGTGCAGCTATGTCCTCCTCTACACGGCTCTTCTCAAGCCACGGACATCCCTAAACATCGTGATCGGGGGGGTGGCTGGTGCCATCCCCCCCCTGGTGGGTGCTGCGGCTGCCGGATCCCTGGGATGGCCCTGTTGGTGGCTCTTCACCCTGGTGATGGTGTGGACACCTGCCCATTTCTGGGCTCTGTCCCTGTTGCTGCGTGAGGATTACCGCGCCGCCGGGATTCCCATGCTTCCCGTTGTGCATGGTGTCGTGCACACGGCTGAGGCCATCGGCCGTTACAGCCTGCTCACAGTGGTCCTCAGCCTGGTCGGGATCGTTGCTCTCCCCGCCGGGGGTTGGCTCTACGGCCTCTTGGTTCTCCCCTTCAACGGTCGGCTCCTTCAGCTCACCCACCGTCTCAAGCTCCAGCCAGAGGACCCTGCCTCTGCCCGCAACCTTTTCCGCTGGTCGATCTTCTACCTCTTCGGCATCTGTCTCCTGCTTCTCCTGGCCCGCACTCCACAGGCCTCCCAGTTTGGCTTCCCTGCCATGGCGGTTCTCCTCCGTCTCCCCACCCCTGGCGCTTCCTAGATTGCGGGGCCATGAAACCCGATGGAGAAGCTCGGCTTGATTGAGCTCCACCACCTCACCAAGCGTTTCGGTGGTCACCGCAAAACACCCCCTGTTCTGGCCCTGGATGATCTCTCGCTCCAGGTTCCTGCAGGCTGTCTGTACGGCCTTCTGGGCCCAAATGGTGCCGGCAAGACCACGGCAATGCGGATTCTTTGCACGCTCCTGACCCCTGATGGGGGGGAGGTTCGGGTCGGTGGGCACGATGCCCTGGCAGATCCCCGAACGGTTCGTCGTCTCCTCGGGTATGTGGCCCAGGATGTGGCAATCGACAAGATCCTCACCGGCCGTGAGTTGCTCAGGCTCCAGGCCGATCTTTACCATCTGCGTCCTGCCGAGGCCGAGATCAGGCTCAAGGAGCTGATCGCTCTGCTGGCCATGGAGGATTGGATTGACCGCAGATGCGGCACCTATTCAGGCGGAATGCGCAGACGGCTGGATCTGGCGGCAGGCCTTCTCCATCGACCCTCGGTTCTGGTCCTGGATGAGCCCACGGTGGGTCTTGATATCGAGAGCCGCAACGCCATCTGGGAGGTGCTCCGGCTTCTCCGCGACAGCGGCACCACCATTCTTCTCAGCAGCCACTACCTGGAGGAGGTGGATGCCCTGGCTGATCGCTTGGCCATCGTCGACTCCGGCCGGGTCATCGCTGAGGGCACTCCACAGCACCTCAAGCAATCCCTGGGAGGTGATCGGATCACCCTTCGGGTGAGGGAATTTAGCACTGACGAGGAAGCCGGCCGCGTGCGCGACCTTCTACAGGCCTGCCCCTCCGTGCGTCATGTTGTGGTGAACCGTGCCCAGGGGTGTTCCCTCAATCTGGTGGTGGAGGATGAACGTGCCGTGGAGGCCATACGGGCCTCTCTCACTGCCGCAGACTTTCCAATCTTCGCCCTGGCTTCCAGCCGCCCGAGCCTGGATGATGTCTATCTCCAGACCACGGGACGCACGCTGATGGATGCAGAGCTTGCGGTGATGGGCCAGAGAGATCCGAAGGAGGAGCGCAAGCAGCAGATGCGTTGACAGCAACGAACCCGACATACCCATGTTTCAGCACGCCCTATCGTCCCTTTACCAGCCATGACCAGTGCCAACCCCAGCTTGAGCCCCCTGCCGATGGAGACGGCCGCCGGATCCTCGCTCTTTGCTGAACTCACCCAGGAAACCCTGGCGCTGACCCGCAGGCTTTTTGTTCAATTGCTCCGCCGTCCTTCCACCCTTGTGGCGGGAGTGCTTCAGCCCCTGATCTGGCTCCTGTTGTTTGGTGCGCTTTTCGCCAACGCCCCCTCCGGTCTGCTGCCGGGGGGTGAGAGCTATGGCCGCTTTTTCGGAGCTGGCGTGATCGTCTTCACGGCCTTCAGTGCGGCTTTGAATGCAGGTCTGCCTGTGATGTTTGATCGGGAGTTTGGCTTCCTGAACCGTCTGCTTGTTGCCCCTCTTCGCTCCCGCAGCTCCATCGTGCTGGCTTCGGTTCTGTATATCCTCTCTCTCAGTCTTCTACAAAGCATGGCCATCATTCTCGTGGCCGGTCTGCTGGGTTATGGATGGCCTGGAGTTGCAGGCCTCCTGCTTGTCCTCCTGACCCTGACACTCCTTGTCTTTGCTGTCACAGCCCTGAGCTTGGGACTTGCTTTTGCCCTGCCCGGACATATTGAAATGATTGCCGTCATTTTTGTTGTGAATCTCCCCCTCCTTTTCGCAAGTACAGCCCTTGCACCGCTCTCCTTCATGCCCTCCTGGCTGGCCTGGCTGGCCTCAGTGAATCCACTCACCTTCGCTATTGAGCCAATACGGGCGGCTTATAATGGAAAGGGATTTCTTGACGCCGTTGTTCTGCAGGCTCCCTACGGTTCTCTCAATGGAGCAACCTGCCTGCTGATTCTTTTTGTCCTGGCGCTGGCTCTCTTTTTGATTGTGCGCCCCCTGCTGGACCGCAAACTGCAGTGATTCCCTCCCCCTCTTCTCCATCATCGGGTGAGCCCGACCTTCCGAAAGTCACGGAATCTTCGCCATCCGACTGGCGAGCAGACCTCCTCGAAGCCGTTCAACAGCGGGATGTACCCATGGCCACCATGCTGGCCCAGCGATGTGTGCATCGCTATGGCATCGGTGTCCTGGAATCCCTTCTCGAAAGCGTCAGCCCTCCGGAAGGGGATGATTCAGACGCTCGAGCCTGGTTGCTTTCCTTGCTGCTTCAGCCCCCACCATTGCAGCCATCCACACCCCCTCCTACCCCCGCTCCCTCCATTGCAGCTGAAGTGAATCTCGACGAGGCGTTCGCTCCCCTGGAAATCGCCTTTCCTCCCTTGCCCACCGCGGTCGAAGATCCCACTCCACGGCTGGACGAGCTCCAGACCGCCCAGCTTGAGAGCGAGCATCCTCAGAAGGATCTTCCCCCCTTGGTGAGCCTTGCCGGCACTGAGGAGCTGCTGAGCCTTCTGCCTGATGACCCACCTGATGAATGGAGGTCTGAAAGCGTTTCTGCTCTTCAGGCCAGCCCAGAACCTTCCGAAGCTGCCCCGATTCCCAGATTCGATGGGGATGGGGTGAGCGAGCAACGCTCTTTTGCACTGCCAAAAGAGCGCCGGCAGGGGAAGAGAGCCTTCAGCCGTCCTGCCCCCATCTCACCAGACCTTGAGCCCTGGATCTCCTGGCTTCACGATGGGACCAGCTCCAGGCCAGGGTCCTGAACACCATGCTCCCCCGTGACTGGTCCCAATTGAAGGGGACTTTGATCGTTTCGGTTCAGGCGCCGGAAGGCTCGCCCATGCGAGAGCCCCTGGTGATTGCCGCCATGGCGGAGGCCGCCCTGGCGAATGGGGCTTCCGGGGTGAGGCTTGAAAGCCCGGAGCACATCGCTGCGGTTCGTCGGCGTTGCCCGGAGGCCCTCATCATTGGCCTCTGGAAAAGGAGCTGGCCCGAGAGCTCTGTCTACATCACCCCGCGTTGGCAGGAGATCCAGGCCGTTTGGGGGGCCGGTGCCGATGTGGTGGCCCTGGATGCCACGGACCGACCCAGGCCTGATGGTGAATCCCTTGTGGATCTGGTGCGTCAGGCAAGGGAGCACCTTGCGGTGCCACTCATGGCCGATGTGGACAGCCTCGAAGCGGGGGTGAGGGCTGCCGAGCTCGGCTTTGCCTGGGTGGGGACCACCTTGTATGGCTACACCGAAAGCACCAGCCGCTGCACTCCACCAGCCTTTGGCTGGCTTCGCCAGCTGCGGGAGTCCCTTCCCCAGTCGGTGCCCGTCGTCTGCGAAGGGGGGATCGGCCATCCGAATCAGGCTCGGGAGGCCCTGGCTCAAGGTGCTGACTTCGTTGTGGTGGGGACGGCGATCACCGGAGTTGATCTGCAGGTGGCGCGGTATGTGAAAACTTTGAGGGAAGGATCACAAATCTTTCTGTAGGGCGCGACACAAGGGTCCTGCGGAGGCGCACGATGAAGAGGTGTGATTCCTGGAGGATGTTGGAGCCATGTCCTTGGCACATCTTCTTCTTCGTAAGGGCGTTGGGTTGTCCCATGGATTCCCTCTCGTCCCTGGGGCTGTGCTGAGTGTTGTTCTGCTGGGAGCAGCAGCGTTTCCACTCAGCCCAGGCCATCTTGCCCAGTTCGAGGCGCTCAACCGCGAACTGGGCAAACTCTGTGCTGGCAACCCTCCCAGGCAAGCCCTCAACGTGTGCCGGTTGCACGCCAAGTTAGTGAGGGCCTTCTGACGGGGATGCTCACATCATCCCGGGCATCCCCATGCCCCCCATGCCACCCATTCCTCCCATCCCACCCATTCCTCCCATGCCATCCCCACCAGGAGCAGCGCCGGCAGGCTCTGGCCGGTCGGCGATGATCGCTTCGGTGGTGAGAATCAGCGAAGCGATCGAAACCGCATCCTGTAGGGCCAGGCGCACCACCTTCGCAGGATCCAGGATGCCCGCCTCCAGAAGATCTTCGTAGGTGCCGGTGAGGGCATTGAAGCCCTTGCCGCTCACGCGGATCTGCTCCACCACCACATCACCGTTGGCACCGGCGTTGCTGGCAATCTGCCGCACGGGTTCCTTGAGGGCGGCCTGGATGAGGCGAACACCGGTGATCTGATCACCACTGAGGCTTGAGATCAGGTCCTCTAGATCATCCGCCAGTGCCAGCAGCACGGTGCCGCCTCCAGGAATGATCCCCTCTTCCACAGCAGCCCGGGTGGCGTTGAGGGCATCCTCGATGCGCAGCTTGCGGTTGCGGAGTTCGGTTTCTGTGGGTGCGCCCACCCTGATCACCGCCACGCCACCGGCCAGTTTGGCAATGCGCTCCGTGAGTTTTTCGCGGTCGTACTCCGAATCCGTGGCCTCCAGTTCCCGTTTGATGGAGGCGATCCTCTCTGCGATGGCGGAGCGGTGGTCCTCCCTGGCGAGAATCGTGGTGTCGTCCTTGCTGATGGTGATGCGCTCTGCCTGGCCCAGATCCGCCAAGGTGGCCTTGGCGAGGGTCATGGCCCGGTCCTCACTGATCACCGTGCCTCCGGTGAGCACGGCGATGTCCTCGAGCATGGCCTTGCGGCGATCGCCGAAACCGGGTGCTTTCACGGCCGCTGCTTGCAGCACCCCACGGGTCTTGTTCACCACAAGGGTGGCCAGGGCTTCGCCTTCCACGTCCTCAGCAATGATCACCAGGGGTCTGCCGCTGCGCGACACCGTTTCGAGAACCGGAACCAGATCCGTGACACTGCTGATCTTGCGATCGGTGAGAAGGATGAAGGGGTTGTCGAAGCTGCACTCCCTTCGCTCCTGATCGGTGATGAAGTAGGGGGAGCTATAGCCCCGGTCGAAGGCCATGCCCTCGGTGATCTCCACCTCCGTTGCCAGGGATTTGGATTCCTCCACGGTGATCACTCCATCGGTGCTCACTCGGTCCATGGCTTCGGCGATCATCCGCCCCACCTCTTCATCATTGCCCGCGCTCACGGTGGCCACCTGACGAATGGCCTCCCCCTGCACGGGGGTGCTGCGATTGCTGATGCCCTCCACCGCCCGACCCACGGCCAGCTCCATGCCCCGGCGGAGCTCCACGGGGTTGGATCCGGCGGCCACGTTGCGCAGGCCCTCTCGCACCATCGCCTGCGCCAGAACCGTCGCCGTGGTCGTGCCATCCCCAGCCGTGTCCTTGGTTTTGGAGGCCACCTGCTGCATCAGCTTGGCGCCGAGGTTTTCAAAAGGATCGGCGAGCTCGATCTCCTTGGCGATGGTCACGCCATCATTCACGATGTCGGGAGCGCCGAATTTCTTCTCCAGCACCACATTGCGGCCTTTGGGCCCGATGGTGACCCTCACCGCCTCCGCGAGGGCATTAACTCCACGCTCAAGGGAGTCTCGGGAGGCATCGGAGAACTGGATCAGTTTGGCCATGAAAGGAAACGGGTGGCACTGGCTTGATGACCAGGCTCCCATACGGAAGGCCAGGCACCGTGGGGCTTCGTCACCAGATGCGGATCAGTTCGGTCCCATCGCCCTCCGCCTGGAACAGCCCCCGGTAGGGTCTCCTCTGTGCAGACCGATTTCGCCCCGATGGAGGACATCCTCCAGCAGACCCTGGAGGGTGCCGCCGATCGCGCGCTCTCGCCACCGGGTGGGGCCGATGGCCTTGTCTTTCTACTGATCGCCTCCCTCGGTCTCGTGATGGCCCTGGTGTACGTGCCGATCAGGCTGTTTCTCACCATCACCGCAAGAAGCCGCCGCCTGCGTCTGCTGCAAAGGATTCGCCGCCTCAGGGAGGATCTCGGCCAGCCCCTCAGCACTCCGAGTCCAGAGGATTCCGGCCAAACCTCCTAGCGCATCACCATGCCACCATCCACCTGTAGCACCTGCCCTGTGATGTAGGCCGCGGCTGGATCAGACGCCAGAAAGCGCACCACGCCTGCCACCTCTTGAGGCCGGCCCATGCGGCCGAGGGGTATGGCCCTGAGGATCGGTTCCTGATCAAGACTGGCGGTCATTTCGCTTTCGATGAAGCCCGGCGCCACGGCATTCACGGTGACGCCCCGGGCGGCGAACTCCGCGGCGTTGCTGCGGGTGAGGCCGATCAGGCCGGCCTTGGCGGCGCTGTAATTGGCCTGGCCGGGATTGCCCATCAGGGCCACCACGGAAGTGATGTTGATGATGCGGCCGCGGCGGGCCTTGAGCATCAGCTTGCTCACCGCCCGGGTGGTGAGAAAGCAACCGGTGAGATTCAGGTTGATCACGCTCTGCCAATCGGCCGTTTTCATCCGCATCAGGAGGCCATCGCGGGTGATTCCCGCGTTGTTCACCAGCACATCGATGCGCCCACTCCGGCCCACGATCTCCTGAACCATCGCGTCCACGTCCGTCTCCTCCGCCACATTGGCCCGATGGGCCCAGGCCCGCCCACCCGCCTGCAGGATCCCCTCCACCACCTGGGCAGCCGACTCAGGAGACTGGGCAAAGTTCACCACCACCTCCGCTCCAGCCGCTGCCAGCTCCTGGGCGATGGCGCGGCCGATGCCCCGGCTGGCCCCCGTCACCAGGGCCACCTGACCGGCCATGGGGCCCTGGCCAATGCCTGGGGTGGGCTGCGGCTGGCTGGTCATGGCGGGGGGACGTGGGTGCGGCGGCGATCGTATGCCCGCACTGAGCACTCCAGACTCAGCCTGGCATCTGCTCCACACTCACCACCGCATCGCCCAGCAGATCCTGGAGGAGGTCCAGCTGTTTCTTGCTGCCCAGCACCACCATCAGCTGGCCAGGTCCCAGCTTCACGTTGCCTCCAGGATTGGCCACCAGGGTTGGTGTACTGCTGTAGCTGCTGCCTCGGTAGGTGTAGGGGTTCACCACCGCTGGAGCCGGCAGGCGAATCGCCAGCACCAGGGCGCCGGAGCGGCCCCGCAGATCCAGTTCGGCGAGGGTGCGGCCGTTAATGTCCCCCAGCTGGGCAGGGTTGTCGCTGAGCAGAAACTCCTCCACCTCACAATCTGATCCTGCCAGCAGTTCCATGAAGTCCACCGCCAGGGGGCGGGTGGCGGTGGCGGCCATGGTGCGGCCCCCGGCCACGTAGGGACTCACCACCTGGTCGGCCCCGGCCTGCCGCAGTTTCCGTTCGGCCTCCTCGCTGTCGGAGCGGGCGATCAGCCGGCAATGGGGGGCGATGGCCCGGGCACTCAGCACCACATACACGTTGGCGGCATCGTTTGGCAGGGCCGCCACTAGGCTCCGGCAGCGGTGAATGCCCGCATCGATCAGGGTTTCATCCAGGGTGGCATCCGCCAGCAGCACCGGCAGACCCTTGGCTTCCGCCGCATCGCGCCGTTCCTGATCCATCTCCACCACCAGCAGGGGTGTCCCCTCCCGGCTCAGCTGGGCTGCGATCTCCCGACCGATGCGGCCATAGCCGCAGAGGATCACATGGTCGTTCATCTGTTTGAGCCAGATCAGGAGCCGACGCTCCTGGAGACGCTGAAAGTAGCCGGTTTCCGCCAGACCCAGCAAACTCTGCAGGCCCAGCTGCACCACCACGAACCCTCCGATGATGGAGAACACGGTCACGATGCGTCCCTCGTGGCTCAGGGGGTGCACTTCCCCGTAGCCGATCGTGGGAATGGTGATCGCCACCATCCAATAGCAATCCCCCCAGTCCCAGCCCTCGGTGATGCGATAGCCCAGGGCACTCGCATTCACCACGATCACCAGGGCGATCAGTGGGATCAGCCAGGGATGTCTGATGCGTGAGGTGGGCGGCGGGCGGCGCGGCAGGTGCACCCGCGGGTGTCCGGTTCTGCCTCGTCGGATCAGGGATCTAGGCCAGGCCAAGGGCGTTGAGCACCTCCGCATCCGTGAGGGCGGCCAGCCCGGAGGGGGCGGCAAGGCCCCGCACCCCCTCCCGGCTCGGCAGCGAATCTGCGCTGCGCCCCAGGGCCACCAGAGAAACGCCACAGTAGAGGGCCAGTTCCTCCGTGAGGGGATCACTGCTGAGCACCACGTCACTGGCGGCCACTTGGGCGGCCCGTTCCATCACCCCTGCAGGTTTGGCCGGAGGCAGGAGCTGGTGGCGCAACCCTGGAATCTTGGCGCCGATGGTGGCCGGCAGGCTTTGCCAACGCTCCTCGGGCCAGTCGCCAGGGACTCCGGCGGGCACCAGCAAAAGCATGGGGCCATCGCCAGGGGGAAGTGAGGCCCTGGCTTTCTCCAGGGCAGGTTTCGGAAGGGAGAGGCGGAAGCTGTCGGCTTCCAGGGGCACCCCGATCGGTTTGAGATAAGCCGAGAGCTCCTGGCTCGGCCAACCCCCCTGGGCCGGGCTCACTAGCTCCGTGGCAGAAAAGCCTGCCGTGGCAATACGGGTGGGGATATGGCTCATGGACAGCATCAGATCCACCTGCCGGCCTCCAGCCTGGTTGATGCACACCTGGAAATCGGGCTCCCGCACGGATCCGAGCAGGTTGGCCCAGTCCGCCAGGCTGGCATCGCTGAAGGAGAAGGGAATCACCTTCTCCACGGCAGGCAGCAGTTTCCACACTTGGGCGGCGGCCGGGGAGCAGGTCACCTGGAGGCTGAAGCCGAGCTTGTCGGCCACCGCCGCCACTGCGGGCAGGGCCTGCAATTGATGGAGAGCATCCCCGGGGATCAGAAACAGGGCGCGCATCGACGGGGGGGACGGCAGGCCTGATTGTATGGAGCAAGTCCTGACGTGTCCGTAGCTTTGGAGGTGCTGCATGCATTTGCTGATCGCCGCCGCGGGGAGCGGGAGCCGCATGGGGGCCCAGGTCAACAAGCTGTTGCTGCCCGTGGCAGGCCGCCCCGTCCTGGCCTGGACCCTGGAGGCGGCCCTGGCGTCCCCCTCCATTCGCTGGATCGGTCTGGTGGGCCAGCCCCACGATGCGGAGGCGATTGCGGCGATCGTGGCGGCAGCTGCGCCCCACCGGCCCGTGGTTTGGATTGTGGGGGGAGCAACCCGACAGGATTCGGTGAGCCTGGGCCTGGCGGCCTTGCCACCGGAGGCGGAGGGCGTGCTCATCCACGATGGTGCTCGCTGCCTGGTGGAACCGGATCTGCTGGAGCGCTGCGCCAAGGCCCTCCGGGAGGCGATCGCTGCTGGTGAAGGGATTGTGGCGGCGGTGCCAGTGACGGACACCATCAAGGAGGTGGATGAGCGAGGCGCCATCACCGCCACCCAGGACCGCAGCCGCCTCTGGGCCGCCCAGACCCCCCAGGGATTCGGTGTGGCCCAGCTTCGGCAGGCCCATGCCACCGCCACCGCCGAGGGCTGGAGCGTCACGGACGATGCGGCCTTGTTCGAACGGCTTGGGCTGCCGGTGAAGGTGCTGGAGGCCTCACCCTCCAACATCAAGCTCACCACCCCGTTTGATCTGACGGTTGCGGAGGCGGTTCTGGCCCGGCGTGGGTGTGGTGCCGTCGGCGGTTGATCTGTTCTCTGACGCTCATCCGCAGGCATCCTGGTGCAATCGGCTGGCCAGCCTGCAGGGTCCAGCCCTCCGCACCCTGCGAGGGGAATCCAATGGCTGAACTTTTGAACCAATGGTCCTTCTGGGCGGTGGCCGCGGCCGTGCTGGCCGCCCTCACCTCCCTGCTGGCCAAGGTGGGTCTAGAGGGGCTGCCCAGCAATCTGGCCACGTTTCTGCGCACCATCGTGGTGGTGGTGTGTCTCGGTGCGGTGGTGTCACTGCGCGGGGAGCTGCTGCCCCTGTCTGCCCTGCCGCGCCGCAGCCTGTTCTTCCTCCTGCTCTCGGGCCTGGCCACTGCAGGCTCCTGGCTCTGTTTTTTCCGCGCCCTGCAGATGGGGCCCGTGGCCAGGGTGGCGCCGATCGACAAGTTCAGTGTTGTGCTCGTGGCCATTGGCGGGGTGGCCCTTCTCGGGGAGCGCCTCAGCCCCCTTCAGTGGTCGGGTGTGGCACTGATAGCCCTCGGGGCTGCGCTTGTGGCCTGGAGCTGAGCAGCTCCAGGCTGACGCCAGGAGGCCCTCACGCCAAGCTGACCGGAGAACACCCACGGCAGAGTGATGGCTGGCGGCGGAGGAAGAGGGAGAGGTGGAGGCGGAGCCCCCGGGCTTGGCAATCCCCCCGGGTGGAAGACGTTGATGCCGAGACCATTCCAGCGTTGGCTGCTGGCGGGGGCCCTGGTGATGGCCCTGACGCTTCCCTTGGGTCTCGGCAGCTCCATCGCCGCCCCGGTGTCAGCCCCGCCCCAGGCCCCAAGGACGGCAGTCGATCAGCCTGCCTCGGCCTGGATCACCCTGGATGGCCGGAAGGTGCTTGAGGTGCGTGTCGCTGCCGGGGCCCAGACCCCCCAGACCGTGGCGGAGCGGGGCAGTCGCCTCTTGGAAGAGCTGGCCAGGAATCAGAGGGTGGATCCCGATCAGCTCGTGGTGAAGGAAGATCCTCCCTATTCCATGGTGGGGTTGCTAGGCGCTGATGGCCGCTTTCAGCCCCAGCTGGCCGTGGATGAGCGGGCAGCCAGGGCGTTTGGTCTCTCGAGGGAGGTTCTGGCGGAGCGCTACCGCGACCAGATCCGTGGGGCCCTGCGGCAATACCGCAGCACCCACAGCCTGGAGGCCTGGCTGACGGGTCTGGGTCTGGCCTTGGCCGTTTTGCTTCTCTACCTGCTCTGGTGGCGGCTGCAGGGGGCCCTGAACCATCGGCTTCAACGCTGGCTGGATTGGCGCTTCGGCGGAGCGGGCCTGCGTCTCGGTGGCAATCAGGTGCTCGACGGCGAGCAGTTGCGGGGGGGGCTGCAGGTGCTGCGCCGTCTTGCGCACTGGACGTTGCTGCTGTTGGCCAGCTACCTGCTGCTTCCCTTGCTGTTGAGCTTCTTCCCCCCCACCCAGGCCATCGCCGAGGGGTTGCGGGCCCACATCCTGCGGGTGCTGGGTCAGCTGATCGACAACGGGGCCAATGCCATCCCCAATCTCCTGGCGATGGCTCTGATCCTCTTTCTCACCCGCCTGGCCATGCAGGGATGCAAGGCCTGGTTCGCCGCGATCGAGCGCGGACGTCTGGCCTTCCCAGGGTTCTACCCGGAGTGGGCACGACCCACCGGGCGTCTTGTGTCTGCGGCCATCCTTCTGGCGGGGCTGGTGACGGCATACCCCTACATTCCCGGATCGGGCAGTCGCGCCTTCCAAGGGGCTGGCCTTTTCGTGGGTCTGCTGGCGGCGCTGGGATCCAGTGCCGTTGCCACCAACGTGATCAGCGGGCTGATGCTGATCTACACGCGTGCCTTTCAAGAGGGTGACCGCATCGAGATCAATGGAGTGCTGGGGGTGGTGCAGGATCGAGACCTGCTGGTGACGCGCATCGTCACCCCCCGCCATGAGGTGGTGAGCCTGCCGAATGCCACCGTGATCGCCTCACCGATCCTGAACTACAGCTTCAGCCGCCGTGAGGGGGCCCAGCCGGTGGCTGTGGCCACCACCATCACCATCGGCTATGACGTGCCCTGGCGCCAGGTGCATGGCCTCTTGCTCGGGGCCGCCGGTTCAGTGCAGGGGATTGCCTCCAAGCCGGCTCCCTATGTGCTGCAGACCTCCCTCAATGATTTCCACATCAGCTACGAGCTGAATGCCTCCGTGGCGGATGTGCTGTGTTACCGCGAGATCCTCTCGGAATTGCTGGGCGCCATCCAGGATCAGTTCGCCGCGGCGGATGTGGAAATCCTTTCCCCGGCCTATCACGCAATGCGCAATGGCAATTCCCGCACGGTGCCCCCCTGGCCTCCGCGCTCAGGCTCCTAGGCGCTCCTGCCAGCTGATGTCCAGTTCCAGAGAGCCCTTGTTGCCATCCAATCGGGCCCAGACCCCCAGAGGCAGGGCGGCATTGCCAGGGGTATGGCCTACCGGCAGATCGGCTACCACCGGAATGCCCAGGTCGGCGGAGCGTTCCAGCAGAACCTGCTCGGTGGTGAAGAACGTGTTGGGAGCCTGATCGGCCCGATCCGGATCGGTGCAGCCGCTGAAGCGCCCCCAGCCGATCCCTGCAAGCTGCTGCAGGGCTCCGCAGAGGCGCCAGTGGGTGAGCATCCGCTCGATTCGATAGGGGGCCTCCCCCACGTCCTCGAACACCACGATCGCCCCCTTCAGATCGGGCAGGTGGGGAGTGCCCAGCAGGTGGGTGGCCACCGTGAGGTTGGCGACAAGGAGCGGTCCTTCCCTCACCCCACCGATCCATCCACAGCCCTCCAGTGGCCCCAGGCCTTTCCCGAAGAGCAAGTGCTGGAGCCGCTCCTGGCTCCAGGCGGGCTCCTCCCCCAGGGTGGTGATCAGAGGTCCATGCACCCCCCCGCTGCATCTTTGCGCCCAGCGCGCCCAGAGCAGGGAGGTGACATCGGAAAAACCAAGCAGCCACTGGGGTGCTGCCGTGGGATCTAGCCAGGCCTGCTGCCGTGAGTCTGCCCCCTCCTGCAACAGCCGCGCAGACCCCCAGCCCCCGCGCACACAGGCCAGCAGCGGAGCGTTCCGTCCATCGGCAGCCGTGCCCCGCAGATCCCCCGCCCGTTCGTCATCCCTGCCGGCCAGGTAACCCCAGCGTCTCCCCAGGATGGGCGATAGATCCACCGCAAGTCCCCAGCTGCGGAGCACCTGAAGGCCAGCCTCCAGGCGTTCGCTGCTCTCCAGAGCAGAACTGGCTGCCACCAACCGCACCCGATCCCCCGGGTGCAGGGGAGGTGGCAGAGGGGGGAGCGGCGGCCGATCGCTCATGCCTGAGGCATCACAAGGGCCAGGAGCAGCAGGCCGCCAAGCATCACCTGATGGGTGAAGTGCCTGGCGTAGGTGGCCCTGGGCAGGGATGGTCGCCGCAGCACGCCCGCTTCCCACTGCATGGCCAGGGCGGCGAAGGTCCACAGGACCCAGAAGGAAGGCTGAGCCACACCCCGCAGGACCGCTGCACCAGCAAGGGCTGCCGCCGCCAGGCCGTAGCAGAAGGTCACCACAAGGGGAGCCGCTGCTCCGAGGGTGAGAGCACTGCTGCGCACCCCGATGCGGCGATCGTCCTCCCGGTCACTCATCGCATAGACCGTGTCGAAGCCGAAGGTCCAAAGCAGGGCGGCCAGCCAGGTGAGGACCAGGGCTCCGCGCGCCGGACCTGCTGCAAAGCCCCCCATGCCACTGCTGGCGGCCCAGGGGATCAGCACCGCGAATCCCCAGCACAGGGCCAGCATCATCTGGGGCAAGGCAAACCAGCGCTTGGCAGAGGGGTAGAGCAGAACGGGAGGCAGGCACGCCACGGCGAGGGCCAGGCACAGCCCCCGGCTGGATCCAGGCAGGGCGAAGACCACCAAAAGGGCTGTCAGGAGACAGCACAGCAGAAGCACCCAGGCGGTCGACACCTGCACGCGCCCGTCGGCAAGGGGGCGGCTTCTGGTGCGCTCCACCAGGGGATCGATGGAGCGGTCCCAGAGGTCGTTGGCGATGCAGCCAGCGCCACTCACCGCGAGGCCCCCCAGAACGATCCACCCAACCAGTGCTGGCGGAGGGGGCGAGAGGGGATTCAGCCACAGCGCCCAGCCAGCGGGGATGAGCAGGATCAGCCGGCCGCTGGGTTTGTGCCAGCGAAGCAATTCCAGCCAATTGGCCACCCGTCGGCCCAGGGGCCAGGTCATGGCCGGTGTTCTGCCCACCCTCAACCAATCATTGGCATCAGGCTATCGGCAGGCGAGCACTGCGGATTGCTGCAGAGGACGGTCTGACGGGGGCCACGGGTGGCAAAGTGGCGCGGCCTTCACCCGGCTTGGTCCTGATGGGCAGCACTGAGCCTTCGGTTTCGCCGACGTCCCAGGGAAACCAAGGATCTGAAGAGCGGCGGGTGGCTGCCATCGATATCGGCACCAACTCGATCCATCTGCTGATCGCTGCCGTGGATCCTTCCCTCCACAGCTTTCGCGTGCTCCTAGCGGAGAAAGCCACCACCCGTCTGGGGGAGCGGGATCCGGTGACCGGTGATCTGGGTGGTGAGGCCATCGAGCGCGCCTTTCTCACCCTCCGCCACTGTCGGGATCTGGCCAGGAGTCATGGGGTGGAGCAGATCCTCACGGCGGCAACGAGTGCGGTGCGGGAGGCCCCCAATGGCCGGGAGGTGTTGCAGGCGATCCAGGACCAGCTGGGCCTGGAGGTGCATCTGGTCAGCGGACCGGAAGAAGCACGCCTGATCTATCTGGGCGTGCTGTCCGGCATGGCCTTCGATCAGACACCCCACATCATTTTGGATATTGGCGGGGGTTCCACGGAACTGATCCTTGCCGATGGCTCCGATGCCCGTGTGCTCACCAGCACAAGGATCGGCGCCGTGCGTCTGCAGCGGGACTTCTGTCAGGAGGATCCCCTTCCACCATCCCGCCGCACCTTTCTGGAGGCCTACATCCAGGGGGCCCTCGATCCCGCTGTGGCGCAGCTAAGGCAGGCCCTTCAACCGGGTGAGAAGCCCGTTATGGTGGCCACAAGCGGCACGGCCATGGCCATGGCGTCCCTTCTGGCCTCGGAGGAAGGGCGAACGCCCCTGCGGCTGCAGGGCTATCGCCTCACCCGATCACGGCTGCAGGGGCTCCTCAATCGCCTGGTTGGCATGTCCCTGGAGCAGCGGAAGCAGCTGACCCCCATCAACGAGCGTCGGGCCGAGATCATCGTGCCGGGAGCACTCATCCTTTACACGGCGATGGCGATGCTGCAGATGCGCGAGCTGGTGGTGTGTGAGCGAGCGCTGCGCGAAGGCCTGATCGTGGATTGGATGCTGCGCCAGGGCTTGTTGGATGATCGTTTTGCCTTCCAGAGCACGATCCGCGAGCGCACGGTGCTTCACCTGGCCCGCAGTTATGGGGTGAATCTGGAGCGGGCTGCCAGAGTCGCCGATCTGGCCCTCAGCCTCTACGACCAAACCCGGGGCTGGCTGCATCAAGATGGAGGCCCGGGCAGGCTCCTGCTCTGGGCCGCTGCCCAGCTCCACACCTGTGGGCAGCACATCAATGTGGCGGCCTATCACAAGCACACCTGGTATCTGATTCGCCATGGAGAGCTCCTGGGCTATTCCGAAGCCGAGCATCTGATGGTGGCGGCCATGGCCCGCTACCACCGGCGCAGCCTTCCCAAGAAGCGCCACGAGTCCTGGCAATTGATCGAGAGCAGGGAGGACCGGCGCACGGTGAACACCATGGCCCTCTTGCTGCGGATGGCCGCGGCGCTGGATCGGCGTCCGGATCAGGTTTTGGAAGCCCTCAGGGTGAGACGTTTGGACTCGGCGGGTTTCGAGGTGATCCTCCAGGCAGCACCAACCCCGGATGGTGAGCCTGCCCAGGATCTCAGCCTGGAGTGCTGGAGCCTGAGATCCTGTGCACCGGTGGTGCTGGAGGCCTCCGGGCTGGAGCTCAAGGTGTCGTGGATGGTGCGGCAGGGGCTGTTGGCGTGAGGCCCGGGGGGCTGAACCGTTTCCAGCGAATGTCACCCACCCCACCGAGGGCAGCGGCTGGAGAGGATCCGATTGAGGCCCGTACGGCGTGAGGGCGTCCGGCGATCACCTCAAGTCCCTTGCCGAGGGGGAAGCGTTTCTCTCCACTGAAGGTGCCCTCGTAGAGGACCTTGCCATTGGCCTCGCGCACCTCAATCCAGCTGGGTTCGCTGGATTGCAGCAGGAGTGTGTCCGCGCTGGGTGATGGGGCAGATGGGGTGGTGGTGCCGGATGCAGCTGTGATGCGTTGCTCCTGTCTCCCTGGCTCTGCGGGGGGGCTCACCGCCGGCACCGATTGGCCTACTTCAGAGGCGGCAGGGGTGGAAGGCTCTCGGCTCTGGGTGAGCAGCAACCAGGCTGCTGTCGCTCCGCAGGCCGCCAGCAGGATGGTCAGGGGCCAGCGCCATCCGATGGAGGACCTGCGAGCTGATGGCAGCAGCTTGGGGGGGCGTTGGGACTGTCGGGCCGCCACAGGGGGTCTGAGGGGCGGAAGAGAAGTCGCCTCTGCGGTGGAGGAGCCTCTGCCCTGGGGTCTGTGTCCCATCAAGCGACTCTGCCGCACCTGGGCAATAGTTTCCTCCACATTCACATTCAAAGCTCCGGCAAGCCGGCGAGCCAGGGCCACAATGAACACCCCCTCCGGGAGTTCCCTGTGTTCCCCGCGTTCCAGGGCCTGCAGCAGCCGTGGTTCGACCTTCAGCCTCTTGGAAAGGGCGTCTGGAGAGAGGCCGGCATCTTCGCGGGCTCGGGCCAGCTGCTCACCGAGCCGCACCAGCTCTGGAATCGTTTCCTCACCTGGTGCAAGGGTAGAGAGTGGGGCCTCTGGGTTGTTCAAGATCACGGTTCCAGCCTTCTGCAGTATGGCCAGAGGAGAGCACACCTGCAGGCCGTGGATCATGGGTGAAGGCGTTTCTGCTCTCCCGCCCAGACATTTGATAAGGAGGCTTTGCGGATGCGAACGATATAGACATACCAAAATAAATCGAGGAATTCTCGGAAACGTCTCAATCTATTGATCAGCTGCCTGGATTCAAAAATGCGCCAGAGTGGCAGTCCATCGTTTTCATAGAGATCAACCAAGGTGAAGAAACGCTTGTAGTCAACCTCTTTCCCTCGGGGATGAATTCGCAAAAGTTTCGAGGCGCTGAAGGTGTTGAACATTTTTTTTGCTGTGCAATCATTGACGACGACCGGACTCACCCTGAGAATGAAGCTGAGGTTGTGAGCGTTAAGAAGCTCAGAGCTATAGGATACATTAGAAACACAGTCGATGCTTTGTCGGCGGGTGCTCACGATTGCCAGGTTGCCAATTGCGGGACCTTCGATTTCAGGGCTGATAAAAAATGCAAATTGTAAGGGCTTTATTGGAAAGTGAAGGCATTTGGCAAAAGCCGTGAAATAGCGGCGAAATGATCCTTCGTTGAAAGAGGATGAACGGCTTCTCTTGTAAGACTTTTCAAGTGATTCTTGGTGTTTGTCTGCAAGAGCCTTGATGTCCGAATTGATCAAGGTGTAGTCGTGATCGCAAAGTGTGAATCCTTCCAGTTCAGACCAGGATGATCCAGGTGGCATGAGAATGCATTGGAAGGAGGGGTTTGGGTCTTTCTCATGCTCGCGCAAGACATTCAGAGGGGAATTATAGAATTCATTGAATCTCGCTGTGTCTTTGTGTAAATAGACGTGGCTTGAGGCGAAGGGTATGGCATACTTGGCCCTAGAAGTCTTGGCGAATGCAAGGAAGTCTTTGGCATACTCCTTGGGGTTCCTTGATGTTTCCCAGGGATTCACTCCCTCCACGCAGTATGGATCGGGGGAGGCGGATGAATGGCTGCGAAAGACAAAGTCAAATCTCTTATGGCTGTTGATGATCTGATGGAAAGATAAGCCGAAGACCTTTGAATCATTTGCATTCAGAATCGTCGTATCTCCTGCTTCAATAACGAGGCTGGAGTCGATGAATACAGGATTGAACTGGTAGGAGTAAACCTTAAAATCATCGGCCAGTGCGTATTGGCGTGCATGTACAAGCTCTCTGATGCGGGAAAAACGGAAATCCCTCCTCATGTCATCTGCCATCCGTGTTGTCGGACATTTTGGCAGCAGGATGACGGGATCATCCTTGTGGAAGTATCTCAGTGTTGCCCCATGATAATGATCCCAGTGTAAATGAGTGATATAAATATGTGTTGGTTCAAGGGACTGAAGAATTTCAGCAGGAGGTTCGGGATAGTTCCACCAGCTTCTCCAGTAGCAGGACCCTGTCAGCCAGGGGTCAATCAGAAGACGTACGTTCTTGTGTTCAATATATAAACAAGCGTGCCCCAGTACGGTGACTTTCATGCCGAGAACAATTGGCGTCAATCAGGATCACTCTACCCAGGGTTCATTTCATTCCGTGAAAAAGGGTTTTCATCTGCCCTCAAGCGCTTGGAATCTCTGATACGTGGGATCTTGTGATGGGCGATACTGGATTCGAACCAGTGACCCCTTCCGTGTGAAGGAAGTGCGCTACCACTGTGCTAATCGCCCTGGTGCCACCGCCTCCCGAGGGAAGGTCAGCCAAAGAAGCATAAACCACCTGCGGGACAGCTGATCCGTCACCATGGGGTCTGCGATGCCACCCCTCCATGGCTTTCACGCCTCAGCAGCACCCGCCTGCCGCTGAGTCCGAAACCCTCCCCACCACCGATGTGCTCATCGTCGGTGGTGGGGTCTGTGGCACAGCTCTGCTGTTCGTTCTCTCTCGCTACAGCACGTTGCGCCACCTGACGCTGGTCGAGCGCTACGGCCAGCTGGCCCAGGTGAACTCGCGGGCCTCCAGCAACAGTCAGACCATTCACTGCGGCGATATCGAGACCAACTACAGCCTCGAGAAGGCTCTCAAGGTGCAGAGCATCGCCGGGATGATCAGCCGCTACGCCGCCCTGCTGCCTCCCGCCCTGAGGGAGAGCTGCGTGTTCAACACCCAGAAGATGGTTCTGGCCGTGGGGAAGGCTGAGGTGGCCACGTTGCGGGAGCGCTTCGAGAGGTTCTCCCCGTTTTTCCCAGCCATGCAGTGGCTGGATCAAGCGACGATCGCGGACTGGGAGCCCAGGGTTGCCCTGGTGCATGGCCAGCCCAGGAGTGAGGCGTTGGCCGCCATCGGCATTCGCGGCGAGGCTACGGCAGTGGATTACGAGGCCTTGGCCCGCTCCTTTGTTCAGCAGGCCACAGAGCTCCTGGCTTCCCAGCCGGAGCGCACCCTTGGCCTCCATCTCGGAACCGAGCTCCGGAGGATCATCCCTGATGGGGATGGCTTTCTGGTGGAGCTGGCTCCCTGGCCCGGCGCGGAGGGTGCGCCAGGGCGGCTCTCCGCACCGAGAAGCCTCAGAGCCCGCCATCTCGTGGTGAATGCCGGGGCCCACAGCCTGCTACTGGCTCAACGCATGGGCTACGGCCTGCAGTATTCGTGTCTGCCGGTGGCCGGTAGTTTCTATTTTTCTCCGGCCGTTCTGAGGGGGAAGGTTTACACCATGCAGAACGACAAACTTCCCTTTGCTGCCCTGCATGGGGATCCCGATGTGCGGGTGGATGGGCAGACCCGCTTTGGGCCCACGGCCCTTCTTCTGCCACTGCTCGAACGCTATCGCCCGGCTTCCTTCCGCGAATTTCTTGAGGTGCTTCGTCTGGATGGCAGGGTGCTTGCTGTACTGGGCCAGCTCTTTGGCGATCGTGAGATTCGTGCCTACATCCTGCGCAATCTTCTCTATGAAGTACCCGGTCTGCGACGCCGTCTATTTCTGGAGGATGTGCGCAAGATCGTGCCGGACCTCCAGATCGATGACCTCCAGTTCGCCAAAGGTTATGGGGGGGTGCGTCCCCAGTTGATCGATAAACAGCAGCGCCGTCTGCTGCTTGGTGAGGTCACCATTCCCGCCTGTCCCGGTCTGGTGTTCAACGTCACCCCTTCGCCCGGTGGCACCTGCTGCCTGGGCAATGCCGTGCGTGATGCCCAGTCCATCGTGGAACGTTTGGGGAGCCATCTCGATCAGGCTCGTCTGGAACAGGAGCTGGTCGCAAATGTCCTGCCTGAGCTGGCCTGAGTCCCTGCTGCTCCACCAATGCTGTTCTCTGTCAGAGGCCGTCTCGGTCCCCTTCTCCCTGCAGAGAGGCACCGAGAGATCCTCCCGCCAGATCCTGATCAATCAGGGCATCCAGCGTGATCGCGGAGTGCACGAGGGCCTGGTAGTGACGAATCACCCGTCGGCTTCGCTTCATCGCTTCTCCGGGATGGCCCTTGGCCTCCCCAGGGCCTGGGCCCATCGGTCCACCATCCTCGCTGAGGAGTTCCAGATCCGCCTGGAGGGCCATCAGGGCCACCACCAGCTCATGAATGCGTTGGCGACGATCGGCCATGGTGGAGAGTCATCCGTCTTGCTTGGCATCATGAGCAATGGCCATCTGGATGTGGTGGGCACTGATGCCTCGGGTCTGGAGGGGCTCAGTCCCGCCTGGAGGCAGCGATTGCGAGAGGTGGACTGGGTCGCGGCTCCGCGCCGGCTTCATGCCGACCTCCTGGCGTGGAGTGGCTCGCTCCAGGCGCCGCCTGAGCTCGTGGCCACGGATCAGCCGGATGAGCTCCTCCCATGGCTGGGCAGGGCTCTGGAAGCCGGAGAGGTGGGTGTGCTCCTTGCCAGCGGGGATCCCCTCTGGTTCGGGATCGGGCGTCTGCTGGTGGATCACCTGCCCACCCATTGCCTGGCCTTTCACCCTTCCCCCACATCCCTTCAGCTGGCCTTTGCCCGGCTGGGCCGCCCCTGGCAAGACGCCCAGTGGGTGAGTCTGCACGGGCGCAATCCGGAGCCCCTTGCCGAGGCCTTGAAGCGGCGTCCCCCTGCCCTGGTTGTTCTCACCGATCCCGCTCAGCAGGGGGCGGAGGCCGTGCGGCTCGCACTGGTGGCCTCCGGCCTGGCCTCGAGCTATGCCCTATGGGTTTGCGAACGGCTTGGCCATCCCAGGGAACAGGTGCGCCGGCTGCCTTCAGCTCATCCTCTTCCTGCGGATCTCGATCCCCTGCATCTGGTGGTGCTTGTGGCCGAGCCGCCAGATGACCCCGATCCAACGCGGTTGCCGCTCTTTGGGCTGGAGGATGGGCTCTGGCACCAGATCAGTGATCATCCCGGGCTGATGACCAAGCGTGAGGTGCGCATCCAGCTCCTGGCCGAGCTGGAGCTGCCCCCCAAGGGGGTGTTGTGGGATGTGGGCGCCGGGGTGGGTTCGGTCGGGCTGGAAGCCCTCCGTCTGCGGCCAGCCCTGCAGCTCTGGGCGGTGGAGCGCCGCCCTGGCGCTCGTGCGTTGATCCAACGCAATGCCAGATGGCTTGGGGTGAAGCCAGCGGGGGTTGTGGAGGGGGCGGCCCCTTTGGCCTTGGCGGATCTGCCTGCCCCGGACCGGGTGCTCATCGGCGGGGGGGGGACGTCATCGCCGCGAGGTGGTGCGAGCCGCTCTGAGTCGATTGAGGCCCCTCGGGATGATCGTCGTGCCCCTGGCGACCCTGGAAGCCCTCGCTGAGGTGCGTGGGGAGCTGGAAGCCGCCGGGCTGCAGGTGGCGGTCAGCCAGCTGCAGGTGTGGCGTGGGGTACCTCTCGCCGATGGCACACGCCTGGCCCCTCTCAATCCCGTGCTGATTCTCAAGGGGTGGCGGGTTGCGGAAGCCAGCGGATCTGAACCGGCATCCCCGCCTTGAGCCCGAGGCGCTCCGCTTCGCCCGCGCCCAGTTCCACCACCCCATCCACCGGCACCTCGGGCCCATAGACCGGGCAGGGCAGCTTTGTGCAGACCGGGGCATTCGCTTCGATGCTGAGAATGCGCTGATTGGCGATGAAAACCAGATCCAGGGGCGCCAGGGTGCGATGCATCCAGAATTTCGCCATGGCTGGGGGGCTGAAGTTGAACCACATCCCACGCAGAGGGGGGAGCGCCGGCCGTTGCTGCAGACCCATGCTGTACTGCTGCGGGGTGCTCGGGACCTCCAGATCAATGCAGCGGGGGGGAGTATCGCTGAGGCACCAGCGGGCTTGGACGGGGAGAACCTGCGGAGGGCCGGCTTCCACGCCATCCGCCCAGCAGGCAGACATCAGAAGCCCGGCTCCTGCCAGGCAGCCCATCAGCACACCGGAGTGCAGCAGTTCCTTGGTCATTTCCTGAGGCAGTACCCCTGTCCCCGGACAGTGTGGATCAGCCTGGGCTGATCAGCCGCCTCCAGCTTCCGGCGGAGATAGCGCACATACACCTCAATCACGTTGCTGCCGGCGGTCCGCTCCTCTGGCCAGATCTCCCTGAATATTTGCTCCCGGCTCACCACCTCCGGGCTGTGCCGAAGCAGCAGCAGCAGCAGTTGAAATTCCCGCGCTGTCAGTGAAAGTGGACTCCCCCCCCGTACCACGGTCTGTTGCTGCGGATCCACCTCCAGGTCCCCCACGGTGATGGTGGGAGTTCCATCGCTGCGGGCCGATGCACCGAGCTTCAGGTGCAGGCGTAGCCGGGTCAGCAGATCACTGGGCCCTGCCTTGCTTAGCCACAGATCATCCGCTCCCCGTCCCAGGGCTTGGCATCTGGCCTCAATATCGTCCTGGGAGCTGCCAAGCAGGATCGGTACCCTCCCCCAGCGCTGGCGCAGGGCTGGGATCCGTTGGTCTTCAGAGGGAGACAAGAGCACCGCCGCTGGTGCGGCGTCGTCTGCGGTATCGCTGGACTCCATGGGGGGCAGGGGGGCCGTGCAGTACCCGGACGCCTCGAGGCGTGCGGCGAGCGCCATGGCCATCTCTCCACCCAGAAGCACCAGCGGCCCCGGCTCAGTCATCGCTCTGCGGTGCCCGGGGCTTGGCCACGTGGGGCAGCCCCCATCCGAGCTTGTTGCGCAACACCTGGAAGAACTCGTGGTCAGCCAGGCGCACAAAACCGACAGGATGCTCGCTGCGGCGGATCAGGACGCGATCCTCAGGCCACACATAGCAGCCTGCACTGCCATCCACCACCATCATCAGCCGTTCAGGCGTGGCAGGAAACACCGTCACCGGTTCGCGATCCGAAAACACCAGTGCCCTGGAGGCCAGGGAATGGGCTGCGATCGGGGTGAGCTGCAGCACCGGGCAGTCAGGGGTGATCACAGGCCCCCCAGCGCTCAGGGCATAGGCGGTGGATCCGGTGGGGGTGGAGAGGATCACCCCATCGGCAGCGATGTCCACCGGGGCGTGGCGGCCGATGGCTACTTCGAAATGGCACATGCTGGTGAGGGGCTCCCGGTGCAGGGCCATCTCATTGAGGCAGAGCAGTTCCCAGCGGCGCTGCTCGCCGCGCATCACGGTCACCACCAGCATGGTGCGCTCCTCCACGGTCCACTGCTGGGCCACCACCTGGTCCAGCACCCGATCGAGATCCTTCAGATAGGCCTCGGCGAGGAACCCCAGGTGCCCGGTGTTGATGGTGAGGATCGGTACGCCGATCGGTGCGGTCTGCCGGGCGGCGGAGAGCACGGTGCCATCACCGCCGAGCACCACAGCAAGGGACAGACCCCCATCAAACCCCTTGGGCACACAGGCGGAATAGCCAACTCCCCGCAGATGCTGATCCGGGTTGGCGAAGCCCACCACCCCACCGGAACTGCTGACGCGCACCACCGAGATCCCGGCCTCGCTCAGGCGAGCCTCGATGGTGTCGGCCGTGGCAAGTGCCACAGCCTTGCCGTCATTCACGATCAGTCCAACGCGGGGCACCGATCGCAGGTCACAGGGCCTAATGAGTGTATGGGCGCATGCTCAGAACTGTTCCAGGAAGCGCAGATCGCTTGTGTAGAGCCGACGGATGTCATCAATGCCGTGGCGCACCATGCAGAAGCGTTCCACGCCGAGGCCCGCAGCAAAACCGCTCCAGCGCTCAGGATCGATTCCCAGGCCTTCCAATACCGCAGGATCGACCATGCCGCAGCCCATCACCTCCAGCCAGCGGCCTCGCCATTGCACATCCACTTCTGCTGAGGGCTCGGTGAAGGGGAAGTAGCTTGCGCGGAACCGCACCGGCAGGTCTCCGAAAAAGGCCTTCAGGAACGTTGTCACTGTGCCCCGCAGATGGCTGAAATCCAGGCCCTCATCGATGGCCAGAACCTCCACCTGATGGAAGACCGGGGAATGGGTGGCATCCATGGAATCCCTTCGGAACACCCGGCCTGGGGCCACCACCCGCACAGGGGGAGGATTCGCTTCCAGGAAGCGGATCTGCACTGGAGATGTGTGGGTTCTGAGCAACCGCTGATCCTTCCCGGTTCCTGTCTCCAGATCGCCTCCTCCTGACTCCAGGTAGAAGGTGTCCTGCATGTCCCTGGCGGGATGGTGAGGAGGGATGTTCAGTGCCGTGAAGTTGTAGTGGTCGGTCTCGATCTCCGGCCCTTCCGATACGCGGTACCCCAGTCCTGCAAAGAGATCAACGATCTCCTCACTGGTCTTCACCAGCGGGTGCCGATGGCCTGGCCGGATTCCGCAGGGTGGCATCGTCACGTCGATCCCTTCCCGTTGAAGCCGTTCCTCCATCTCTGCAGCACGCAGGTGTTCCAGTCTCTGGCCCAGCAACAGCTGCACCTGCTCCTTGAGTCGGTTGGCGCGTTCGCCCAGCTTGGGTCGCTCCTCTCCCTGGAGTTGTCCCATGGCTCCAAGAACGGCACTCAGCCTGCCCTTTCGCCCGAGCAGCCCGACACGCAGCTCCTCCAGCTCCACAGGGGTATGGGCCTGTCGGATGGCTCCCTCCGCCTCCCTTTCCAGTTGCTCCAGGTGCTGGCTGAGCTCCTCAAGGCTGATGGTGGCGCTCACGGCAGGTCGATGGCTGGGGTCGACTCTAGGCAGCTGACTAATCTGCCCCTGGGGCTTTTCTCCCCAGGCATTCCCGATGACAGCGCCATCCGCGTTCACCCCGCTTCGCATTCTGATCAGCAATGATGACGGTGTCTTCGCCGATGGGATCCAGGCCCTGGCCGGGGAGGCCCACCGAAGGGGCCATCGGGTCACGGTGGTCTGCCCCGATCAGGAGCGCTCTGCTACTGGGCATGGCCTCACCCTGCAGACACCCATTCGTGCGGAGCGCGCCGATGAACTCTTCACTGCGGGAGTGACGGCGTGGGCCTGCAGCGGTACCCCTGCCGACTGCGTGAAGCTGGCACTGTTTCGACTCCTGGAGGGCCCACCGGATCTGGTCCTCTCGGGCATCAACCATGGCCCCAATCTGGGCACGGATGTCCTCTATTCCGGCACCGTGGCCGCGGCCATGGAAGGCACCATTGAGGGCCTCCCGGCCATGGCCGTGAGTGCGGCGGATTTTGGTTGGCGGGAGTTTGAACCCGCAGCGCGTCTGGCCTTGGAGGTGGCGGAGGGAATCCTGGCGACGGGCTGGCCCGAGGGCTTGCTGCTCAATCTGAATGTGCCCCCTGTGCCTGGGGAGTCCATGGGCCCCCTGCGCTGGTGTCGGCCAGCGGTGCGCCGCTATGCCGATCAGTTTGACCGCCGCGTTGATCCGAGGGGCCGCACTTATTACTGGCTGGCCGGGGAAGTCGTCAATGATCTTGAAACCCAGGTGGCCGGTCCTCTGAACTGGCCGACGGATGTGGCCTGGATTCAGGCGAATGGGGCGAGTCTGTCGCCGCTGCAGCCGGAACTGTTCTGGCGGGGAGATCCCGCAGCGTTGCCCCATCTGGATTGCATGCCCGAGGGCCTTTAGGTCCTTCTGTAAATACGTTGCAGCATCCAGAGGGAAAACATCAGGCCGATCAGGTGGGCAAACAGCACCTGGGTGTTGCTCAGCACGCCGAGCATCTCGATGGACGTGATGGGAAAACCCACCACCCTGTTCAGACCGGCATTGATCGGGGCGCCAAAAAATCCCGGAGCCTGCAGGGAGGCCTGCACGAAGAGGCTGCCAGCCAGGGCCTGGTAGCCCACCACGGCCAGGGTGAGTCCCAGCAGATCTCCGAGGAGTCCGCGTTTCAGGAGCTGGGCCGTTTCCCCCTTGCTGGGTCGTACGGGCCGATCCAGGGCGCGCCCGCAGCGCACGACCAGCCAGCCATGCCAGAGACTCCACAACAACACCAGGAAGGCCAGCGTTGTTAATGAGAGCCCCGGGCCCAGTCCAAGGGCCCGCTGGGAATTGGCCGCCAGCTGGTTCCCGATCTTGCTGAAGAAGAGCACCCCGATCACCACCACACCGAGGGTGAGCTGACTCCAGAACCGCACCCAGCCCATGCGTCGTAGAGCAGCGGAAATCCGGTACAGGTCAAGGGGTTCAGCCATGGTCATGGTCAGCTGTCCACCAACTTGCCATGGGAAGATCAAGACAGTGAGAGCAAGGCCCATCCTTACGCCTGCATCTTCAGGGCATGGCCAGTGCCCTTCCCTGCTGCTCCCGCTGTGACCAGCCTCTCCCCGCCGGCGCAGGTGCGTTGTCCCACGGCCCTGGCGCTGGGCACCTTTGATGGTGTGCACGCAGGACACCGTCTGGTGATCTCCCGAGCGAGGGCAATGGCCGCTCAGGACCAGGTGCAACCGGTGCCCACGGTGGTCAGTTTCTGGCCCCATCCCCGGGAGGTTCTCTACGGCGAAACCCGTCTAGTGCTGGATTTGCCGGAGGAGAAGCTCGCCTTGCTGGACCCCCTCGGCATGGAGCAGTTGGTCCTGCTGCCGTTCACGGCCCAGATGGCTTCCCTGAGCCCCGAACAGGTTGTGGTGGAGGTGCTCTCCGGCCAACTGAGCGCAAGATGTGTGGCTGTTGGGGAGAACTTCCGTTTTGGGGCTGGTCGCATCGGTGATGCCGATGCGCTCTGCTCCCTTGGGCGGCAGCATGGCATTGAGGTGGCCGTGGTGCCGATCGTGCACGATCCAGCAGGGCGATTGAGCAGCAGCCGGATCCGACAGGCGCTCGGCGAAGGAAGCATTCCCGAAGCAGAGGCCCTTCTGGGGCGCCCGTACCGGTTCGAGGGCGTGGTGGGCAGGGGTAGGGGACTGGGGCGCCAGCTGGGATGGCCCACGGCCAACCTGAAAGTGAGTGGTCGCAAGTTTCTCCCTAGGGAGGGGGTCTATGCCGCGCTCACTTGGCCAGGGGAGCCTGGTGACTGGAGCCCCATGCCAGCGGTAATGAACCTCGGGCGCCAGCCCACCGTTGATCCTGAGGCGCCCTCTTCAGTGGAGGTGCATCTGCTCGACAGGGATGAGGATCTCGTGGACCGCAAACTGGTGGTGCAACCCGTGCGCTGGCTTCGGGAGCAGCGCCGTTTTGCCAACCTGGAAGAGCTGTCTCGACAGATCGGCTCAGACGTGTACGACGCCAGACAACATCTTGAGATGGCCACCTGAGAGATGGGCAACTGATCTCTGCCATGACTGACTCCACCCGTTCCCCATCCGATTCGCCACTGGTTGAGAGTGCTCCGAGCGATGCGTCGGTCGCTCCGGTCGATCGGCTTCTGGATGCCAATCTGGATCGGGCCCGAGAGGGTTTGAGGGTCCTGGAGGACTGGTGTCGTTTTGCCCTCAACCGGCAGGATCTGGTGGAACGGTTCAAGGATCTCCGCCAGCGACTGGGGCAATGCCATCGTCTGGCCTACAAAATGGCTCGGGATACGGCTGGGGATGTGGCTACGGGCCTTTCCCACCCCGCCCAGGACGGACGATCTGAGCCCCTCGCCGTGGTGGAGGCCAATGCCGCGCGGGTTCAGGAAGCTCTGAGGGTTTTGGAGGAATTTGCCAGGGCCCGTGATCCCCATCTGGCCCAGGAAGCTGCTGTGGCTCGCTACGCCCTCTACGACTTGGAGGTGGAGTGCCTGAAGAGCAGCTTCACCTTTGGTCAGTCCCGAACGGCTTTGGGTCTGTCTCGAAAAGATCGTCTGGCCCAGTGCCATCTCTATCTGATCACCTCAGCGGCCCCCAACCTGATGGAGGTGGTCGAGGCGGCCTTGGCGGCAGGCGTCCGTCTGGTGCAGTACCGCCCCAAGGCAGAACCACCCACCGATCTGGAACGGTGGGAGCAGGCCAGCGCCCTACGCAAGCTCTGTCATCGCCATGGGGCTCTCTTTCTCGTCAATGATCGGCTGGATCTTGCGCTGGCCGTGGAGGCCGATGGGGTGCACCTTGGGCAGGGGGATCTTCCCCCCGAAGTGGCGCGCCGGATCCTCGGCCCGGATCGGCTGATCGGTCGCAGCACCCACGCTCCTGCTCAGCTGCGCCAGGCGGTCCTGGATGGTTGTGACTATGTGGGGGTGGGACCGGTCAATGCCACACCCTCCAAGCCTGGCCGCTCCCAGGTTGGTCTCTCCTATGTGGCCGCAGCGGCAGCAGAGTGCTCCATCCCCTGGTTTGCCATTGGTGGCATCGATGGCAGTACGGTCGCAGCTGTCCGGCAGGCCGGGGCAAGGCGCGTTGCGGTGATTCGTGCGATCACGGAGGCGGTGAATCCCCATCGCGCCACCAGAGCCCTGCTGGATCAGCTTGAGGCCGCAGCGTGATCACCATTTCCGTGAATGGGGAAAGGATGGCCTGTCCAGCGAACCTGGAACTCAGAGATCTCCTGATCCATCTGGGCTACCAACCTGAGGTGGTGGTCGTTGAACTCAACGGAGAGATCCTGTCCCGCTCTCAATGGGGGGGGAGAATGGTGGTGGAATCCGATGTGATGGAGGTGGTCACCATTGTGGGAGGAGGTACGTAGATTTCTATGGTCTTTCATCTCTGGGTTCAATCCTCCATGGGATTCCGTCTTTTCAAGCGCGTTGCCAGCTTGATGGTGGTGCCCATCCTGCTCACCAATCTCCTCCTTGCCGCCCCCCGTGCGGCCGATGCGGCCAGCGGAGGACGCATTGGTGGGGGCAGTTTCCGTTCGGCCCCTTCCCCCCGCGGGTATGGAAGTGGTGGTGGACGCTACAGTGGAGGATCGGGCCGCACCGGTGGCACCTACATCCCTGTCCCCTACGGAGGCGGCTACTACGGGGGTGGGTACTACGGCGGCGGTGGCTTCGGACTCCCCTTCGTCGTTCCCATCTTCGGCTTTGGCGGCGGGCTGCTCGGATTTCTTGTCCTGATGGCTGTCCTGGGCCTGATGGTGAATGCCATACGCCCCAGCAGCTCCACCTCCTATGGCGGCAGCCTCCCTGGGGACGATTCCTACGGGAGCCTGGAGGGACCGGTCTCCATCGCCCAGATCCAGGTGGGTCTTCTTCCTTCTGCCAAGCAGCTCCAGGCTGATCTGCGACGGATGGCCGCTACGGCGGACACCAGCACCACGTCCGGTCTGCAAAGGGTCCTTCAGGAGACAACCCTTTCCCTGCTTCGCAACCCCGAACTCTGGGTCTATGCCAATGCCGAGGCGGCCCAGGTGTCCTTCAACGCTGCAGAGAGCACGTTCAACCGCTTGTCCATGCAGGAGCGCAGCAAGCTCCGAAAGGAACTCACCACCAATGTGGCCGGCCGCCGCAGCCAGGACACGCTCTCGGGCACCCTTCAGGGCGCCAGCGATGCCACCAGCGATTTCATTGCCGTCACGGTCCTTGTGGCCACCCGCCACCGCCTGGCCATCAAGGAAGCCCACACTGCCGATGCTCTGAGGGAAGCGCTCCAACAGCTTGGGGCCATCGGCGATGAGGATCTCCTTGCCTTGGAGGTGATCTGGCAGCCCGAGGGAGCTGGTGAAGTCCTCACCACCGAGGAACTGCTCACCGCGTATCCCCAGTTGCAGCACTTGTGATCACCCGCAGCCAGCCGCTCTGCCATTGAGAATGCGCAGAGCGGCCATGGCTGCCCCATAGCCATTGTCAATGTTCACCACGCTGAGCCCAGGTGCGCAGCTGGCGAGCATCCCCTGCAGAGCAGCCTGCCCTCCGCTGCTCACCCCGTATCCCACGGAGATGGGAACTCCGATCACTGGCTGGGGCAGCAGACCAGCCACTACCGTCGGAAGTGCCCCTTCCATCCCAGCGCACACGATCAGGATCGAGGCCCCACGCAGCTCGGGGAGCCTTTCCAGTATCCGGTGCAGCCCTGCGACACCAACATCCTGTATCAGCTGGCAGGAGATGCCGTGACACCGCAGGGCAAGGCTGGCCTCCTGGGCCACCACCTGGTCACTTGTGCCCCCTGTCACCACCACCACCTGCCCTTTGGCCGGGTCGATAGGTGGCAGTTGGGGAGCGATGAGGCAGCGAGCTTCCGGGTGGTGTGTCACCTCAGGAGTGGAAGGCCCAGGAGTCCCCAGCAAGCGGATCACCGCCTGAGCCTTGCTGGGAGAGACCCTTGTCACCAGGCCGATCTCTCCAGCGCCCACCAGGTCGGAGAGGATGGCTGCGATCTGATCTGCCCGTTTGTGCTGGCCCCATACAGCCTCCACCATCCCGAGTCGCTCACGACGGTTGAGATCCAGATTGGCGCTGCTGATCATGAAACGGAGCTTTCGCCTGCAAATACCAGCGGGAAGGGATTGTCGCTGTGAGAGGGAAGGGCAAGGATCTGCTTGGCGGAGCATTCAAACTGTTGCTGGATGGCGGTCACCACTGATTCGGGAATCGCTTTCCAGTCGTCGCGATTGCTCCAGTGGATCAGCAGCACTCCTTCCTGGCGGCCACCATCCCAGAGCAGTTCCCGCCTCACAAACCCTTTCTGCTCCCTGAGCCAGGGATCCCAGGTCTGAAGCTCAGCCGCGATCCAGGCCTCCCTGGCATCGGCTGGCACCTCCAGCCTGAGATGTTCCACCACGCTCACCTGCCAGCCATCGCCCTCCGCCTCTGGTCCCTCCCTCACATCCACCTCGATCAGCGCCTCCAGTCCCTCCCTTTGGATCTCGCGCTGGTCATTGGTGGGGGGGCGCTCCTGATCCACTGCTGCTCTAGAAAGTCGTGGGTTGCCTGCACAAACCTAAGCAATTCAACACAAAAAGGTGGCTAGGACCGCTGGAGGAGGGCAACCGCATAGGACGCGATGCCTTCTTCCCGTCCCGTGGGCCCAAGTCCTTCGTTTGTGGTGGCTTTCACCCCCACCTGATCGCAACGGATCTGCAGATGGCTTGCAAGATTGCTTCGCATCTGTTCGATGTGAGGCCTGAGCCTGGGCCGCTCCGCCACCACCACCAGATCCACATTGATCACCTCCCAACCATGCTCCCGCACCATGGCCATCACCTGCGTCAGGAGCTTCAGGCTGTCCGCATCCTTCCAGCGGTCATCTCCTGGTGGGAAATGCTCACCGATATCCCCCAGGCTCAGGGCCCCTAGCAGAGCATCCATCAAGGCATGCACAAGCACGTCCGCATCGCTGTGGCCATCCAGTCCGAGGCCCCCAGGATGATCCAGGGGGACGCCTGCCAGGATCAATGGCCTCCCAATCACCAGGCGGTGGATGTCATAGCCATGACCGATGCGGAGGTTCATGGGAGGTTCACTCAGCGTCCTGAGCTTGCCACTGCGCATAGAGGTCAGGGCGGCGCTCCAGGGTGCGTCGTCTGCGCTCCTCTTGACGCCACTGGGCGATGGCCCTGTGGTCTCCGCTGCGGAGCACTGCAGGCACTTCCATTCCGCGAAACTCAGCTGGGCGGGTGTAGTGGGGGTGTTCGAGGAGGAGGCCGCGATGGCTCTCATCTTCAAGGGAAGCAGGAGTGTTTACGGTTCCGGGCAGCAGGCGTACGACGCCATTGATCACCGTCATGGCAGGCAGCTCTCCGCCGGTGAGCACGAAATCGCCCAGGGAAATTTCCTCATCAGCCAGGGTACGAATCCGTTCATCAAAGCCCTCATAGTGCCCGCAGAGGATCACCATTTGATCCGTCGTGTGGGCCCATCGCTCCAGATCTGCCTGATGCAAAGGCTTCCCCTGAGGCGTCATCAGCACTGTGGTTCGATTCCCCTGCACGGGGATGGCGTCAAATGCGGCAAAAATGGGCTCAGGTTTGAGCACCATTCCTGCTCCTCCTCCATAAGGTTCATCATCCACTTTCCGATAACGATCCGTGGCATAATCACGGGGATTGTGGATGTGAAGATCAGCAATGCCTCGAGAAAGAGACCGTCCAATTACCCCAAGCTGCAACAGTGATTGGAAGGCTTCTGGCGCCAGGCTGATCACATCAATTCGCATGACGCTGAAGTTAGTTAGGTTGGGCCTGCTTCTCTTCAGTAGCTCGAGTCATTCTGCGAATCTCAGTGCTGAAGCTTGCACGCCCGGGGCGCCCATCCAGGAATTGTTCGAGGGTGCAACGTAACCGCAGGTTGGGTTTACTGAACCAGATCCGCTCTTTCACCCGCATGGTGTCCTGCTGCACTTCCAGTTCCAGAGTGCCGTCGGCATGGAGTTGCCATTGCCCTCGACGGGAATTAATCCACACATTTCCGTCTGGCTGGAAGCTCAGCTTGTGTTTGGACTGATCAGGCAGGGTGATCTCCAGTTCCTGATGGCCTGCCATCTCCGTGGCCTTGATTTCGAGTTCGCCACGTTCCGAAGTATGCCAATCCTCTAGTGAGGCTCCAGACTCGGAGTCCATGAGGCTGCGCAGGGCCAACCACTGGCCTGCACTGAGCTCGAGAAAGCTGTGGAGGTCCACTGGGGGATAGGCCGTCAAAGATCCTGCCGCTGTGATTTCTGAACTTAAGGGGTCGAGCTGATGTCTTGTCAGACGCTTCAGCCTCCCTCGCCATAACCGAGTTCGGCGAGGCGTGCGGCGCTCCGGCGCCAGTGCGGTACAACCTTCACAAAAAGTTCCAGATACACCGAGCTGTCAAGCAATGCTTCCATCTGTTTCCTGGCTCCAGAGCCGATGCTTCGGAGCATCTGCCCACCCCGTCCGATCAGGATGCCCTTCTGGCTCTGACGCTCAACCAGCACGGTGGCGAGCACGGCAACTCTGGAACCACCGCTTGTCCCAGTCCTGGGGTCTTCCACAATCTGCTCGATCAGCACAGCAACGGAGTGTGGCACCTCTTCCCTGGTCTTCAGGAGCACCTGTTCACGGATGAGTTCACCCAGCAGCGACTCTTCTGATTGATCACTCACAGCGTCCGCTGGGTACAGGCATGGACCCAACGGGAGATCCTTCACAAGAGCCTGCAGGAGGGACTCCGTTCCCTGTCCTGTAAGAGCGCTCACACGATGGATGGGCCAGTGAGTCGAAGGAACTCCCAGATTTTCAGTCGCAAGAAGCAGCCGGTAGCTCTCCAGCAGGTCCTGGGCGTGTCTGTTCTCCACCAGATCCCACTGGTTCAGTGCCACATGCACCGGGCACCGGCTCTGTCTGAGTAGATCAACGATGAAGCCATCTCCACGGCCTGCGGGCGTGGATCCGTTCACGAGCAGGAGCACAAGATCCACCTCTCCGATCGCTTCCCGAGCACTTCTCACAAGACGTTCTCCCAGGAGGTGATGGGGTTTGTGAATTCCAGGGGTGTCCACAAAGATGACCTGTCCTTCCGGACGGGTGAGGATTCCTCGCAATCGACGTCGGGTCGTCTGGGCCACGGGGGAGGTGATGGCCACCTTTTGTCCGATGAGGCGATTCAGGAGCGTGGACTTGCCCACGTTGGGTCGCCCGACCAGCGCCACGAATCCTGAACGAAAATTCTGCGGGGAGGGAGTCTGATCCATCTCTCAAATCTGGCAGGTGGGCCTCCTTTCCGGCGAAAATGGGAGTTGTGTTGAGAGATTGCCGATGTCTAGGCCACCTTCATTTCAGGAAGCCATTGCTCAGAGTGCCGAATGGATCGCTCTCTGGGATAAGGACGAGCTGAGTGATGATGTTCTTGCCGATCTGGTGGGGCAATTGGTGCAAGAGAGGGATGGAGCGAGGGGTTTCTTTGTTGTATCCCTCACTGGCGACTCTCCCTTGATGGATCGTTTGCCTGAGGTCCTGCTAAATCAGTTGAGAGGTGCTGGCGAGCAAGTGGTCGATCTAACCGTTAAAAATCTTGCGATGAGCACGGCCATGTGCGTCCTGCATAATCGCAATCAAGAAGCTAATTTGCTTGATGGATCTTTAAGAGTCCAAAGCCGTTCTCTAGATCTGCTGAGACAGCTCGATTCAAAGTTGGTGAAAGTGAGACTGGAGAAATTGCTCAGAGGCTTGGAGGGTCATGGTGATGATCAACAATTCCTGGAGAAGTGGGGATATGACGCAGAACAGCGCAATAATATAAAGGAAATGATTATGTCAGTGCCTGAATGAGAATCAGAACCTGAGATAAATCATGCTGAGAACTTCCCAGTCAGTATCATTAATATTGCTTTGGTAAATGTAATTAACATTGGACCCTATTGTTAACCACTTGGTAATATTCAAATCAACCCCAGCTGTAAGCATGCCATCGGTATAGCCGAGGTTGTCCACGTTAGTGGCAATCCCCCCCCCAACAAAGGGGGTGACCAAGCCCCTGTGGAAGAGGTCAAGAGTGAGGGGGAAACGATACTCCCATCCGTCGTAGTTGTTGTTGTTATTGTTGTTGTTATCATTATTGTAATATCCTGAGTTGATGATAACGGAGGGTCGCAACGATATGGAAAACACATCATCTAGTTTGTAGCCAATGCGTCCTGTCACGATTCCATTGGTGGGGTCACCTGTGTAAGATCCAGGTCTCACACCTCCTCCAATACCGTAAATTCCACGGGATTTATAAGGACCTTCAACCCTCGGCTTTGCTGCCAATACTTTGGGATCCATGTTGGCAGGTACAGGGCTGAATTGTGAAGGAAATTCCCCAAACTGATCCACGGCAGTCCAGCCAAGGGACCGATTGAACGGTTCCATGGGTGACGGCTCCCAGACCGGTCTTGAAGGTAGAAGGTTTGATTGCGCTAAAGCTGGGGAATTGAGAACTAAGAGAGTGCAACACAAACATCCCTTAAGGGATGTAGCTGTGAGGGAATCGAACTTCATGGATTCAATCCCCCAATGGAGGACGGATCAACGGCGGTTCCCACCCCTGAAGAAGTCTCGGCTGGGGATAGAACCTGAGCCGATTCATTGACTGGAGACGCTGGAGGAGAAACATCCTGAGGAGCAACTTTCAGAGGCGCTGACTCCGAAGGAACAGCAGAGGTCTGTTCTTTTGATTTGAGTTCAGGTTTGGCGGACGATAGAGCAGTCTGGTCTTGAGCTGGCTCAGATCGGGTGGAGGGCTCGGCGAGAACCCCGGCAGGTTGAGGGCGGATTGATTGGGATTTTGTTTCCAGGATCTGAGAATTGATTTCAGTTTCCACCATTGGATGGAGGTGCACTACTGCAGGGGTCATTCGTCCCTGAGCTGGCAATTGCTGCTTAATGGACCAGCTTTTGATCTCTTCTACAACCCCTGGATCATCGGGTTGATTGAGTATGTCAACAGTTCCGTCAGGTTGAAGGGCAAGCGGGACCTCAGTTTGACGCTTGATTTTTCGGGAGGGAACATGAACAATTCGAGCTGGTTCAAGAAGGATTGTCGAAACACCATTTGCTTTTGCTGTTGGGTTCTTGTCCTCGCCTTGAGGAGTGGATGTTAGGGAGCTAAGAGCTTTCCTCATTGATTCTCTCCATGAGGAGGGAATGACGGCCAAGGGATCTCTTGATCGGGCCAATTTAGCCCTTTCGGCTCTAGCAATGGCTGGCATCTCTGGTTCATGAATATCATTTAATGTCAGAATCCCCCCCAGAAGATCTGCTCGAGTAAAAAATTTCTTGATGATGTCTGTTGTTTGGAGGTCAGTGTAGCCAGTTTGGCTTTGTAGTGACCCTGGCTTTAAAGGCTTAGGAAGAAGAGAAAGCTCAACGCTAGGCTGGGGAGTGGGTAAAAATGCTGCAGGGATATGATTCTGGGAGAGGGGAGAAAAGTGTTTGTTTTCTAAAGGCTTTAAGTTGTTACTTAAGGGTGGGGATGGATTTAGTACAAATCCCGATATGTTCTGGTTAGAGTTTTGCGACATAGCAAGCACTCCTGCAAAAGGCTTGAGTTTTGGATTTTCCGCGATGCTTGCCGGAAGATTTTGGTAAGGCAACTTAACTGTCCCAGAAAAATCAAAATCCGTTTTCGTGGATGTAATCCAGGCTTGCGTATCAGCAAATAAACAAGGTATCCAGATACTTTGGCTGAGGAGCGCCCAAGCGACAGAATGAGAGTTGGCTTTACGACTCGGAGTTGGATGGCGATGTGTCATTTGATTAATTGGGTAGAGAGAGAAGATCAGAAGTTTGCCTAACGGTTGTAATTGTTGTTCCAGCCCCAGCCACCGCCGCCTCCAAAGCCTCCTAGGTTGTTGATAATCCCTAAAGGCACAGCGATATCATTCAACGCATCAAGTGTTTCTCCATAGAATGATCTGTTCACGATAACCGTATCCCTGTCCCTCAAGGGTGGATTAAAAGCATTAGAAACATTCAGATCATCTTTGTAGGAGAATGTCTGTCTGGTGGTTGTACCGTTGTCATTAAATCTGATGATTTCAATATGATTTTTGTTTGCACGCCACTTACGCAGCCCACCAGCTCTAAAGATTGCCTCAATTAAAGGAGTATTTGCTGGCAAGCCAAGCGTACCAGGATTTTTGACCTCTCCCAAGATGGACACGCTGATTGTAGTGGGGGCTAAATTGGTCCGACCAATTCGGATGACCTCGTCAGGGATGGGTTCAGATGAACGACCAACAACGATGGTGTCTCCATCGAACAGAACAGGGTTTTGAAACTGATTTCCCACTAGGAAGACTTGCGCAAGATCGAGAAAAGTTTGCTTTTGAGCGCCATTTTGCCCAACAACTCTCCTGAGAAGCACTTTGCGGATGTCTGCATTTGCAGTTATCCCCCCAGCTGATTGAATCGCGGTGGCAACTCTTGGTATTTTTCCACCACCACCACCACCACCACCACCCCCACCACCACCACCACCACCAAACCCCCTCCATGTACGGCCCACTCCCTATGGGCCCAACACCTCATAAAACTCTATGCGGACGAGGATCTCGCCTTAAGCCAACACCACATGGATGCCCACACCCCAGACCCCCGG
>JBEIRX010000083.1:0-3684 GCA_040375715.1 Aphanothece sp.
CAGTTCAACCGCAACTACGCCGCCGAAACCTTGCTGGCCTGTGTGGAGGCCACAGCCGCCCTCGACCCGACCCTTGCATTCTCCACTCGCCTCGGACAACCCAGCCGGTAGGCCCAGAAAACGGCTGAAGGCGTTGTCGGCTTACCGCGACCGGGTGGTGCACCACGCCTCTGCGCGGCGATCGTGCCGCCCCTGGAGCGATGCTTCCACCGCGGTAGAGCGGCTCAGTTGCCTTCATGGCAACACCTCCGACCAGCGACGCACCACCCGCAGGCCGGGCACCCGCTCGAAATGGGCATCCAGGCTGAACAGCACCGCTCCATGCTCTAGGCAGCTGGCGGCAATCCACAGATCGTTGCTGGGGATCGGCGTGCCCTGTTCTCGCAGGCCGCGGTAGAGCAGGCCATAGGTGTCGGCGGTTTCCAATCCAATCGGTGTCTCCTCCACCGTGGGCACCGCCAAGAACCGGCGCAGCTCAACGCCAGAGATCGGGATCCACCTGTTCCATCGGGCCGATCGCCTCTTGGAAGCTTTCGGCCTCCTCCTGGCTCCAGGTGCCAGCCAGGGACTCGAGGGCCGACTGGCCGGCCGGCTCCGCAGGCGCTCGCTGAGGCGACAGGCGGCGCAGGGCCAGGCGATTCATGCTGATGCCCTCTTGCTCAGCCGCCAGCTGGCTCCAGGCCAGGGCGAGCAGAAAGCCCAGCAGCTGCACGATCACCACGCAGGGGCCGGAGGGGAGGTTGGTGAGGCCCGAGCCGAGCAGGCCCAGCAGGGCGCAGGTGCCGCCCAGCAGCGAAGCGGTGAACACGTAGCGGGGGAAGCTGCGGCTCACCAGGCGACTGGCGCAGGCGGGGAACACCACGAAGGCGCTGATCAGCAGCACCCCCACCGCCTTGATCGACACTGCCACCACCAGGGCGAGCAGCACGATGAAGGCGAGCCGGTGGCGGCGGGTGGCCACGCCGAAGGCGCTGGCCAGGTCGCCATGGAGGGTGAGCAGCACCTGGGCCCGCAGGCTTCCCAGCAGGTAGGCCGCGGCGGCCAGGGCCAGGGCGCCGATCAGGGCCAGGTCCGCCCAGCGGATGCCGAGGATGTCGCCGAAGAGCAGCTGCTGGATGCCCCCTCGGTAGCTCTCCACCAGGCTCAGGGCCACCACCGCCAGGGCCAGGGAGCTGGAATACACGATGTTCAGCAGGGCATCGGCCGGCAGGCGGCTGCGCTCCACCAGCTGGTTCACCAGCAGGGCGAAGAGCACGGCAAAGGGGATCAACACCAGCGTGGGGTTGATGTTGAGCAGGATGCCGAGGCTGATGCCCAGCAGGGCGGAGTGGCCCAGGGCATCACTGAAGAAGGAGAGCTGGCGCAGAACGGCGAAGCTCCCCAGCAATCCACCCAGGCTGCCGGTGAGCAGCCCTCCGAGCAGGGCTCGCTGCATGAAGGGCTGGCTCAGCACCACCCCCAGATCAGCGGCTTCCACCATGGCTCCCCCCTGTGCTGCCAGCAAAGGCCTGCACCAGATTGACCCCATTGCGGGCCATGGTGTCGAAATAGGTGCTCGGATCCCGGGAGGCTTCCTCACTGCCGGTTTCCAGGGGATCGAAGGTGCCGATGCCCAGGTCCAGATCCTGCGCTAGGGCCTGGAAGGAGGGGCCTTCCGCCTGGGGCTCCCGCAGCAGGGCCCGGATTCCATTGGCCTTCACCACCGCCGTCACTCGCTGTAGATCGGCGGGGGTGGGATTGAGCTCGGGCACATCCACCAGGGCCACCGCCTTCAGCCCGTAGCGCTCGGCGAAGTAGGGCGCCACTGCATGGAACGACACGAAGGCCCTGCCTTGGTAAGGCTTGAGCTTGAGGGCGAGGGTGCGGTGAAGCTCTTGCAGCTTTGCGGTGGTGGCGAGGGCGCGGCGGCCATAGCCCTCGGCGCACCCCGGATCGGCCGCCGCCAGAGCGGCCCGGATCGTTTCCACCTGCTGGGCGGCTCGTAGAGGATCCAGCCAGATGTGGGGGTTCACGCCGCCGTGGGCATGGTGGTCGTGTTTTTCCTCTTGGGGTTCAGGGGCGCTGGAGTTGTCCATGAGGGTGGCCACTCCCTGGCTGGAATCGATCACCCGCAGCTGGGGGTTGGCCGCCGCGCTGATCAGTGGCTCCAGGAAGGCTTCGACCCCCAGGCCGTTCTTCACGAGCACACGGGCCTGTTGGAGGGCGAGCAGATCGCCTGGCTTCGCTTGGAAGTCGTGGGGGCCCATGGCTGGAGGCACCAGGGCCCGCACCTGTGCACAATCGCCAGCCACGGCTCGGGTGAGCAGGGTGATGGGAAGGAAGGTGGTGATCACCTTCAGCGCCGGGCCATTGGAGGAGCGATCACCTCCCTTCTTGAGGGCGTTGCCTTCCTCCGGCCTCCGAGAGCTGCAGGCCAGCAGCAGGCTGACCAGGCAGGCCAGGCTCACCAGCAGGCCGAGCAGGGATCCGGTGCGGACTGCCGGCGGGTGGAACTGGGCATGGCCCATCACAGAAAAAAAGCCTGAGGAAATGATCCCCCAGGCTACAACGGCAATGAGAATCGTTCTCGAATCCTTCGGCCAGAAAGGTCCTGTCGTTGATCTCGCCGGGAGTGGGCTAGCGGGTCACCACCACTGGAGTGCCTACATCCACCTGGTCAAATAGCTGCCGAACGTGGGGGGTGAGCATCCGCACGCAGCCATGGGAGACCGCGGCGCGCTCTCTCACGGTCCATTCCCAGGCCGTGGGGGTGCCATGGATGCCGAACTGATCCCGCTCGGTGGTGTGGAAGCCGATCCAGCGATCACCAAGGGGTCCCTGGGGGCCGATGGTGGGATTGTTTTTGCCGCTCTTGGTGCTCTGGTACTGGGGATTGATCACCTTGTTGCGCACCTTGAACGTCCCCGTGGGCGTTGGGGTGGAGGGATCGCCGACGGCCACGGGCCAGGAGCCCACCACCTTGCCGTTCTCCAGCAGGCTGATCTGGCGCTTGCCCAGCTGAAGCAGGATTTGCCGGGTGCTGGTGATGGCGGCCGTGGAGGGTGCCGCCGTTGGACTGAGGGGGGCAGAAACCCCGGCTGGAGGGGTTTGGCTTGAACGGGTGGGCAGATTCACCACGGCGGTGCCGCCGGGGGCTGAGGGCGAGGCCGTGGGCACCGGCGGTGGGGGCTCGATCGCCTGGGCGGCCAGGGGGTGGCCGATCAGGGCGGAGCTGGCCAGTGCCAGCGTGGCGACAAGGGGGCGGAAGGGACGTCCCATGACAGGCAGGTGGTGGAGTGGGAGCAGACTGGCGGCCTTAGCCGACCAGCTTGGGATCAATCGTTTCGGTATAGCGTGCCTCGCACTCCTTGATGATGCGGACAGCTTCGGAACTGTCAAAGAAGCCGTTCACGGTGCAGGTGCCCGGCTTCTTCAGGTCCTTGTAGTGCTCCCAGTAGTACTGGGTTTCCTTGAGCCAGTGGGCGCCCAGCTGCTGGTAGTCGGTGATGTGGTCCATACGTTTGTCATCGGCAAGCACTGCAATCACCTTGTCGTCCACCTCACCGCCATCATCAAATTTCATGATGCCGATGATGCGTGCTTCCACCAGACTTCCAGGCACCAAGGGCTCAGTGACCCCCACAATTTCCACATCCAAAGGATCCCCATCCTCATCCCAGGTGCGGGGAATGCAGCCATAGGCAA
>JBEIRX010000057.1:0-6529 GCA_040375715.1 Aphanothece sp.
CAGCAGGATCTCTGCCTGCTGGAGGGGGAGGTGGCCCTGATCGGGGTGCTGCGCTCCCCCGATGGGCAGATCCTCCGTCGACGCACATTCACCTGTCTCAAGGCTCCTTGTCTGTTGAGCGCCCTCCAAGGAGTGCCTGCCCCATTGGAGCTGCGCTTCAAGGTGGTGCGGGCTGCCACCGTCGCGTCCGTTGCAGACAGGTCTGCAGACCCCAGCGCATTGGCTTGCCCTGCCGCCACGATTCCCGCTCCCACAGACCTTCTGCGGCAACTCCACCGCCAGGATCCCGCGAAAGAGGTGGCGTTGCCCACAACGGTGGATCCCCTCACCACCCTTGTGCGCTGGCTGGCGGAACGCCATGGAGGCACCGTCGTGCCCCTCCTGCATGCCCCGGCTGATCCCCTCGCCCGCCTGCGCGATCTCCTGGATCGTGCGGGGCTGATCGCGGTTCCCCTCCAGATCGAGCCCGCGGATCTGCGCCGCGATTGCGGCGATCTCATCCTCCTGCGGGAAGACGGCCCCCTCTTGCTGCTCTCAGAAGGCAACGGCTACTGGCTGCGGGATCCAGCCTCACCTGAGCGCAGGCCAAAACCCTTCCGTGCCTCCCACCTGGGGGGCAACCCCCCTCCCTGGAGGGCGCTGGGCATCTCCCCATCCTTGAGAGGAGGGAACGTCTCCCCTCTCGCCCTGGTGCGCTTCAGCTATGGCCCCGCCAGCCACCGGGCCCTCGTGCTGATCGCCGCCGCCACCCTGGGACTCGCGATCGGCTTCCTCCTCGCGATCGGCAAGGAGGTGGGGGCGGCCCGCTGGATTGCCGGCTTGGGGGGCGTGGGGGCGCTGCTCGGAGCCGGTCTCGCCCTCCTGAGCGATCCCTTCCGCCCGGCTCTCATCACCGCCCTTCTGAGCACCTTGCTGGGCCTTCTCATCCCCACCTTCAACACCCTGCTCACCAACCAGGCCCTTCCCGACAAAGACGTCAACCTGATGCTGCAGATGGCCGCCTTGCTGCTGGCCGCCGCCTTGTCCGACGTTGGCCTGGGCTGGAGTGAGTCGCGCAGCCTCCTCACCGTGCAGCAACGGGGAGCGCATCGCCTGCAATTGGCCGCTCTGCACCGTCTGCTCCGGCTGCCAGCCTCTTTTTTTCAGGCCTACCGGGCTGGCGAACTCACCCTCCGCTACGGGGCGATCGGCCAGATTCAGCAAGAGATACAGTCGCTCATCAGCGGTGGAGCGCTGCAAGCCCTGCTGAGCGCCGTCTTTCTGCTGTTCATGCTGCGCATCAGCGTCAAGCTCACCCTCCTGGCCGTCGTGCTGGCGCTGGTGCTGGTGGGGCCCACGGTGTGGATCGGGCGCCTCACCCTCCGCCTGGAACGCCAGCGGGAAGAACAACTGGCGGAAGCCGGAAGCCGCAATCTGGAGCTGATCAGCAGTGTGTCCAAGCTGCGCTTGGCGGGGGTGGAAGCCTCCGCTGCCCGCTACTGGTGGGAGCCCTACGGCGCGTCGATCCGGAGCGGTTACAACGTGCAAGTCCGTTCAGCGCTGGCCGGGCTGCTCCAAACCGTGGTGCCCAACCTTGGCGTTCTCCTGTTGTTCATCGTCATCACCCGTCTTGTCGACGACGCCCTCACCCAACCCCTGCAGCGGGTGCCGAATGTGGGTGAGCTGCTGGGCTTCTTCTCCGCCTTCACCACCTTCATCGGCGCTGTGGTGAGCAGCGCCTCCCTGATGGTGCAGGCTTTTGAGCTGCCGGTGCTACTGGAGCGGGCCAGGCCCCTCCTTGAGGCACGCCCTGAAACAGCCGACCCCGATCGCCTGGACCCGGGAGTGCTGCGGGGGGGCGTGGAACTGGAGGGCGTGCGGTTCCGCTACTCCACGGATGGCCCCTGGGTGATCGATGGGCTCAATCTCACCATCCAGCCCGGCGAGTTTGTGGCCGTGGTAGGCCCGTCGGGCAGTGGCAAGTCGACCCTGGTGCGGCTGCTGCTCGGCCTGGAGCAGCCCCAGCAGGGGACCATTCGCCTGGATGGTCGGCCTTTGGAACGGCTCCGCACCGATCTCGTGCGCCGCCAAATCGGCGTGGTGCCCCAGAATGCTGCTCTCCTCTCCGGCACCATCCAGGAGGTGATCGCTGGCGGGGCCCTGATCACTACTGAGCAGGCCTGGCAGGCGGCGCACCTGGCGGCGATCGCCGAAGACATCCAGTCGTTTCCCATGGGGATGCACACCCTCGTCTCTGAGGGGGGCGGCAACCTCTCCGGGGGGCAACGGCAGCGGGTGGCGATCGCCCGCGCCCTGGCGCGCCAGCCCGCCCTGCTGATCCTCGATGAGGCCACCAGCGCCCTCGACAACATCAGCCAGGCCGAGGTGAGTGGCCATCTGCAACAGCTGGGACTCACCCGAATCGTGATCGCCCATCGCCTCAGCACCATCCGCCATGCGAACCGTATCTTCATGCTCCAGGCTGGAAAGGTGGTGCAAGAGGGCCCCTTCGATCGCCTGATCCAGGAGGCCGGGCCGTTTGCCGAGATGATGCGACGCCAGCGGGGCGACGCCGACGGGGAGGCCCCATGATCCAGTTTCGGGAAGAAGCCCTGCGGGCGCACACCTCTCCAGACCAGCTGGATCAACCCCTCCCCCTGCTCCGACCCAGCCTCTGGGCCCTGCTCGTTGGCCTGTTGCTCTTTCTTTCCGCCATCCTTGCCTGGTCGGTGTTGGGCCGGGTGCCCGTGCGCATTCAGGGCCGTGGGGTGTTGCTTCTCCCGGAGGCCCTGGTGCCGGTGCAAAGCCCCGCCAATGGGCCGCTTTTGGCCATTCTTGTGAAAGAGGGGCAATGCGTGCGCATCGGCCAACCCATGGCCCGCATTGATCTGGTGCAACTGCGGGTGGGCATGGAGGCGGGGGAACGGCGGCTGCTGCAGCTCCACCGCCAGAATGACTTGGCAATTCTCCAAGCCCAGCGGGAGAGAGCCCTGGCAACGGCCGATCTCGCACGGTTGCTGCCCTTCCGGAGCACAGGCGCTATCAGCGAGGAGACCTTTATCGACAAGGAGAAGCAGCTGCAGCGCATCGAAAGCCAACAGCTCGCAGAGGCGCAGCAGCGCCTGCAGGGCATCAACGACGAGGTGCTGGCGCTGGCGCGGCAGAAAGAGGAGTATCAGCGCAATTCCCTCGTCGTCTCTCCGGTGGCGGGCTGCCTGGTGGAGCAGCTGGTGCAACCCGGCGCTGTGGTGAACGCGGGAACCGCGCTCTTCACCCTCGATCGCCGGGATCGCCCCCGCGAGCTGGTGAGCCTGGCCTACTTTCCCAGCCAGGACGGCAAGCGCCTCAAGCCAGGCCAGGTGGTGCGGATCACCCCCACCACCACCCGCGCCCAACGGCATGGGGGAATCAGCGGACGCATCTTGAGCCTGCGGGCGCTGCCCGTGAGCCGGGAAGGCCTGCGTCAGCGGCTGGGGCTGGAGTCGCTCGTGGCCACCGTGCAGCCTCCGGGAAGCGATGGCAACCAACCCCTGATTGAGGCCGTCACGAGCCTGAAGCGCGATCCCCGCACCCGCAGTGGCTTCGACTGGGGTGGGGGACCAGGACCCAACCTCACCCTCACCGCAGGAACCGGCACGGAAGTGTCGGTGCTGGTGGAGTACCGCCAGCCGATCAGCTACGTGATCCCCCTACTGCGCGACATCAGCGGCATCTACTGACGATGGGCCGAATCCGCACACCAACGGTTCTGCAGATGGAGGCCACAGAGTGCGGGGCGGCGTGCCTGGCGATTCTGCTGCGCCACTACGGAAGGGTGGTTCCCTTGCTGGAACTGCGGCAAGTATGTGGGGTCACCCGCGATGGCAGCGACGCCGCAAGCCTGCTGCGGGCGGCCAAACTCTACGGACTGGAAGGCAAGGGCTATCGCATGGATTTGACAGCCCTGCGTCAACAACAGCCACCCCTGATCCTGTTCTGGGAATTCAACCATTTCCTTGTCCTCGAAGGCTTTCAGGGACAGCGGGTCGCCATCAATGATCCGGCTTCCGGGCCCCGCTGGGTGAGCCTGGAAACCTTCAGTGCCGGCTTCACCGGCGTGGTGTTGCAACTCCAGCCAGGGCCCACGTTCCGCCGCGGCGGGCGCGTGGCCAATCCCTGGCTCCTGGTGGGGTCTCGCCTGATGCAGGAGTGGAGGCCAGCCCTCTTCAGCCTGCTCGCAGGACTGCTCCTGATCCTGCCCCAGTTGGCAATGCCGGTGTTCACCCAGATCTACATCGACGATGTCTGGGGCTCGGCTCTGCGGCAGTGGCTGAAGCCCATGCTCTGGGCCATGGCCCTCACCATTGCCCTTCAGGCGATTGGCAACCAACTGCAGCTCCTGGGCAACCGCCACCTCAGCCGCCGGCTGGAAACTCGTGGTGCTCTCCGCTTCGAGACCCATGTGCTGGCCTTGCCGGATGGTTTCTTCCGCCAGCGTTACGCGGGAGACGTGAGCCAGCGGCAGATGCTCAATCGCCAGGTGGCCGATTTCATCTCCCTGCGCCTGCTTCCCTTGCTCAGCGGTGTCTTGCTGCTGGTGCTGTACCTGCTGCTCACCCTTGCCTACAGCCCCCTCCTGGGACTGGTGGTGGTGGCCACCACGGCTCTCAACGCCCTCATGGTGATGATCAGCCTGCGGCAGCAGCGGGACGCCACCTTGCAGCTGCAGAAAGACAGCGGCAAAGCTGAAGGCATCCTGATGGCCGCCCTCTATGAGATCGACATGGTGAAGAGCACATCCATTGAGGGCGATGTGCTGCAGCGGTTTGACGGCCATCAACGCAAGGTGCAGTCGTTCCTGCATCAGCTGGCTCTGCGTCAAGCGGCCCTGGGGCTGGTGCCCTCCCTGCTCAATCAGCTCAACACGCTGGGGGTGTTGTTTGTGGGGTTTCTGCTGGTCCTGGACGGGCGCCTCACCCTGGGCATGCTCCTGGCCGCCCAGCAGGTGGCGGCCGGGCTGAAGGGCGAAGTGGATCGGCTGGTGGCCTTTGTGGCCGACGTGCCAAAAATCGAGACTGCGGTGCTGCGACTTCAGGACGTGCTGGACAACCCGCTGGATCCCTTGATGATGACCGCCACTCCCCCCTCCCTCCCTCCGTGGCCCACCGACCGGGGCCAACTCTCTGGCCAAGTGGACATTGAGGATCTGACCTACAGCTTCGCTCCCGTGCGCCCCCCGCTGATTCAAGGCCTCAGCGTCTCGATTGCCCCCGGCATGCGGGTGGCGCTGGTGGGCGCTAGCGGCTCAGGAAAAAGCACGCTGGCACGGCTGATCGCGGGATTGCTGCAGCCCAGCAACGGTGCCATTCTTTTTGACGGCTATCCCCTCCAGTCGATCCCACGTTCGGTAGCCGTGGCTTCCTTGGCGATGGTGCAACAGGAGATCACCATCTACGGCATGAGCATCCGTGAGAACCTCCGCCTCTGGCGCTCCGAGCTGACAGACGATCAGCTGCTCGAGGCCTGTCGCGATGCCCAGCTCCTGGAGGTGATCGAGGCCTTGCCCGATGGCCTGAACACGACTCTGGCCGAAGGCGGCAGGAACCTCTCCGGCGGGCAGCGACAGCGGCTGGAGCTCGCGCGAGCCCTGCTGCAGGATCCAACGATCCTGATCCTGGATGAGGCCACCAGCGCCCTCGATGCCGAAACGGAGCAGCGTGTGGAGGAGGCTCTACGGCGCCATGCCTGCACCCAAATCGTCGTGGCCCATCGTCTGAGCACGGTGCGTGACGCCGATCTGATTCTCGTCCTGGAACGGGGCCAGGTGGTGCAGCGGGGCCGCCATTCTGCCCTCAGCTCGGATCCTCAAGGGGCCTACGCCAGGCTCCTGGCTGAAGGGGACAGCTGAGAGACAACACATCTGCGTGGCGGCTCATGTTTGATAATGACGCCATGAAGACCGTCTGGATCATTGATGGCGCCTACCTGTTCAACCATGGGCGCTCGCAACCATTCGACTACCTCAAGCTGAAGTCCCAGCTTGTGGAACTGAATGGCGGCCCGATCTATGAGGCCTACTACCTGAACTCCACCCGGGATCCCGCCTCGGATGCGCAGAACGCCTTCCACAACTGGCTGAAATCGGCACCGCCCCGTGGCCCCAAGATACGCGTGCAGCTCTATCGGCTCAAAGATCTCCACGTCACCTGCCACCATTGTGGAACCAACAGTGTGCGAGAGGTGCAAAAAGGCGTGGATGTGGGCATCGCTACCCTGATTGTCAAGTTGGCCGCCCAAGGCGTCTACGACCGCCTCATCCTCTGCGCTGGGGATGGCGACTTTGAGGATGCGATCTCCTACGTGAAATCTGAACTCCATAAGGAGGTGTGGGTGTGCGGCGCCCAAGACAGCCTCTCCACCGATCTCCAGGCGTACGCCGACAACGTGATTTGGCTGGAAGATCTGCACCCCGCCATCGACAAAGACCCTTAAACCAAACCCTTCCAGCCAAACCCCCCGCTAACGCCCTCCGCTCACCATTCTTCCCATCAGCTCTTCCCAACAGCCCAAC
>JBEIRX010000053.1:0-7469 GCA_040375715.1 Aphanothece sp.
CAGCCAGATCGCGGGAGAGGCCATCCAGCGGCTCAAAGCTGATCGCCCGCTGGTGGGGGAGCAGGCCGTTGCCCAATGTGCTGTTGTCAACCGCGCTCTGCGCCAAGTCAGTGAAGCGTCGTTGGTCGCCCCGTGACTCGAACAGCAGCACCCCGTAGCTCTCCCCGGACTGGCCGATCACGCTGCCGCACCACTGGTGCATGGCCAGTGTCCGGCTGGTGAGCTGAAACAGGCATTGGTCATCGGCAAACAGGCCCCAGGGCTCAAGCTGGTACAGAACGGCGCAGGCCGCAAAGAAACTGTTCAGATCAGCGGGGGTAAGGTCGCCATCTAAAAGGCTGCTCATGTCCTGGATGCCACGCGCTTCCGGCTCGGAGTCCATGGCTTGCATGGCCGGCAGGGCTTGGAACATCTCCTCCAGCTCCGCGGAACGGCCCACCTTGGCGGGCACCTCAGGAAGGAGACGCCGCACCAGCGGCAGCAGGGCTTCCTGATCCACCGTCACCCGCAACGGAGTGGTGCCACTCCCAAATCCTGCTTTGGGCTTGCCGATCGCCTGCACCAAGGCATCTTCCACCCCACTGAGTGGGTCTTCCCGTAGGGACACCCCATGGCCGATCACCATGCCATGGCCATTCACCACTATGGCCACCATGGGCCGGAAAGGGGGGCTCACCCCATCGTTGATGTAGGCCGGCATCAAGGATGTGCCCACGGCCCAGAGCAGGTGGGCCGGTGGCTGCCCATCGCGTGATTTCTGGCGATTCGGCATGGCAGTAGCCCCATGAAGCGGTCCACCAGACATACCTCAAGCAGATGCACGGCCATCAGCCCCGTGAGGGCTCGCTCGCCCAGCCCTCACTGATCAGCCAACACTCCCTGGACCCAGCCGCGCAGCCATCCACTTGGAGCTCTATTCTTATGTCTGAACAGCTGAATTCATTGCTATCTATAGACAGCATTGAATGTGTAGGTCCCATGACAATACTGTGCCTTTCCGGGAGTATGTTTCGTTCTGATGTGATTCTCAGCGGATCAGTCTCAGGCTTTTGAGTGTAAGCGGACCGACCACTCCGTCGACCAGAAGGCCGCGGAGTGACTGGAACTTGCGCACAGCTGAAGCGGTCAACGGTCCGAAAATCCCATCAAAGCTGCCATCAGCTGTCTGCAGTCGCACCTGAGCCTCCCGCTCTAGGACGGGCTGGATTGCACGAACGTCATCCCCGCGCTGGCGAGGCTCCTGAAGTCGGATCAGTCGTTGAAGCCCCAGGGATGAGCGGGTCTGAATACCGACGACGCCATCCACGACAAGGCCGCGGTCGGTCTGCCACTGCACCACTGCCGCCCGGGTGATTGCCCCGAAAACTCCATCCACCGTCAGCCTCGCTCCCTGACGATTCAGTGCAGCCTGGAGGGCGCTAACGTCGGAACCGACAAAATTGGGGGTCTTCAGGGACAGGTTACGCACCACAAGTTGTGCATCACCTGTGGGAGGTGACTGTTTGCCAGGTCGTGGTGCGCTCGGTGACAGGGGACGCAACTCCCCCTTGGTGGCGTCGTAGGCAACGAGCAGCAGATCGGCCATCCGGAACACCCCCTGCGTTCGTCCTAGCGTCGGCGTGAATTCGGGATCGCGCAGGAACGAAATGCGACTGCCTTCGATGGCGCGGTGGAAAACTTCCGCCACGATCCTGCCCCCAACAGCCCCCAATCGACCGGTACCATCTCGGCCATTGATTTTGTTCAGCGAGGCCTCCCTCAGGGTGTAGAGCCAGAGGGGGGTGTGGTTGGCCAGGTCATCCTGCTGTTGGGGGGAAAGGGTGGAGAACTCCGTTCCCAAGATCTGAGATCTGGAGAGTGGGGTGATGGCCTCTGCGCCTCGCCCTGCAGCGGTCAGTTCGTGATTGATCTTGGCTGCCAGTTCCTGTCCCGTGGCCAGGCTCACCATACGGGCACGCACAAGGTTGCGGAAAGCCAGGTTTCGCCGCTTGTCTGCCGGAGGAAGGGGTGGCATCGATGGGTTGCGTGCCCCGAAGGATCCAAGAGGCAATTGCTTCAGGGGGTCGGTGAGTCGAATATCGATAGGACGGGCCAGATTCAGAAAGGTCTCTGGAGCCAGTTCTGGAACACCGGCCTCAACGAAATCGAAGAGCAGAGGCCAATCGGCTATCCAGTTCGTCGGCAGCCGCTCGAACCCACCCTCCAGGGGATTGTCAGGATCAGTGCCTGGAGAGAGATTGCCGCTGGTTCCTGAAAACGTAAACAATGCAAACAGAGTTGCAAAGTCTCCGAAGATTCCATTCGACCTGAAGAATGCATTCCATTCGTACTTCTCTCGAATCATCGAGTGACCCAACCGAAATGCTCCAACGGAGAACTCCAAGGGCATCGTCGGAAAGCTGCTCGCACCAGGCTCAAAGATCAACCTGCCTGATGTGAAAACATCATTGACCACTCCGGGATCAACAATGCGAGGTAGGTAGTCCTTGACTAGCATCCACTGGTAGTGCTTGGTGACCAGTTCACGTGCCCGCTCGAAGAGCATGGCACTGGGGACACCCTTGGAGGCCAACTGATCACTGACCCGATTGTGAAAGCGAATGAAGGCAAGATGGGTTTGGGCAATCGCCAGATTCTCATCGTTGCGCTGATCCGGGATCTGTGCCTTCCGGAAGTCCTCGGGTTCTACTGCCTGACTGCCTAGCCTGGGGAGGTCAAAACCATCAAGATCCCTTGCGTCAGGGCTCGTACCACTGCCGGAGGCCTTGGTCTTGCCGACCTTCAGCTTGATCCGATCGGCTTGGTAAAACTCTGGATTCACGACAGGTCCCGCTCCGTAAAGCGAATCCAGATCAAGAGCTGGGCTTCGCCCTTGCTCAAGTTGCTCCGGTGTCGATACAGGTGAGCCAAGTGGCAGGTTCTTGGTGACATCACGGGTCAGGTCGTGATCAATGAATTGACCGAGGTAGGTGTACCCAGCCGGAATATGACTATCGATGTCCGGTACATTCTCCGTCATGATCTCGGCCACGGCCTCCAGCAGTGATTCATCGGGAGGTGGGCTTATCGTTTCAACGATCTCCGAAAACCGGAACAAGCGTTCGGCTTCTGCTGTTGTCGCTTCCCGCACGTTGACCGCAGCGGTTGCTGTTCTGGTTCCGTCACTGCTCGGCGGAGCAGTGACGGAACCTCGGAGTTCACCCGTCTTGGCTATGAAGAAGAAATCCCTGTTATGCCGCTCAGTCATTGTAGAGATTTGGTGGTTTCCCGCAGCCTATGATCTCAATCCCTACACCCATCAATGCTTAATCAAAACTTCGGGCTTGACCTACAAAACTTTACAGGAATGCAAGATATTCTATGCGTTGTTTAGCGTAAGCCAGCTCGCTGGTCGAACTGCGTAGAACCCAGCTCACGGCACAGATCCTCAGTGGTGCACCAGGGGTGGATGTCATGGCAGCGGGGGCTGCCTGCCAATGGCAGCTCGACAGGCTACCCAGGCCAACCTGAGGCCTCAGCGATCGCTGGGCGCCACCCCCTCCCGACAAGCCATGGGCCTGAGCAGGCGGGTGCCATCGGCTTCCCATTGCTGGGTGAGATGCTCAAGCCAACGCCGTTGCCCGTCTCCTCGATTGAGCGGGCCGCTTCCCATGGCCTTGCTGCTCGCTGGGGTTGCCATTGGGGGACCGGACTGGTGGTCGCAACACTGGACCCACCTCCACGGGCTGCGATGCCCCCGGATGGGGACGATTCAGCCCTACCCCTTTTGGTGATGCCCCAGGTGCCGGGCCGCCACATAGCGCGAGCGCTGGCCGGACTGCTTGAGCTGTTGATTCGCCCGATGGATCACCGCCTCCGTGGCGCGGGTGGTGTAGAGCGCGGAGCCCGTATCCCGGTGGAGGAGCACGTAGTCGCTGGCGTCCGTAGGCATGGGCTGGGGCATGGATCGGCGGGCCATCAATGCGCTGGGGAAGACAAGCCAGGGCTGAACTCGGGAGCCAGAGGGGCGCAACAGATTGCAGCCTTCCTCCGGCAGCCCTGGGGGGAGACAGAGGGTTCCGGGAGGGGTGCTGGATGCTCCAAATGTGACTTGTAGGAACAAACCAAGGCCCTGAACTGGGCACGGATACATTGTTGCCATCACGCCGCCGCAGCCGATGCCCAGCTCTGCGGGCAAACCGACCATCTATGTGTCGTCCACCTTTGTGGACCTCGAAGAGCACCGCGCGGCGTTGAAGATCGCCCTGGAGCGGGCTGGCTTTGACGTGGAATGCATGGAGAAATATCCAGCCTTTGATGAACGGCCGCTGGACCATTGCCTGGCGGATGTGGCCGCGTGCGATGTGTATGTGCTGCTGATCGCCCATCGCTATGGCTATCGGCCAGCAAAAGATAACCCTGAGAACCGCTCGATCACCCAGTTGGAATATGAGGAGGCCGGGCGGCATCCAACCAAGCCCCGCCTGAGTTTCACTGTGGATCTGGATCATCCCTGGTCGCCCCGGCTCATGGATGACGGGGAAGCCAAACAGGCCTTAGCGCGTTTCAGAGCCGTCGTGGAAGAGAGCCATGGGGTGAGCCAGTTCACCACACCGGATCAGCTCTCTACGCTGGTGCTCCAGGCCCTGCAACGGCTGGATCTCCAGCCTGCAACAAAATCCGGGGAGCGCACCTACACCCCCGCTGACCTGCAGGCCTGGGTGGAGCGGCACCAGGCGAGGCTGGCGGCGGCGTTTGAGGGCCTTGAGGTAGTGCGGGCCCGCCGGGTACATGTGCCGTTGGAGGTGCGGCTTGCTCTGGCCACCGGGCCGGAGGAGGCCACACGGTTGCTGACCCCCACCGACCTCAAATCTCTCCTGGAGGAAGGTGGCAACCATGTGCTCCTGCTCACCGGCGATGGCGGAGCGGGGAAGACCAGCCTGGCCTTTGCGATCGCCCGCTGGTGGCTGGCAGGGGAGCCCGGGGAGATGGTGCGGATCCCGGTGTTGATCGAAACGGCCCTGTCGCAAGGTGAAACGGGGGCGGACCGGGTGCGGGCCTGGTTGGTGGGCCAGTTGGAGGGCGCCCCAGAGGGCGATCTGGAGCCGGCTTTGGTAGAAGCCCTGCTGGCGGCCAAGCGGCTGATCCCGATCGTGGATCACCTCTCAGAGCTCACGCCAGCGGCACGGGAGCAGCTCTTGGCGGTCCTGCCGCCGGGGCTGGTGGTGGTGACGAGTCGCAGCGACGACAATGGTTTCCACGAGCGGCCCTTGAGCCGGATCGTGCCGCAAAGGATCGCGGTGGAGCGGCTGCAGGCCTTTTTCTTGGATTACCTCCGCCGCAAGGGCGAAGGCGAAGCCCTCAGCGACGACGATCTGATGCCCGCCCAGGCGCAGCTCAAGCGGATCGTGGGCGACAAGCCGATCACGGTGTTGTTGGCCCAGATGTTCATTGATGATGTGATCGTCAACCGGGAGGAGGGGTTGTTGGCGGGCTCCGTGCCGGAGCTGATGCTCAGCTACGTGCGGCGGTTGGACACCCCAGCCGATCCGGCCCTGCGACGCCGTGCGGGGATGGTGATCGATGAGGCGATGGTGCAGCGGGCGTTGCGGGTGGTGGCCCTGGCCAGCCACCGGCAGAAGCAGAACGGTGAGCCGCTGTTTCAGCCGCTGGAGTTCAGCGCAACCCTGGCTCGGGGCGCCCTGATGGCGGCGGAACCCGCGGGCCTGGGGCAGGGGCAGCCGCAGGCCGAGGCGGTGCTTGCCTATCTGGGTGAGTTGCGGCTGCTGCTGCAATCCGGCGCCAAGGCCGGCCAACTGCGCTTTCCGCTGGATCCGCTGGCGGATCACCTGGCGGCTGCTGAACAGTTCGAGCAGCTGGAGGAGCAGGCCATGGAGGAGGGGCCAGTGGTGTGGGAGAGGTTTGTGGCGGCGCTGGAGCCACGCCCGGAGGCCGAGCGGGAGCGGATGCGGGGATTCTTGCTCGCCCTGCGGGATGGGGCGTTGGAAGCGCAGGGCCGGCGGGCCCTGGCGATGCCCCAGGAGATGCCTGATCGGCTGGCCAAGCTGGGCTTCCTCGATCCGGAAGGGGAGCGCTACCGGCTCGCGCTGCAACGGGCCCGCAAGTGGATGTGGGAGCTGGGGGTGCCTGTGGCGAGCGAACGGCGCGATGCGATTGGCAAGCTGGCGGCGATGGCGGCAGCGCCGGAGGAGAGCGAACGGAGGGCAGCCAGGGATGTGGCGAGCCGGCGGCTGGCGCGAGTGTTGGCGGAGGTGGTGCCCGAGCAGCAGGTGGAGCAGCGGCTGGAGCAACAGGAAGCAGCGGTGGTGTTCGGCTTGATCGGCTCAGAGGCAGGGATCGAGGCGCTGGAGGGCGTGGCACGGGATGGGGAGCAGCCCGTGGAGCTGCGCAGGGTGGCACTGGAAGCCGCGGGCTTGGTGGCAAGGGATCTCCCGCTTGGGGAGGGCGCCAAGTTGCGCGCCCACATTGAGACATTTCTGGAAGAGCAGCTGCGGGCTGACTCCCTGGATCTGCTGGTGGAGGATGAGGGGGGCTGGGCGGAGCATGACCATCGACTGCCGGTGTTGCAGGGAGCCTCCAGGGGATTGCAGTTAGCGGCTTCGTCCGATCTGCCCCTGCTGGGTAGCGGCGCGGGCCGGAAGGTGCCCATGCTCACCCTCACGGCCCGCAAGGAGGGCGAGGCCTTGCGCATCCGCACGGAGGTGGTGACGCCTGCAGTGTGGCGGTTGCCGCTGCCCGGGGGCGAACAGCTGGAGCTGGTGGTGGTGGAAGGCGGGGACTACCCCATTGGCTCACCGGAAACGGAGGAGGGCCGGAATTGGTATGCCAACCAGCGCGATGGCTGCAAGAACGTGAATGTGGAAGCGGCGCGCACGGTGCGGCTGGAGCGTTTCGCCATGGCACGCCACGCCATCACCCAGGCCCAGTGGCGGGCGGTGGCGGAGCTGCCGCAGGTGGAGAAGGAGCTGAATCCCACCCCCGGCAGCTTTAAACCCGATGGGCTCTGGGAAACCCATGGCCAGCCAGGAGCCCTGCCGGTGGACAGCATCAGCTGGAACGACTGCAAAGAATGGTTGCAACGCCTCAACCGCTGGCTCACCAGCGAATGGCCTTCCCAGGGAGGGCAAGGCGAGCCCCCTGAGCTCACCCTGCCAGGGGAAGGGCAGTGGGAGGCGGCCTGTCGGGCCGGGGCTGCCACGCCCTTTCACTTTGGCGATGTGCTCGATGCCTCCTGGGCAAACTTCGATGGCGGCTACACATACGGCCCCGGCCGAAAGGGGCTGTATCGCCAGCGGCCGGTGCCGGTGGGCTTCTTTGGCCTGGTGAACCGCTGGGGCTTGGCGGCGCTGCACGGCCAGCTGTTCGAGTGGTGCGGCGACCAGTGGCACCCCGATCCTAAAGGCGAGGGGGGGCCCAGCGATGGCCAACCTTGGGCTGGGGTGGATTCGGCCCTGGAGGCCCTGGCCACG
>JBEIRX010000085.1:0-3240 GCA_040375715.1 Aphanothece sp.
AGCTCGCGGGTGCCGGTGAGCACCTCGATCTTCACATTGGCCAGGGTGTGGGACACACTTGGATCTCCGGTGGAGCGCACATTGCGGGAGCCTTCCCCACCCGCCGAGCTCACGGTGTAACCGGTGGCACCGGACTCCATAATGAGCTTGCTGAGTTTCTTGGAGAGGATTTCCTCTGCAACGATGACAAGTTTCCAGACCTGTTGACTCATGACGTGACCTCAGATGGGTTGGGATAGGGGATGGGTCAGGGCTTCACACCCAGGAGCACCTCGGCAAGCCCGATGAACAGGGGAATGCAAAGGGCGATGGCCACGGGGGTGCCGATGGCCGTGGAAGCGCCGATGTAGGCAGAGGGATTTGCTGAAGGAATGCCGGCTCGCAGGGTTGGTGGGCCCGAAATATCGGAACTGGAGGCGGCGATCACGGCCAGCACGACCGCACCGCCGATGCTGAAACCGGTGAGCTTGTGAATCAGAAGCCCCACGCCGAAGGCCAGAAAGCCATGCAGGATAGGTGCAATGAAGGCATAAATCGCAAACCACTGCGCCACCTTCCTCAGCTCATTCATGCGCTGGGCCGCTTCCATCCCCATGATGATCATTAGGATCGCCAGGAAGCCCCGGAACAAGGGGTTGAAGAAGCTCTCGTAGACCGGCTCGGGCTTCGTGAGGATTCCCAGTGCCACACCCAGGAGCAAAGCCGTCACAGCAGAACTCTGCAGACTCTCCTTGATGATCGGCCAGATCTCCACTTTTTCGGATGTGTCGCCAGTCTGCTTGCTGACATAAACGCTAGCCACCACGATCGCGGTCACCAGGGCCGGAATGTCCATGAAGGGATAAAGGGCTGCCGTCCAGGCCTCATAGGGGATCTTGGCCGAATCCAACTGGGGCAGCACCGCTGCCATCGTGGAACCACTCACGGCGCCGAACAGGCCACCGGTGGCGACGGCGTCGGGAACTTTGATGCCCGGCAGTTTGCCGAGGGTGAACTTGCTAATGAACACGATCACAATGCCCAGAAGCACCGCTGCAATCGCCGGCAGAAAGATGTCGGCAGGGTTAGAATTACGGATAGCGATGCCACCCGTTAAGCCGATCTTCATCAACAGAAAGAAGCTGATGAATTTGTAGATCGAATCAGGGATGGCCAGCTGGCTGCCAAGGGAGGCCACCACAATGCCTCCGATCAGAAAACCCAGCGTTGGTGATTGTAGTTGCTCTATGAAGAGCTTAAGAAAGTCGGACAAGTTGAAACCTCAGGTTGTAGGCAAGTGATGGTTGTCGAGGTGAATGCGGTGCCCTTGGGGCAGGCTTCACCGTCGGCCAGAACTGCTCTGCATCGCTACAGAAGGCTGTTGTCGCGAAACCATAGGGGGTGTCTGGAGGATTTGGGTGGGGTGCGTCACTTTTCCTCTAGGGGTGTTGGGGGCGACCCGGCCCGGCTCCCCAAGTTCTGGACTGAATTCCTATAACACAGGCTCTTCTCTAAGCACCCATGCTGCCCATCCCACCGCTGCGGATGGAGTTCAGCTCCCATCAGCTGGAAGCGGCCGAAACCTTGCTGCAAGTTGGTCGGTTTCTGGTGATCTTCATCGCCGCCCGGGCGATCGCCGAGCTGATGGTGCGCCTGCATCTGCCCACAATCCTCGGGGAGCTGGTGGCTGGCGTGCTGATCGGCGTTTCAGGCTTTCATTTGATCATCCCGCCCGGCACTCAGGCGGAGCTGTCCGGGGGCCTTTCCGGACTGGTGGCCTCGCTGACCGAGATCACGCCGCAAGCAGTGCGCCACATCTACGACGAAACGTTCCCCAGTCTTCAGACCGTCTCCCAGCTGGGGTTGTTTGCCCTGTTGTTTCTCACGGGCCTCGAGAGCGAGCTGGATGAACTGGTGGCCGTGGGGGCCCAGGCCGGCACCGTGGCCGTCACCGGGGTGGTGCTGCCCTTCGCCCTCGGCACCGCAGGGCTTTACTACCTCTTCCATGTGCCACTGATCCCCGCGGTGTTCGCCGGTGCCGCCATGACAGCCACTTCCATCGGCATCACGGCGAGCGTGTTTGGAGAGCTGAAGTGGCTGAAGCGCAGCGAGGGCCAGATCGTGATCGGTGCCGCCGTGCTCGACGACATCCTCGGCATTGTGATCCTTGCGGTGGTGGTGGCGATTGTGGGTGGGGGCGCCTTCACCCTTGGGCCGGTGGTGCGGCTCTGTCTGGCGGCGGTGGCCTTTGTGGCCGTGGCCCTGGTGCTCAGCCGCACCGCCGCACCCCTCTTCGACTGGGTGGTGGACCGTCTGAAGGCCCCCGGCGATGTGGCCGTGGCCAGTTTTGTGGTGCTCACCCTCTGCTGCTTTGCGGCCCAGGCGATCGGCCTGGAGGCCGCCCTTGGTGCCTTTGCCGCCGGGCTCATCCTTAGCGCTTCCAAGCACACCGAAGACATCGACAAGGCCGTGAAACCCCTGGTGGCGCTCTTTGCCACGGTGTTCTTCGTGTTGATCGGCACCGGGATGGACCTCTCTGTGCTCAATCCCTTTGATCCCGCCAACCGGGAGGGCTTGATCGTGGCTGCTTTTCTGCTGGCGGTGTCGATCGTGGGCAAGGTGGCCGCTGGCTGGAGCTACGTGAGCAAGGAACCCACCAACCGGCTGGTGGTGGGTCTGGGGATGATGCCCCGGGGCGAGGTGGGCCTCATCTTTCTGGGCCTCGGCCGCCAGGCCGGCATCCTCACCCCGGCGCTGGAGGCTGCCATCCTGTTGATGGTGATCGGCACCACCTTCCTGGCGCCGATCCTGTTGCGCTTGGTGATCCCCTCTGAGCCCGAGCCCGCTCTGGCGGAAGCGATCCAGCCTTCTCCCTGACTGCCGTTCGCCTGCCCCCTCACTGCTGGCCTTGCTCTCCTCTCCCAGTGTGTACGCGGGCCAAGTGGTGGCCCTGGCCACCCGCCACGGCAAGGAGCGGGTGATTGGCCGGGCCCTGCGCTGGGGGCTGGGTGCGGAGCTGCTGCATGTGCAGAGCGTGGATACGGATGCTCTTGGCACCTTCTGCGGCACCGTGCAGCGCCCGGGGGATGCGCGGCAGGCCTGCAGCGCCAAGGCGGAGGTTGCCCTGCGGGAAGGAGGAACGGAGCTGGCGATCGCCAGCGAGGGCAGCTTCGGCCCCCATCCCCATCTGCCCTTTCTGGCGGCAGGGATGGAGTGCATGGTGTTTCTGGATCAGCGGCGAGGGCTGATGATCCGGGAGCA
>JBEIRX010000032.1:0-17355 GCA_040375715.1 Aphanothece sp.
CCTGAGAACTCAGAGGTGCAGCTCTGCTCGAGAAATTCGACAAAGACGCGACGGGTCTCAGGGTCGAGCTTGTCCGCCGCCCCCTCAAATTCCTGATCCCGAACAAAATGATGACGGTTGTAATCCTTGCGAAACTCCTCGCAGATGGCCTCCAGCTCCTCCTCGTTGGGGCGAAGATCCATCGCCGCCATCTCCTCGAAGTCGGTGGTGTAGAAGCGTGGGGTGAGAATCGTGTCCTTCACCGGCTCCTTGATCGCGGGAGCTTCTGGTGAGCCAATGGCCCCGGGGGCGCTGGCGGCGGGAGCAGACACTGGAGGGACCATCGCAAGCGAGCGATTCAGTTCTGGCATCGTAGGGGCCGCCCTGCCGCAGCGGCTTGCCGTGTAACGGCCAGGATCAATTTGGGCCCAGCCATTTCTGGCCATTGAGCCGTTGCACAAGCCGCGAGACGAGCAGCGGAAGGGTCATTTTCTTCTCATCGATCAGGAACGACTCCAGCAGACTTGGCTGCGCTCCGGCCTCGGCAAGGGCCATCATCTTGGCCGCCTCCAGTTCAGGAGCCGTGAAACAGAGCGAGAACTGACGGCCGGCAGGCAACTCGCCCTTCACCATCCAGCAGGTCATGCCCACAACGGGCATGGGCCCCTCTTCAAAACTGAGTGCCGGGGCCGGACCTCCGTAGGCCTGACATTCCTTGGCCAGAGCGGGGAGAAGATCCTGAGAAATGTAGTCCGCGAAAGGCTTGTCCTCCAGGGCAGGGGCCTTAGGCTTGGGGGCAGCCGGAGCAGCCGGTTCTGCGGCAGCTGCAGCCGGCTTGGCGCTCTGGAGAGGCTTCTCACCGGTGGCTCCGCGGGCCTTGGAGGGGTCAGCCTTTGGTTTGGGGCTGTCAGGGGTCGCGCTGTCAGTCACCGCTCTGGAACTCCCGGCTTGATGACGTTGACTTTAGGCAGGAGCCTCGACGGCCAGCGATGGACCTGCAGACCGAGGGACCTGTAGACCGCTGGACCAGAGATCGCTTACCAGTCCTCCCCTGAGGCTTGCTGACCCCAGTCATCCTCTCCTGCCACGGGAACAGGCTCCCTCTCCCGTGCCGCTGGGCGCCGGCTGTCCGGCCGCTGCAGGATCCGAAAGGGCACATCCACCGTGGGAGCAGGTTCTCCCGGGGATCGAGGGGGCACCGCAACCGCCGCCGCTCGACCAGGCCTGGTGGCCTCCTGGGGGGCAGGCTCCCGCCAGGAGGCAGGGGAGGGGAAGGATTCATCCGCCTCTCTCTCCCAGTCTTGATCACCTCGGGGGCCGGACTGGACGGAGGAGCGTGAGAAGCGACTGCTGACACGGCGTCGCCTGGACACGACTGCAGGGCCCTGGCGCAGAGCAAGGGCTGTTCCAGCCCCACTCAGTGCTGCTCCCCCCAGGGCTGCACCACCCAACCAGAGACCTAGCGGGGCGCCCGGCGTGGTCCAGGTGAGCAGGCGAAAGGACAGCCTGGGACCAGGATTGAGAGCGGCCACCAGCAACACCGCCAGCAAGGGCGAAAGGAGTGGCGCTGCCAGCAGACGGCGGGCTGTCATGGACGCAGGGGCACAGGGCCCTGCCAGCGGCGCAGGGCGCCGAGCTCAAGACCCAGACTGTCAAAGATGCGAATCACCAGAAAATCCACCATCTCCTCCAAGGTGGTGGGCTGGTGATACCAGGCCGGCACAGGTGGGGCAATGCGGGCGCCCGCCTCGGCCAGGGTGGTGAGATTGCGCAGGTGCACCAGATTCCATGGGAGTTCCCTGGGGGCGATCACCAGAGGCCAGCCCTCCTTGAGGTGCACATCAGCGGCCCGTTCAATCAGATCCAAGGCCACACCTGAGGCAATGCGACCAACGGTTCCCATGCTCGCGGGCAGGATCACCATCCCACTGGTGCGGTAACTGCCACTGGCGATGGGGGCCGACTGATCGTTCCAGCGGTGACAGTGCAGCTCTCCGCTGACACAGCCGGTGCGCTCTCGCCAGAATGCTTCCTGGGCCTTGGGGTCAGACGGCACCTGGACCCCCAGCTCCGCTTTCCAGACGCCGATGGCCCCACGGCTGGTGACCAGCTCCACTGTCCGGCCCGCCTCCAGCAGGAAAGCCAAAGCACGCTGGGCGAGGGGTTGGGCGGAGGCTCCAGACATCGCCAGCACGATGGGAAGCGATGGCACGGGAGATGTCATGCCGCTCAGGTGGCTGCCGGGCCACCATCCCGCTCCACTGCTGCACTGGGCTCCAAGCCTGGCTCGTCGGGCAGCACCAGGGAGAGGTCAATCTGGTGGCGCAGCACATCCACCTTCTCAATCAGAACCTGCACCAGATCCCCCACCATGAAGGTGCGTCGTCCTTTGCGACCCACCAGCTGGCTCTGGCGAGACCGGTACTCGTACCAATCGTCCTTTAGGGAACTGACGTGAACAAGCCCTTCCACCATGGAGGGGGGAACCTCAACAAAGAATCCGTAGCTCTGAACCCCACTGATCACACCCTGAAGGGTCTGGCCCACCAGGGGCTCCGCGAAACGGGCCTGGGCCATGGCCAGGCGATCGGCCTGAAATTCCGCCAGAGCCTGGCGGCGGGCATTGAGCCGCAGGAGCAGGCCATGGCGCAGGCTGTCCTCAAATGGGGCGAGCTGAGCTGGTGTCAGGAGAGGCCAGTCGATGGCGCCATGGGAAAGGTCCGAGGCCAGATCCACACTGGTCTTGTGGCGCACCGTCGGACGGTCCTTGCCCTCAACCAGGAGGGTGACCAGCAGGTGCTGGTTGAACAGATCCCAGTAATGGAGACCTGGACAGGTCCAGGGGGCCACGGCAATGGGATCCCCAGCCAGGGCATTGGCGCCCGGTTGATCACTCAGCTGGGTGGGCTCCAGACTGTCGCGGATCTGCTGTTGCCACACCCGGCTGCGGTCGGTGCGGGCGAAGGCCTCAGCCAGTTCAGCGGCGCTGGCATTGCCCTCACCGCTCAGTTCCAGGGGGAGATCCAGGGCAAGGGCAGCCTTGGCCACTTCATTGATGGCCGCAGGATCCGGCGGGGGATTGATGGAAAAGATGCCGGGAAGGCCAAGGGCCGCCAGGTGGTGGCCCAGGGCGCGGTGCGCCACGAGGCATGACTCCCGAAGAATCGCAGCGGGGTTGGGGTCCGGGAGAGTGACGAGCCAGCCAGCTCGACCTGCATCAGGACCAGGCCGACCCCCATCACCGAGCACCTCCAGCGGGGGGGTGGGCACATCCAGTTCGATGGATCCCGCTGCCAATCGCCGTTTGCGGAGCAGCGTCCCCACAGCCACCAGCTGTTCTAGAACTTCCAGGTGATCCTTCAGGGGCTTGAGGGCCGTGGGGAGGGTGCGGGCCTTGGGCTTCCGCTCTGCCAGGGCCTCCATGGCCGCCGAATCGACGCTGGCCAGGGGGCGCACCTTGCTCAGCTGGAAACGGAAGTGCTCCAGTTCCCCCTCGGGCCCGAGATCCAGGGCCACGGAAAGAGCTGATTGCTCGGTGCCAGGAACGAAGGCAGAGGCTTTGCTGAGGCTGGAAGGCAGAAGGGACCGCCAGCGCTTGCCAAGGGGGAGGGCTTCTCCCTGATCACGAATCCAGGCCTCCACGGAGGTGCCCAGCCCGATGCGTTCGGCGACGGTCGGGGCGTGGACCCAGAGACGCCATCCTCCCTCCCTGGTTTCGAGGGAGAGGGCTGGCAGAGGAGGGGCATCGGAGGCCTGCCAGGGTTGCAGCAGCAGGGTGGGGAGCCCCGTCAGGTCCTGGCGGCCCTTCTCCGCAGGCGCCTTCACGGTGACGCGGGGAGCCGCCGCCGCTTCCTGGAGTTGGTGCTTCACCAACAGCAGCTCGAGATCGGCATCATCCCCCCCGCTCACCGGCAAATGCCGCGCCACATGCCCCTCGGGAGCGAACTGAGCCACGGGGAAGCGATCGATCTGCACCTCCACCACGTGGGAATGGCGCTCCTCCAGATGGCCGGCATCTTTTTCCGGGAGGGCCACGGAGGTGAGCAGGCGATCATCCAGAGGCACCGCCACGAGCTGATCACCCTGCCGCTCCACATGACCCAGCATGCGGGTGGTGTGCCGCTGGAGAATGCATTGCACGCTGCCCTCAGGGGATCGGCGGCGTCCTCCCTCCCTGGTGATCCTCACCAGCACCCTGTCCCCGTTCCAGGCGTGATTCAGGTGGTGATCGCGGATGTAGATGTCTTCCCCGGCATCGTCCCGCAGGGCAAAACAGAAGCCTTTGCTGGAGCAACGCAGGCGGGCAGGGATCAGATCAGGACACTCCCTCCGGAGAAGACCCTCCTCCGCCAGCTCCACCAGATCCAGCCGCTCCAGGGCCTCCAGGCCGATGCGCAACTTCTCCTTGTCCTCGGCGTCACTGATCCCCAGGGCCTTCTCAAGCTGTGCTGAGGGTTGGTGCTCATCCGTGGAGAGCTGGGCAAGCAGGTCAGCGACCGTGAACTTCATCATCAAGGGCATCAGGTGGACGCTGGGTGTGGAGAGAGCTGAACTCGCACCACCCGCAGAACCCTGTCCTGGGGTGAGACGGCGCAACCGGCCAGGACAAGATGGGATGACTTTAGGAACCCGGGGGGACAGCGTCCTCCCCTGGCGGGGTTGGACCCTCCTGGCTCCCTCCGGCGGACCGCAGGATCAACCGGAGACCCAGCAGCAGAAACCCTGCGGCTGCAGCCAGTTGCAGCCAATCGGTGGGGATCACCGTGGTGAGCGTTCCTCCGGCTGCTGAGCCCAGCAGGCTCGCCAGCACCAGAGCAGAGGCACTGCCGGCGAACACGGCACCTGGGCGACTGGTGGTGCCACTGATGCTGACAATGGCCAGCTGGGTTTTGTCGCCCAGCTCAGCCAGAAAGACCGTGGCGAAGGTGGAGGCCAGCAAACCAAGCATGGGGCAAAGCCTTCAAAGAACCGTAGAGGAGGCTGCAGGTGCAAGGTGAAGAACGGCTTGCCGGCCGAGCCAGAGGCCCAGGCCCACCATCAGCAACCCTGCCGCACGCTCCAGCTGCTGGGGCGCCATCACCGACGACAACCAGCGGCCCAGCAACACCCCCACCAAGCTCGAGCTGATCAGGGCCAGGGAGGCCCCAATGGCCACCACCACGGGCCGGCCCGACTCGGCCGCCAGCAGGAGTGCTGCCAGCTGGGTCTTGTCTCCCAGTTCCGCGAGGAACACCGTGCCGGCCGTGGTCAGAAATACCCCAACCCAGCTGGAGGGTGCATCCCCTGAGGGAGTGGACGGAGCCTCGGTGGAGGGAGAAGGGTCGCTCGGAGGGTCAGGAGACGTCATGGCTGGCGCAGCGCCCGATTGAAGCGCTTCAGTACGTTGCCACGGCCGCCGCTCTCACTGCGTATCTGCTGGCGACAGAACCGGATGGCCAGGGCATCCGCGGCCTCGCCCCGCACGTCCAGGAGCTCCATGATGGTGCTGACGTGACAGAAATCCGGGCGGCTGGCGTAGATGCGGCAACGCCGACCCCCGGTGTCGTAGTGGATGCACCAGCCATCCTCCCCAACCAGTCCCAGATACATCTGACGCTGCTGCTCATCCAGCAGCTCCAGGGCTTCGGGGCGAAGGGCAGGGTCCAACCGACAGCAGGCCCCACATCCCTGAATACAGCGCCATTGCGGGCTGGAGGGTGCCATCAGGCTCCTGGAGGGGGGCAGGGAGGCTGTGACAAGCCGTCACAGTGGCAAGAGGTCTGGCCCAAGTGCTGCATCGGGAGTTCTATTCTCACTCTGCACGCCAACGCCTGCGAGATCACCAGCATGGGCATCGACTTTCACCTGATTGCCAACTTCATGGCTCTGGCGCTGATCACCATTGCCGGGCCGGCTGTGATCTTCATCCTCTTCTACCGCCGCGGCGCCCTCTGAACCGCCGTTCACCACTGCTGTTCAACCTGCCAGTCCGAGGGCCATCACTGCATCCTGCAACAGCGAGCGCACGTAGGGATGGTGGTCATCGTTGAGTTGGGGCCTGGCCTGGGACCCCTCCCAGGTGAGGGTTGAACAGACCTCCTGCCCTAGGGCGTTGCGGATCACGAGTCCACGTCCGCGAAGGGCACACCGGTAGTGCCGATCGCCTCGAAGCAGCACCACACCATCCTCGTCCTGGTGACTCGGCCTGATCGCTTCCAGATCGAGCATGAAGCGCTGATGACCCTGCCAGGAATCCTGACGGAGGCGGAAGGCCACATCCACCTTGGAGGGAAGGGAGTCCATCCCTTCCCAGCGCCAGGCCATGGCCTGCAACCGTGCCCCTCCCTGGCTGAGGGTGAGCTGGAGATGCCCGCCCCTGAGGATCCTCTGTTGTTCCACCCGACATCCCACGCTCCAGAACAGCGGCATCGGATGGCCGATTCCGTAGGGACCAAGCCGTTGCAGCGCCTGCCAGAAAGCACGATCAATGCGGTCCAGCCGAAGGTGAGCTTCCGGTTCCACCATGGGTCCACCGGGGTGATCCTGCAGCCAGGCTTCAGCCAGGGCCTCAAGGCGCTCCTGAAGAGTGGCGAGCTTTGTGGCCTCCACGGTGAAGCCACCAGCCGCAGCATGGCCTCCAAAACGTTCGAGCAAGGGCGCGCAGGCTGTCAGGGCCTGATCCACGGCAAACCCCCTTGGCGCCCGCACCGAGGCCCGCAGCCGACCGTTGCCCTCTCCTCCCAACAGGGCAACGGGACGGCCCAGCCGCTCCACCAGACGGGCCGCAACAATCCCGATGATCCCGTGGTGCCAATGGGACTGGGCCAGCAGCACGAAGGCGGGACAGCGGGGGCCATCGGCCTCCATCAGGGCCATCGCCTCCGCTTCCAGGGCAGAGCACAGCTCTCGCCGTTCCCGATTGAGGGCATCGCAGCGGCGGGCCAGCTCCAGGGCCCGATCCCGATCGGTGGTGGTGAGCAGTTCCACCACCATCAGGGGATCGCCGAGCCGTCCCACCGCATTCAGCCGCGGAGCCAGCTGAAATCCCACGACATCCGCATCGATGGGCGTGTCCTGCAGACCGGCAAGCTGGATCAGGGCCCTCAGCCCGGCAAGGCGGGACTGGGCAAGGCCGGGCAAGCCCTTCCGCAGCCAGAAGCGATTGACCCCATGAAGGGGCGCCATATCCGCAATGGTGCCGATGCAGCAGAGCTCGAGAGCCATCTCCAGAGCCTCGCGGCTGTGGAGCCGATGGGCGAGCGCCGCCCCCAGCACGTAGGCCAGGCCCACCCCCGCCAGGCCCCGGTAGGGGGAGGCAGGGGGTGTGCGCGCTGGATGGAGCAGGGCCAGACAGGGCGGGGAATCCGCTGGAAGGGTGTGGTGATCGGTGAGGATCACCTCCACCCCAAGGGCGACCGCCCGCTGCAGCGCTGCCTCGGCACTGACGCCGTTGTCGACCGTGATCAGGAGTTGGATGCCTGCTGCCGCCAGACGCTCGACCATGGCGGGATTGAGGCCATAGCCTTCCTCCTGACGACTGGGGATGGCGGGCTGGGGTCGTCCTCCCAGACGCTGCAGCAGACCCGTCAGCAAGGCGGTGCTGGTCATGCCGTCCGCGTCGTAATCCCCACAGATCGCCACGGCTTCACCACCTCTGGCGGCCTCGGCCAGTCGGCTCACGGCACGCTCGAGGTCCGGGAAATGGCTGTAGGGATCGGGAGGCTCCTGGACCCCCAGCAGAGCCTGCAGCGCAGCTGCATCCGCCTGCCCACGACGGGCCAACACGGCGAGAAGCTCCGCTGGAAGCTCATGGCCTCGATCTCCCAGAACCTCGAGGGGCAGAGCTGAGGGCAGCCGCCAGGGAGCAAGGGGCACGCGGGGCACGATCCAACGAGGTGATCGCATTGTGGGAGCCCCATGGCCCAAGCGCATCCCCCGGCTGCAGGGATTGGAGCACAAGGTGTTGCAGACTGCGCCCGGCTGGAATAAGGAGCAGGAGGGGATGGATGGGATTGAAAGCGCTGCTGTGGGATGTGGATGGCACCCTGGCTGAGACGGAATTCCATGGCCACCGCCGGGCCTTCAATGAGGCCTTCGCAGAGGCGGGGCTGCCCTGGCGGTGGGATGGAGCAACCTATGGCCGACTGCTTCGCATCAGCGGCGGTCGGGAGCGGATTCGGCACTTCCTGAGCGAACAGGAGGGAACAGCGACTCCCGTCGCAGCAGAACGGGTGGACGCTCTGATGGCCGCTAAACAGATGGCCTATGCCAGGTTGGCCCGCAGTGGCGTACTGCCGCTGCGTCCGGGAGTGCGTCGCCTTGTGGCGGAAGCGGCTGCCGAAGGACTGCCCCAGGCCCTTGTCACCACAAGCTCCCGATCGGCGGTCGCTGCTCTTCCGGAAGGCCAGGATGCTGAGCTGGCAGAGGCCTTTTCCTTCTGGATCTGCGGGGAGGATGTGAGCGCTAAAAAACCGAGTCCTGAGGGCTACCAGACTGCATTGGACCGCCTGCAGCTCTCAGCCTGCGAGGTGCTCGCCCTGGAGGATTCCCCCCAGGGACTGATAGCCGCGAAGGGGGCGTCCTTGCCCTGTCTGCTGACCCTCGGGGAACAACCTGACCGGCAAGCCACCCCGTGGTGGGTGGGAGCTGCTGCAGCCGTCAACCATCTGGGAGCGCAGCAGACCCCAACGGAGGTGCTCCATGGCCCCCCTTGTCAGGAGGGCAGGGTCACGCTCTCCTGGCTCGGGACCCTGGTGGAGGAAGGATGAGCAGATCCCCCCTGCAACGCACCAGGCTGGAGGGACTCCAGGACCAGGCGGGCCGCACGCTCAGTGCCCAGATCGGCAGACGATGGGCAACGGCCAGCACGGCCTTGCTCTCCCTATTGGCAGGAATTTTCCTGGGTGAAAACCTTTCGGCGATCCTGCTCTGGAAACTCACCGGGGGGCGCCCCATCCTTGTGCTGGGGATGGTGGTTCTCCATGAGGTGCTGGTCCGGCTGCGCAGCAGGACCGTGACCGATACGCCCTCTCTGGGCTGGGTGGTGGTGGACAACCTGCGGATGGGCGTGGTCTTCGCCCTGGTGCTGGAGGCCTTCAAGCTTGGAAGCTGAAGGATCAGGCCTCGTCTTCTTCGGAGGCCTCATCCACCGGATATTCAAAACCCCTTGCGCGACCGCTCAGCACGGCTTTGCCGATGGAGAGAGCCCGCTGGGCCGCATCCCCTGCTTTCGCCTTCCAGCGGGAATGGCGTTGATTCCGTTTGCCTTTGGAGGTTTTCTTCTTGGGAACAGCCATCGCTTCGTCCGTATTGCCAAAGGTTGATCTTCCTTTGCCAAGGCACCCTCCGTCAAATCGCTAGCATCCAATTCACATGAACCGAGCAGTGGAGCGTTCCGATCCGCCGGCCAAGCCAGAGGCCAGCACAACAGCGCCTGCGACTCCTGCCAATGGCAAGCCGTCGCTGAAGGCGAGCCAACCCGTGGGCCCTTCAGGGCCGGCGGGGGGGTTCAGCCTGAGCGGCATGCGCCCCACCCCCCCCTCCTACAGCCAGCTTCTCAATGACATGAAAGGGGGCAAGGTGCGGGAGATCCTGCTGTCCCCCAGGCAGCGGGTGGCCACGGTCACCTATGGCAACGGTCGAACGGCCGAGGTGGCCCTCTTCAACGACAACCAGGTCCTGCTGCGGACAGCAGAGCAGCATCGAGTGCCTCTCTCCGTGCGGGATGAGCGGCAGGAGGAAGCGATGGCAGGCCTTCTCGGCAACCTGCTGCTGGCTTCCCTGCTGCTTGGCGCCCTGGCGCTGCTGATCCGTCGATCGAGCCAGGTGGCCAACAAAACCCTTGGTTTCGGCCGCAGCCAGCCCCGGGTCCAACCCGAAGGTGCCGTTCCCATTCGCTTTGAGGATGTGGCCGGCATCGCCGAAGCCAAGGAAGAACTCCAGGAGGTGGTGACGTTTCTGAAATCACCGGAACGCTTCACCTCCATTGGCGCCAAGATCCCCAAGGGTGTGCTTCTGGTGGGCCCTCCCGGGACGGGGAAAACCCTTCTGGCACGAGCCATCGCCGGAGAAGCCGGTGTGCCCTTCTTTTCGATGGCCGCCTCCGAATTTGTGGAACTCTTCGTTGGTGTGGGCGCCAGCCGCGTCCGCGACCTGTTCCGCAAGGCCAAGGCGAAGGCTCCCTGCATCATCTTCATCGATGAAATTGATGCCGTGGGGCGGCAGCGGGGAGCGGGCATCGGGGGGGGGAACGACGAGCGGGAACAGACCCTTAACCAGCTCCTCACGGAGATGGATGGCTTTGAGGACAACTCGGGGGTGATCCTGCTCGCCGCCACCAACCGCCCCGATGTGCTGGATGCAGCCCTGATGCGGCCGGGACGCTTCGACCGTCGCATCGTCGTGGATCTGCCGGACCGCAAAGGTCGGGAAGCCATCCTGGCTGTCCATGCGCGAACCCGCCCCCTCGCGGACAGCGTCTCCCTAGCGGACTGGGCGGCACGGACCCCAGGCTTCTCGGGGGCCGACCTCTCCAACCTGCTCAATGAGGCCGCCATCCTCACCGCCCGGCGCCAGGAAACCAGCATTGATGATCGGGCCATCAGCGATGCCCTGGAGCGCATCACCATGGGGCTGACGGCTGCCCCCCTTCAGGACAGCGCCAAGAAGAGGCTGATCGCCTACCACGAAGTGGGCCACGCGCTCCTGTCCTGCCTGGTGCCCCACGCTGACCGCCTGGACAAGGTGACCCTCCTCCCGAGGGCTGGGGGTGTGGGAGGCTTCGCCCGCACGGTGCCGGATGAGGACATCCTGGATTCGGGTCTGATCAGCAGGGCTTATCTTCTGGCCAGGCTGGTGGTGGTGCTCGGGGGCAGGGCGGCGGAGCTGGTGGTGTTCGGCCCCGCCGAAGTCACCCAGGGAGCGTCCAGTGATCTGCAGATGGTGAGCCGGATCTGCCGGGAGATGGTGACCCGCTATGGCTTCTCCAGCCTGGGGCCTGTGGCCCTGGAGGGGGATGGAGCTGAAGTGTTTCTGGGGCGGGACTGGATCCGGGCGGAACCCCATTATTCCCAGGACACCGGCAACCGCATCGACACCGTGGTGAGGACCCTGGCCAAGCAATCTCTGCAGACGGCCGTGGGGCTGCTTGAGCCCAGACGAGACCTCATGGATCGCCTCGTGGAGCGACTGATCAGCGAGGAGACCATTGATGGGGAGAGCTTCCGAAAGGAGGTGGACAGCTGGCAGGACGCTCACCCGGAGGTGCCCATGCCAGCTCCCGGCATGTTCAGGGCTGTCGTGGGCCAGCTTTCAATCGCCAACCAGCCCGCCTGAGAACCGGATATCCAGACTGCGCAAATACGTGTGAAGACCCGCATCCTGAATCGGCAAGATGCGGGCAGGGAGTGCGCTGGTATTCACATGGGAGTGCCAGTGACCGGGTGGGGTGATGAAAACACCACCTGGCTCCCAGTCGATGGTTCGCGGATTGCGGATGCATCCCTCCGCATCCAGCTCGGTGCCCACCAGTGTGTGACAGCCCGGAGGGCTGTCGATGATCAGATCGATGGCCACCGATTGGTGGCGATGGGGCGGTTGAACGGCTCCGGCTGGAACCACTCCCAGCATGGCCCAGAGCGTGTGGCTGATGGTGCGGCTGGCGGGACAATCTCCGTGGGCCAGCAGCAGGCTCAGGCGGTTGCTCCGAGCCGCAGAGGGGTCGGCGAGGAGTCGATCCAGTTCCGCCTCGAGACGCGCGGCGGGGAAGAAGCATGGCGTGAAGCGCCGCCCCTCGGGCTGGGCTCCGAGGTAACGCAGCAGAGGACCGTCATGCACCCAGTAGATCAGGCTGGGCTGTTGAGCGTTCAGTTCGGGGGCAAACCCATTGGGCAGAACGAACAGATCCCCCTGAGCCCAGTCCATGGGCTGGGCCAGTTGATCACTCTGACCTGGGAAGGTCAGTCGTCCCGAACCGCGCAGGACATAGAACAGAGCGCTGGTGGCAGTGGCCTTGGGACGAAGAGAGGCTCCAGGTTGCAGCGTGAGGAAATGGGCGAGGAGTCCTGGGCTCGTGGCAGGGCCTTCACAGCCCAGAGCGGCACTCAGATCCAGGGGATGAATCCCCGTGGAGGCCGGCTCCAGAGGAGGGGGACTCCACTGGTGGTAGGGGATGGGTTCAGTGAGACCGTTTCGGATGGGATTGGCGGCCTGGCGGTAGTCGTAGATGAGAGCCGGTGCCTCCCAACTGGTGGAGGTAGAAATGGCCATGAATCGCCCCGTAAGCGTGGCTGGAGGCTAGGGGCCTCACAGCCAGGGTGACGACAAACAGCCTGACCACTGGCCGATCAGCCCCCAGCCACGGCGGGAACAATGCTCACCTCATCACCAGCCTGGAGTGCCGTGGTTTCATTCTCGAGAAAACGGATATCTTCACTGTTGACATAGAAGTTGAGAAAGCGCCTGAGTTTGCCGTTCTCATCACACAGTCTCTGGCGGATTCCAGGAAATGTGGCTTCGAGCACATCAATCAGCTCAGCCACACTTGTGGCCTCAAGGCTCACTGTGGCCTGATCAGCCGTGTATTTCTGCAGGGGAGTGGGAATGAGAACCTGAACAGCCATGGAGAAAGCGAGGAAGGGAAAGAAGGGTGATGGCGACCTCCCGCATGGGGCGAAGGAGCCCCCGCATCTTGAAGCTCAGTGAGCAGGAGAGGAAACGGCATGGTGCGCCTGGGCCCGTTCCCAGGCTTCCGTAAAACTGGCCAGCTGGGGCTCGATGGTGAAGGGTGCACCGATGGAGGAGGCAATGGCCTCTGTGGTCTTGAGACCATTGCCGGTGATGAAGGCCACGGTCGTTTCGGAAGGATCGATCCGTCCCTGCTGCACCAGCTTCTTCAGCACGGCGATCGTGGTTCCCCCAGCCGTTTCGGTGAACACCCCCTCAGATTCGGCCAGCAGCTTGATTCCCTCCACAATCTCAGCATCTGAAACGGCGGCGATGCTGCCGCCGGTGCGCCTGGCGATGTCAATGGCGTAGGGACCGTCCGCTGGATTCCCGATGGCGATGGATTTGGCAATGGTGTGGGGTTTGACTGGCTTGATGAAATCTCTTCCTTCCTCAAAGGCCTGGGCGATGGGGGAGCAGCCCTCGGCCTGGGCACCACTGAAACGCACGGGCTTCTCCTCCACCAGGCCCACCTGCACAAACTCCTGAAAACCCTTGCAGATTTTCGTGAAGAGAGAACCGGAAGCCAGTGGAGCAATGATGTGATCGGGAAGCTGCCAACCCAATTGCTCAATCACCTCATAACCCAGAGTTTTTGAGCCTTCTGAATAATAGGGACGCAGATTGATATTCACAAAACCCCAGCCGTAAGTATTGGCGACCTCAGAACAAAGACGATTGACCTGATCATAATTTCCTTTCACTGCCATCAGGGTGGGGTTATAGACCAACGTGCCGAGAATCTTTCCAGATTCGAGATCTGATGGGATGAACACACAGCAATCCAGGCCGGCATGGGCCGCAATGGCTGCCGTGGAATTGGCCAGGTTGCCGGTGCTGGCACAACTCACCGTTGTGAAACCCAGTTCCCTTGCCCTGCTGAGAGCCACTGACACAACCCTGTCCTTGAAGGACAGGGTTGGCATGTTGACCCCATCATTCTTGATATAGAGAGACGTCAGGCCGAGGGCTCGGGCAAGACGATCAGCCTTCAGCAGCGGCGTGAAACCTGTGCCCACATCAATGGGATCGGTGGCCACGGGGAGGAAGTCGCGATACCGCCAGATCGAGACCGGTCCGGCCTCAATCGTGGCCCGGCTGACACGGGAGCGAATCAGCTCGTAGTCATAGACCACCTCCAGGGGGCCGAAGCAGACGTCTTCGCAGACATGCCTTGGTCCTGCGTCGTAGAGCTGACCGCACTCCTTGCAGCGCAACCCCGTGAAGGTGGAGCCGCTGAGGGTGGCTGGAGTGAGGCTGATGGTCACAACGGAGACGCGCTCTGACCAGACGCTAACAGCATCATCTCCCTTGAGGATTAAAGCCGATAACTCAGATCGGGATTTACCGGAGTTTGGATCCAACTGGTCCTCTGCTCCCATCCCTCTCCGCTGCCTACGCTCCTTCTGTGGCACGTTCCCTTTCCAACCCCACCTGGCGCTCGCTCAGCCTTCTTGTGCTCGCAGCCCTGGCTCTCTCCGGGAGCATCTGGCTCCTGAGCAGGATGGTGGTGGAGTGGCAGTGGTTCGGGCAATTCAGTTTTCAGTCGGTGTTGCTCAAGCGGTGGTGGTATCAGCTGCTGGCCTTCCTGGGCGTTCTGGGCATCGGCTCCCTTCTGCAGCTGAAGCAGTTGCAACGCTGCTGGCGTCTGCGCCAGGGCGCGGCCAGCAAGATGCTGCCCCCCCGACCCATCCTCAGCCTCGGGAGCCGCACCCTGGGGCTCAGCCTGGTCGGCCTGCTGCTTCTGCTCACCGGGGGGCTGGGCTATCTCCTGGTGCAGGCGAGGGGTCTCATCAATGCCCCCTTCAGTGGCGATGTGATCACGGGCCTCTCCGTGCTGAAGGATCTTCCCCATCTCACCCTGCTGGCCCTTTTGGGGGGGCTGACTCCCTTGCTGCTGCGCTGGCCCCTCAACACCCTGCGCGTTGTTCTCACGGCCGCCCTCGCCGCTTCCGCCACAGCCCTGGCGCGGGGCTGGAGCCTCTGGCTGCCAGGACTTTTGGCCTCTCCTTTCGGAGAAGGAGATCCGCTCACCGGGCTCGATCTCTCCTTCACAGTGCTGCGGCTGCCGGCCATCCATCTGCTTCTGAGCGTGGCCATCGCCCAGATCGCGGTGGGCCTGGCAGCCTGTCTCCTCCTCACCCTCAGCGAGGGCAGCAGCCTCTCTGATCTCTCCTTCGGCGGGCTCTCACGCCAGCAACAGCAGGTGCTGCAACCCCAGCTGGCGATGCTGGCCCTGGCGGCTGGCCTGAGCAGTGCCCTGGCCCCCTTCGACCTGATGGTGGAGGGCAGCGGCGTGGCCGCTGGCGCCGGCTGGGTGGATTTGCACGTGCGTCTGCCCCTGCGCCTGCTCCTGGCTCTGCTGCTCTTTCTCACGGCAGCGGGGCTGCTGGTGCCGGTGGCGGAAGGATGGCTGCGGCGGGCCGTGCTGATCCCCCTCACCATCACCAGCCTGATCGTGCCCCTCAGCGAGTGGGTGCTGGCTCCACTGGCCCAGAGATTGCTGGTGCAACCCAGGGAGCTGGCCCTTGAAACGCCTTATCTGAAGCGGAGCATCCAGGCCACCCGCAAGGCCTTTGGGCTAGAGCGGGTGCGCGCCCTCACCCTGGAGCCGCGGCAGACGGTGACCAAGGCCGATCTGGCCTCCTCCCCCGGAACCCTCGACAACATCCGCCTCTGGGACAGCCAACCGCTGATTGCCGCCAACCGCCAGCTGCAGCAACTCAGGCTGTACTACACCTTCTCCACGGCGGACGTGGATCGCTACCCCCTTCAGGGCCTTTCCCCGAGGGACATCAGCCAGCAGGTGCTGATCGCCGCCCGGGAACTGGACAGCCAGGCCCTGCCCAAAGGCTCGCGCACTTGGCTCAACAAACACCTGGTGTTCACCCATGGCCATGGCTTCACCGTCTCCCCAGTGAACGCGGCCGGTGCTGATGGGCTGCCCTTGTTCTTCGTGAAGGATCTGGGCCGCAGTGCCAGGGTGCAAGGCATCCCCCAGCTGGGCATCAGCGATGCCGAAGCCAGGCGAGCGCTGCCCATCGGTCGGCCAAGCCTCTACTTTTCTTCCGGCCCAGCCCTTTACGCAATCGCCCCCACTCGGGTGAAGGAGTTTTCCTACCCCGAGGGGGATCTGAATGTTTACACCCACTACGACGGCAGCGTTGGCATCTCCCTGGCCCAGGGTTGGCAGAAACTGGCTGCCGCCTTCTACCTCAGGGAGCCCAGGCTTCTCTTCACAGGCTCGATCACGCCCCGATCCCTCCTCCTGCTGCGCAGGCAGGTGAACAAACGGCTGGAAGCCCTGGCCCCCTTCCTCAGTTTCGAGAGCAAGCCCTATCTGGTCACGGCACAGGTGTCCGAGGGCAAGGGCTATCGCCCGGAGCAACACCAATACTGGTTGCTGGATGGTTTCACCAAGAGTCGCTCCTATCCCTACAGCGATCCCAATCCCCAGGGTCTGCGTTATTTCCGCAATCCCGTCAAGGCCGTGGTGGATGCCCACGATGGCAGGCTCTGGCTGTATGTGAGTGATCAGGATGATCCCGTGTTGAAAACGTGGATCAAGGCTTTTCCGGAGCTCTTCCAGCCCATTCGGGCGATGCCGAAGTCGTTGTTGAAGCACATCCGCGTCCCGAAGAGCCAGTTCGATATCCAATCCGAAAGGCTTTTGCGCTATCACGTCACAGATGTGCGAACGTTTTATAACGGCGATGATGTCTGGAGTGTGCCTCTGGAAATCTACGGAAACAGCACAACGGCCATCCAGCCCTACTACGTGACCATGGAACTCCCTGGGGAAGACCGCTCGGAGTTTGTGATGCTCTTGCCCTTCACCCCTCTCAAACGCTCAAACCTGGTGGGTTGGCTGGCGGCTCGCAATGATCCCCCCAACTACGGCGAGTTGCTCCTGGTGCGCTTTCCGCAACAACGTCTTCTGCTGGGCCCTCAGCAGATCTCAGCACTCACGGATCAGGATCCCCAGATCAGCCTTCTCTTTGGCCTGTGGAACCGCATGGGATCGCGGCTATTTCGGGGCAACATGCTGGTGCTGCCGATCGGCAAGGGCCTGCTCTATGTCGAGCCGATCTATCTGGAATCCAAGAGCAACAACTTGCCCACACTTGTCCGGGTGGTGGTCTCTGATGGCCGTCGGTTCGTGATGGAAAAGGATCTGCGCACGGCACTGGAAAAGTTGGCGAGTGCTCCTGAGAGCAGCTCTGCAGACCAGGCAACCACGGAAAGCCTGATGCCTGAGGGGCAGCCCTCCTCGACAAGCCCGTTACCTTGAACCGCAATGAAAAAAGGGCTCCTTTCGGAGCCCTTCAGAATGGATAGTGGGCCGGGGGCTCAGGCAGCCACGGCGGTCTTCGGATCGAGAGCACCCTTGGCGTAGAGAGCCGCGTAGTAGTTGATGTCGCGCTGCTTGATCTTGCTGGCGTTGCCGGCACACCAGAACTGCTGGTAACGATCGAGGCACACCTGCTTCATGTACTGGCGGGCAGGCTTGTTGAAGTGGCGGGGATCGAAGTTGGCGGGATCCTTGAAGGCCGCTTCCCGCACGGCGGCGGTGAAGGCCAGGCGGTTGTCGGTGTCGATGTTGACCTTGCGCACGCCGTTGCGGATGCCTTCCTGGATTTCTTCCACGGGCACGCCGTAGGTCTCGGGGATGGC
>JBEIRX010000066.1:0-5315 GCA_040375715.1 Aphanothece sp.
CAAGGGGATGATCATCGGCGAAAACAACCGCCCTCAGGATATGGAGATCAACGTTTGCAAGGCCAAGCAGCTCACCAACATCCACTCAGCCGGTGCTGAGGAACTTGACACCCTGCAAGCCCCTGTCCAGATGACCCTGGAGCGGGCCCTTGAGTACATCGGCCCCGACGAAATGCTTGAGGTCACTCCCGAGTCCATCCGGCTGCGCAAGCTGCCGGCCCGTAAACCCGCCAAGCGCTGAACCGTTTGGAGAATCCGGCCCGCATCTCAGATCTGGCGGCTGATCCCCGCCTGCGAGAGGCCGTCGACCAGTTCAATCAGGGTGACTGGTACGCCAGTCACGATGGCTTCGAAGCCCTCTGGCATGAAACCCTGGAGCCCGATCGCACGGTGCTCCAGGGCATTCTCCAGATCGCCGTGGCCCACCTCCATCGCGAACGGGGCAACCTGCGCGGAGCCACCATGTTGCTGGGCGAGGGTCTGGGGAGGTTGTCTCCGTGTGGTGATGTCGCCATCGGTTTCGACCTCGCCCTTCTGCGCACCAACAGCGCCCAATACCTTGAGGCCCTCCAGCAGCAGCGATCGCTTGACGGCCTCCCTGCCCCCTGCCTGCGGCCTGCTGGCCCTGAGGGGCCACCGGTAGATTGAGCCGCTTGGCTGAAACCGCAATTCCCATCCCCTTGCCCACACCCAAGACCACCACAACAGCAGTTCTGGGGCGAAAGGGTGTCGCCGCCCTGCTCCTGGTCCTTGGTGTGCTGGTGTGGGCCCCTCCATCCCGGTTTCTTCGGGCCCAGGCCCAGTCGGGTGGACTCTCCACCCCACCGGCCCCACTGCTGCCAGTTCCCCAGGGTGGGACAACATCCGCCCCAGCACCGGCCAAAGCCACAGCCCGGCCGGCCGATCCAGCTGCCCCGGCCGCTGGATCGGCCGGCATGGTCACCATCGAGTCGGATCGCCAGCAGGCCGACAATCGCACCGGCATCGTGACGGCCACGGGCAACGTTCGGATCGTTTACCCCGAGAAGGGGATGGTGGCCACGGCCCGCCAGGCCCAGTACTTCTCCAGGGAGGCACGGCTGGTGCTCAGTGGTGATGTGGAGGTGGTGGATGCCGAGGGTCAGCGAATCCGGGCCGAGCGGTTGGTGTATCTGCTGAGCAGCGAGCGGCTCCAGGCCGAACCAACGGCGGGCCGGCAGGTGATCAGCAAGATCCGACTTCAGGCGCCAAGCGGGCAGGCCACCCGCCCGCCGATGCCATGAGCCTCAATCTGGATCAGGTGGGCATCACCCTCGGGGGCCGCGCCCTGGTGAATGGCGTGAGTGTGGAGCTCCACCCGGGTGAGGTCGTGGGCTTGCTGGGGCCCAATGGCGCCGGCAAAACCACCACCTTCAACCTGGTTACCGGTCTTTTGCGACCCGACCGGGGCGATGTTCGCCTCGATGGGCTCTCGGTGACCAGGCTGCCGATGCCGAGGAGGGCTCGCCTCGGTATCGGCTACCTGCCCCAGGAGGCCAGTGTGTTTCGCAGTCTCACGGTGCGCGAAAACCTTCAGCTGGCCCTGCAGGAGAGCGGCACCCCCCCCTCCTTGCGGCGCGAGCGATTGGACAGCCTTATTCAGGATTTCCACCTGGTGCCTTTTCAGAACCGCAAGGGCTTTCAGTTATCCGGGGGCGAACGGCGACGTTGTGAAGTGGCCCGTGCCCTGGCCGTGGGTGAGCACGGCCCCCGCTATTTGCTGCTGGATGAACCCTTCGCTGGAGTCGATCCGCTGGCGGTGGCCGATCTTCAGGCCCTCATCGATGGCCTGCGCAACCGTGGCATGGGCGTGCTGATCACTGACCACAACGTGCGGGAGACCCTGGCCATCACCGACCGGGCCTACATTCTCACCGAAGGCAGGATCCTGGCCTCCGGTACTTCCGAGGCGATGGCCAAGGATCCGCTGGTGCGGCGCCACTATCTCGGAGATGCATTCCAGCTGTGAGCGCCTTCACCCGATTTCAGAAACTGCAGCGATCGATCCCTTTTGAGCGGCTGGTCTCCCGGTTTCGTTTAAACCGAATCCCCCTGATGGACCGGTGGTTGATCAAGGAGTTGGTTGGACCGTTGTTGTTTGGCATCGCGGCCTTCACGGCGGTGTCCCTCTCGGTGGGTGTCGTCTTTGAGCTGGTTCGTCGGGTGGCCGAATCGGGCCTTCCCCTGCTGGCGGCGATGCAGGTGCTGCTGCTCAGGTTGCCTGGATTTCTGGTGCTCGCCTTCCCGATGGCCACCTTGATGGCCACCCTGTTGGCCTACAGCAGCCTTTCCGGCAATAGCGAACTCACCGCCCTGCGAAGCGTGGGCGTTTCCACCACCCGCATGGTGCTGCCGGCTCTGGTGTTGTCGGTGCTGATGAGCCTGCTCACCTTTATGTTCAACGATTTGATCGTTCCGAAGGCCAATCTCGCTGCCACCAACACCCTTGAGGTGGCTCTCGGTAAGGCACTCACCACGGAAACAGGTAACAACGTTCTCTATTCCCGCTTTGGTCGCATCAAGCAGCTCGAAGGAGAGAGCATCAAGCAATTGACCCACCTTTTCTATTCGCGCAAGTATCTTCAGGGGAAGATGGTGGATGTTACGGTCATCGATTTCTCCAGGGCCGGTCAGCGTCAGATGCTCACGGCTGAGAGCGGCAGTTGGAACGATGCCCAGGGCATGTGGGAATTCAGCAATGGCCACATCGTGAATCTCGATGAAGCATCCGGCACCACCACCTCGGCCCGTTTTGACCGGTATCTCTATCCCCTCAGTCGCAACCCCGTCGAAGTGGCCAAGATTCCCACCGATCCGGGTGCCATGACCGTGGGCCAGGCCCGCCGAGCCGAGAGGCTCTACGAGGAAGCTGGCAACGCCAAGGAGGCCCGCCGCATGAGGGTGCGTATCCAGGAGAAATTCGCCTTTCCAGCCATTTGCTTGGTGTTCGGCCTGATTGGCAGCAGTCTGGGGGTGAGGCCCTACAACCGCACCAGCCGCGGCCAGGGTTTCGGCATCAGCGTGCTGCTGATCTTTGGCTATTACCTGATGTCCTTTATCTTCAGCTCGCTCGGCATCTCCGGAACCCTCGTTCCTTTGCTGGCCGCCTGGTCGCCCGTGATGATCGGCCTGGCCGCCGGCCTGCATCTGCTGCGGGTGGCCAGCCGGTGACCCGCCCTTCTCAGCACCATGTCGGTCGGGTCCACGCGGCAGAGTGGGCGTGAGCTGAATGCAAGTGGTGAACGATCCGGTCCTGGCTTTGGGGCTTCTCGCCTTCGGCCTGTTGCTGCTGGTGCTGCCCCTCTCCTTCTGGGCCCTGAGTGGCCAGCGCAACAGCCCCTGGGTGCGCCTGTTGGTGGCGGCGGCCAATCTCTGCCTCACCGCCCAGCTGGTGCTGCGCTGGTGGGAGTCGGGCCATTTCCCCATCAGCAACCTCTATGAATCCCTCTGCTTTCTCGCCTGGGGCTGCACGCTGGTGCAGCTGCTGGTGGAACGCAGTTGGCCCAGTCCCCTTGTTGCGGCGGCGGCTACCCCCATGGGCCTGGGCTGTGTTGCCTTCGCCAGTTTTGCTCTGCCTGATCGGCTGCAGGAGGCTTCACCCCTGGTGCCGGCCCTGCGCTCCAGCTGGTTGGTGATGCATGTGAGTGTGATCATGCTCAGCTATGCGGCCCTGCTCGTTGGCTCCCTGCTGTCAGTGGCGGTTCTGCTGGTGGACCGCGAGGGGGTGCTCGAGTTACGCAGCAGCTCGATTGGCAGCGGGGGCTTTCGGCAGGCCCAGGTGGCTGGCGCTGGCGGTGCCGATCTCGAACTAAGTTCCGGCTCCTTCCGGCTCAGTGAACAGCTCGACAGCCTCAGCTATCGCACGATCACGGTGGGCTTTCTGCTGCTCTCGGTGGGCCTGGTGAGCGGAGCGGTTTGGGCCAATGAAGCTTGGGGCAGCTGGTGGAGCTGGGATCCCAAGGAAACATGGGCCCTGATCTGCTGGCTGGTCTATGCCGCCTACCTTCATACCCGCCTGATCCGCGGTTGGCAGGGCCGCCGTCCGGCGGTGGTGGCGGCCATCGGCTTGGTGGTGATTGCCGTCTGCTATATCGGCGTCAACCTGCTCGGCATCGGCCTCCACAGCTATGGCTGGTTTTTTGGGGACGGCTGACGGCATTCATGAAGGCATTGGTGAGTCTTCTTGACTGAAACCAGTGCCCTGGTGTCGATCTCAGCGCCATCCTTTGCCATCCCCACGGCTCCAAAGCAATGATTCATTTCTAAATAGTCTGTACGTTCATTGCTACTTCAATTGTCTGGCCTTTGCCGGCCATCTCTCCCTTGTCGCTATTGGCCGCTGCACGGGCTTGGCCTAAATAAAGCAGACAATCCATCACGGGATCACCAGTTCGTCTAGACTATCGTTGGGGTAAGTAAAAAGCCCCGGATGATGATCCGAGGCTTTTTTAATGGAGGCCTTCAACTATTTGTTGATGGCGATTGATTAGCCCGGCCGCTTGCTGTCACGAATTCCCTGAATGGCTTGCGCGTAGTCGGGCAGACCAAAAACGCCCGATCCACTCACAATCGCATTGGCTCCGGCCTCGATCACCTGCCAAGCATTGGCCGCCTTGATGCCACCATCCACCTCGATCCAGGGATCCAGGCCGCGCTCATCACACATCCGGCGAAGGTCGCGGATCTTGTCCACCTGGGAGGGGATGAAGCTCTGGCCTCCGAAGCCGGGGTTCACGCTCATGATCAGCACCAGATCGCACAGCTCAAGGCAATACTCGAGGGTGCTCAGGGGTGTGCTGGGGTTGAGCACTGCGCCAGCCAGCTTGCCCAAGTCCTTGATCTGGCTGAGGTTGCGGTGCAGGTGTGGGCAGGCCTCCACCTGTACCGAAATGATGTCGGCGCCGGCCTTGGCGAAATCAGCCACATACTTCTCCGGCTCCACGATCATCAGGTGCACATCCAAAGGTTTGGTGGTCACCGGTCGCAGGGCCTCCACGATCAGGGGACCGATCGTGATGTTGGGAACGAAGCGGCCATCCATCACGTCCACATGGATCCAGTCCGCACCCGCGGCATCCACGGCCCGCACGTCCTCGCCCAGCCGGGAGAACTCAGCTGAGAGGATCGAGGGGGAGATCACGAGGGGCTTGGTGCTCTTGAACGCCTCAGGGGCTACGGGTGGCGCGATTGTACGGGCTGGTCGCACCGTGCTCGCTGATACGATGACGCCGCTCTGGGACCGAGAGGTCCTGCAGTGTCAGGGACCTGAGCGGATTCGGCGGCCCCTGGCCCCGCTC
>JBEIRX010000075.1:0-4623 GCA_040375715.1 Aphanothece sp.
CGCACGAAGTGGATAGGTGTTGCTGTTGCCCGGTCACCCCAGGCTTCAGCGGGTCCAAAGAAGGGGTGGCCCCACAGGGGGCCTTTGGGATGGGGGGTTTTCGGCGATCGGTGGTGGATGGGATTGGCTTCTGCTCGGCTGTACAGCTCCGCTCCAATTCCTCAGCCCGCTCCTCTGAAACCCCATCTGTGAGCCCCCCCTGGGGGCTAAGGGCGGGTCAAGAGGTGTTGGATGATTTGCAGGTGGTCTTCAAAGAAGGCGTCTTCCTGGGCGTAGACCTCCGCCAAGGGCATCCAGAACGCCTTCTCCGCGTCATCCCCGCCCCGCACCGGAGGCAGAGGACCTGGCTTGAGCTGAATCAGGTAGGCATGGGTGATGATCCGCCCCCGAGCCGAACGCCCTGGCGCATCAAACACCGCGCTGCAGGTGATCGAACCCTCCAACACCGGCTTGGGCACCTTCAGGCCCGTTTCCTCCTTGAGCTCACGCAACATGCCCTCCACCACGAACTCCTCCTGCTTCAGGTAGCCCCCGGGTAGGGCGAGCAGACCCTGGCCAGGACGCACCTTGCGGCGCACCACCAGCACATGGCCGCTCTGGATCACCACCGCATCGGTGGTGACAAACGTCGGTGGATAGGGCGCCACCGACCACAGCTTTCGGTATTGCGCGATGTAGGCCGCCTCATCGGCAAGCCAGCGATAGCGGCCGCTCTGCTGATACGCCTCCAGCCATTCCTGCACGCCAGCGGCTAGATCCTTCCCCCACACCGCCGGTGGCTCACCAAGAAAGTAAGCCTGCCGAATCCCGGTGGAGTGGATCTCCCCCTGCAGCGCCACAGCTTCCTTCTCCCACTGGGGGAAAAAGTCCAAATAAGTGCTGGAGTGATCCTTGTGGTGGCCAAACAGCACCACCCGATCGCCGTCTTCTGTGGCATCTGCCACCTTCTGCTGCACCTCTGTGATCCAGAGGTTGTCGGAATACAGATGATCCCGCAAAGGGATGAACTGCACCCGATCCAGCAACTCAGCTGGCAGTGCGGCTTTGATGATCTCCTGGCGCTCGGCGCTGCTCCAGGGATTGCGAGTATCGGGCGCACATTTGTGACTCCCGAGCAGTAAGAGCAAGCGATCTGCCTGTTTGAGCGCTGCTTGCACCAACTGCAAATGGCCCTGATGAAAGGGCTGAAACCGTCCAATCAGGACGGCTGCGTCGTGGTTCATGGTGACCTCAGACTCCCTGAGATGAAACCCGCCTCAGCGGCAGGTGTTCATGTTGTAGGGAACCTTTGGGCGGTCGTCACCAGTGGTTGCGTCAATGTAGGGGACTGCTGACAGAGTTTGGTGGTGTTGGCTACGCCTACGGCTCAGATAAGCCTGTGGTGCTAGTACAACGGGGGAATGAACCTTTGGCCTCAACCCCAGATGATGGCTCCCAGCTCCTGGAGTTCAGGCGAGACGATGAGGGCATCGATCTCCTTTTGCAGCTCCTCGCTTTCGGCATCCAACGCCTGGAAGTAGCGCTCTGCCACCTCCTTGAAGTCTTCCCCAGGAGCAGGGGGAAAGCCTGGAATCGTGATGGAGCTGCGCCGCGCTGCCCGCTGGATCTCGTCGTTGAAACATCCCCGCAAAAAGGTCTCAAGATCCTGATACTCACCACGGATCACCGGAAAGCCAGGCTCTGGGTACCGCCAATAGGTCGAGATCATTGCCGGATGGCACGTCGCATCAATGATCGCCAACCGGCTGCAGTCATAGGGAATCTCCTCTGGCCGTTCTCTCAACAGACGGATCGGCCAGCCCCCATGGCCAAGGAACTGGGCAAAGCCCGTGCAGAGCAGCTGCAAGGCCTCTGCACGCTCCTCCAAGGTGGGTCTGCCGGTCTGCGGCACGACGTTGTCAGTCATGGCAGCGGTCTTCCTGGATGGTGAGCATGACCAAGCTCTTCTGGCAACGGCAAGGGCGGCGACCCGCAAGCCAGCCGCACATCCAGCCACACCTCAATCGGCACCTGCAGGGCTTCTGCTATCTCCGCCTCCCCCAGCTCCTGATTCAGGTGCTTCCTGGCCTTCACCCAGAGCTCTCGGTAGCGATGGGGAATGCGCAACGCAAAGCCCGTATCCCGCAGGTGGTGCAACAGCTCCCCTTTCACCTTCGGCACCACGTAGCTCGAGGGGCGAAACCCCAGGGAGGCATCAAAACCCACTGCCGCCTTGCACAGCCCCTCATAGGCCGCACCGAGCACCTCCTCAAAGTCCAGCTGATGGCGGATGGCAAAGCGCCGGGCCTGCTGCTGCGCCAGGCCCAGGTGCGTCTCAGCAAACTGTCGCTCGACAGCTGTCATCGCTCGCTGGGGCTTGCGGCATCGTGCTTGGGGCCTGTGGCGCGAGATGGTGGGTGGCTGGCCGTTGGCCATGGGCCTATTGCATGGGGCATAGGCTAGGCAGAGTCAAGAGGTCCTCACAGCAGAGCTTGCGGACTTCCTCCCCCTCGCCAACAGTCAGCCGGGTGACCCGCTTGATCCAATGAATCTGCCCCTTGATCAGCCCCAGCTGGAGGCCATCACGGACGCCTGCCGCCGCCACCATGTGGCAAGGCTCCATGCCTTTGGCTCCGTTCTCAGATCCGACTACCGGCCTGGAGAAAGCGATATCGACCTCTTGGTGGAATTCCAGACTTTGGAGCCTGCCCAGTTGGCACGAGCCTATTTCGCCCTGGAGGAGCAGCTCAGCCAGTCCATCGGTGCAACCGTCGATCTGGTCATGGCCAGCGCCCTGAGCAATCCCATCGTGCGTGCGGAGGTGGAGTCCTCCAAACAGCTGATTTATGCAGCGTGATTCCCAGGCCTTCCTGCTTGATGTTGTGGATGCAGCCGAGGCCATCCTTGAGGATGTAAGAGGGCTCAGCCTCGTGGATTACTGCGCCAGACGCTTGATCCGATCCGCTGTGGAGCGAGAGTTCATCCTCATTGGCGAGGCTCTTGCCAACCTGGCTCGAATCGATCCAGCTCTGTTCGCCAACATTGATCACGGCCGTCAAATCATCAGCTTCCGAAACAAACTCAGCCACGACTACGCCAAAGTCGACCATGCCCTGGTCTGGGGCGTCATTGAGACCTACCTGCCAGACCTCCTTGAGACCTGTCGGCAGCTCCTGCAAGGCTGATGGATTCCTTTCAGACAGCTACTGGATCGACCGGCAGCCCGCAGGCTACCGGTGCCCTTCCCTCAGCCAGGCCCCCCCTACGCAGCTGGGAAGGCTGAGCCTCCCTCCCGCTTGCCCACCAGCTCCAGCGCCGCCCGCCGCACCGTCGGCTGAAAACCCTCGCTCCCATCCCCTCGCCGAAATCGCACCAGCTCTTCACCTCAGGATCCCGGCCGATGTGGCCGTGCAGATGGATGGTAGCCATCACCACCATTGCGAACCCCAGAGGCTACCCAGGGGGGCAGAGCCCCACACATGCTCCCTTCAGGAGAGGGGCATGCGGGTTGCTCATCAGCAAGGAGGCTTGATCAATCACAAGAGCCCGTGCTCCCTCGCAGCCGCCTGCATGCGCTCCAAGGCCCCAGCCTCCAACCGCTCTTGCTCCTCCAACGCCAGCCCCATCACCTTCATGATCTGTCGCGGTGTCAGCGGATGCTCCCTGAGATAGCGGTGCCAGATCAGGCGCCTTGCCGTGGGATCCAGCTGCTCTAGCAGCAGCGGCAACAGGGAGCGCTGGGGATCCTCTGGATCAGCGACAAAGCTGGCGTAGGTGGCAGTTCCATCGGGGAAATCCGCTGCCTCCACCAACGGATCATGGATCGCCACATCCGTTGCAGACTGATCCGCCACCTGATCCAAGAGCGTCATCCCCATGCCCTCCTCTCGCCTGCAGGGACGGTCCAGCTCCAAAGGCAGCGTCTGGTTCCAACTCAGCAGCAACCGCTCCAGCGCCGCCGCATCCACCGCCGTGCCCCGTGGGCCGCACCGCTCGGCCAGCCAAGCCACTGACGGCGTTTGGCCGGTCTCGGCCAACTGCTCTTGACTCAGGCGCATCACCCGTGCCAGTAGATCCAGCTTGTCGTGCGGGATTCGAATCATGCGCCTGAATTGCCGCTCGTACTGCCCCAACCCTTGCCGGATCCAGAAACAGGCATAGGTCGAAAAGGTGTAGCCCCGAGCGGGGTCAAACTTCTCCGCCGCACGCACCAGCGAGATCGCTGCCTCCTGCAGTGCATCGGCAGTGGCCTCCCCAAAGCCGGGCAACCCGCTGTTCCCCGAAGGCTTCTACAACGAAATCAACGTAATCTGCCAGGTCCTGTCCTATGACGGTGAGACCGAAGCCGATATCGTGGCGATGGTTGCGGCCTCTGCCGCGCTGACCATTTCCGGCGTGCCCTTCATGGGCCCGATCGGTGCGGCCCGCGTTGGCTTCATCGATGGCGAATATGTCCTCAATCCCAAGCAGGATGCTGCGCTGGCCAACGGCCGCCTCGATCTGGTTGTTGCCGCCACGCAAGACGCGGTGATGATGGTTGAATCGGACGCCAAGGAACTGACCGAGGAAGAAATGCTCGGCGCGGTGATGTTCGCGCATGACGAAAGCCGCAAGGTTATCGGTGCGATCATCAGCCTGGCTGAA
>JBEIRX010000061.1:0-5612 GCA_040375715.1 Aphanothece sp.
CTCTTCACTGCCCGTCCGGTCAAGGCCGACGATGCTGCACAAGGGGGAATCCTCAACCATCTTCCTGAGCAGTCAGATCTGGAGACTTATACCTCTGAGCTTGCCCAGCTGATGCTCTCGAAGTCTCCGCTTGTGCAGAGCACTGTCAAGGAGCAATTGCGAATTCTGTCCCAGGCTACGCCTCTCGCGGCAGACATGTTTGAGCGGATCCAGGGTCTGAGGGCGAACGTTTATGCCAGTGAGGATTATAAGGAAGGAATTCGCGCCTTTCAAGAGAAGCGGAAGCCAGTTTTCAAAGGAACCTAATCGTTCGCCTGCTCATCATCAAGCTCAATCAGTTCTTGATGTGCAGATGACTGTTGCATCTTCACCTGAACTCATGCGCTGAGGGAGATTCGCGGCCAGCCTGCATCTCCAGGTCTGGTGAATCGCTCCTCCTCCGTGATTGTTTAAAAAACTGTTGTTGTTACTGGACTGGGCTGGCCTGCTTCAGTCCTTATCCGTAGCGCCGAAGGCGTGCATCAGGGCGTCCCCCCAGCTGTTGATCGCTTCGAGCACGTGGACCGGCGCTTTGCCGATGACCTCCGCAAGTGAAGTTGCGCTGAGCACACTTAGGACGAAGATGGCATTGTTGATGCCAGACTTTTGCACTCGAATGCAGGCGATGATCGGAATCAGCAGGGCGGGCCAAAGGACGGTTACTGCTGTGATGAGCCCATCCATTTGTCCCGGAAGCAGCCCGAATAGATCGCCTGTGATGAAGCGTGAGAGCAATAAAAACAGTAAAAGGATGGCCTGATGCTCAACCAGCTACAACGAGGCGATGAGCCAGCGTTGCTGCCCTGCCGTCGTAGCGGCTTTCTCAGGAGGCCCCTCCTAGCTAGGGGCGCCACCACTTCACGCCGGGCCAGATGGCGGAAATCGGCCACCTTCTGGTCGTAGATGCCTTGCAGTTCTTCAAAGCGCCGCCGATCCGCCTTCAGTTTGGCCAGGGCGGTGTCCCGCAGGCGTCCTGCCGAGCCCAGGCGGTCCAGGTCGCGGCGGTCGAGATCGGCGTCGATGCCGATCAGTTCAGCCAGGTCCTTCTCCTGGCGGCGCAGCTGCTGCTCCAGGGTGGGCAGGTAGAGGCGGATCAGGGTCTGGCCCCGCTTGACCTCTTCGCCCACCCGCACCGGCAGCTCCAGAATCTGGCCCTCGGCCCGGGCCAGAAGAGAAACCAGCCAGACGTGAGCGCCCAGGCCGCGCCCAGGGCCACCAGCACGCGCTGTTCGGGCTGCCGAGGTGGCCCGTCGCGGCGCTGTTCCCCAGGCGGAGGGGCAACCGGCAGCTGGTCCAACGTGCGCATCACCACCCTCAGCCCCGCTTGGGCTCAGCCTGTCCCAGGATCATGCCAACCTCGCGATGGCAATGCCGCTGGCGTAGCCGGCCGCTGCCGCCGGGCACCTGCCGATCGCGCCGCAGGCGCCTGGGCCGGGCCCGCTTAACCCTTCAGGCGCTCCACCAGGTGGGTGCCCACCTGCAGGGCGTTGGCGACCGGGAGATGGGGGAAGAGGGGGTGAACTTCTACACCCATCTGAAGACCGTCTTTATCAACTATTCCCTCTCTGGCGAACGGTCGATGAGCCGCTGACAAGACTCCTTTCCCAGCAAAAGAACACCTGTCTAAATTGCAATGATCAAATCAGCATCGGGCGAGCGGCAGTGATGGAGGAATTCGCCCATGATGATGGCTTCGTCAGAGGAGCTTCGCAAACGGGTGGAACCGGAAACGATTGGCAGGGTCGACAGTCTGCTTCAGACGCCTGATGGTGTCCGCCATGGCTTGTGTGCCAAACATCCCGGATGCGGAAACGGAGGAGTCGACGTCGTCGGGCTGGGAATGGGTGCCGCTGAAGTCAACCGATAGGCCTTGCACGTGCTGCGCCTTATCCATCACCCGCTGGGTGAGGTTGGCAATCTCCTGCCGTTCTTCCACCGTCTTGGTCTTGGCATCGTAGAGGGTGATGAGATCGAGAAAGAATTGATGATGACAGTTGCCGCTGGGAATCTCTCTCTGCGAGAGAACAGCGCCTCCAAGAGTCCGAATTTCCACGATCGAAAACTGGGCCTCATCCAGTGGAGCTTCGGCCACTACCGTGTTGCAGATGAAGTCAAGGACAGCATCCGTTGGCGGGCCATTGGTTCCCATGCAGTGTTGCAGCATGCCGAGCGGACTGCCTTTCATTTCGGCAATGACTGGCCAGAGGGCGGTTGCCGCCTCGTACCACGTTGTCCAGTGCGATTGCAGGGTGATTGAAAGATTCAAGCTGGCCGCCAAATCCTCCAGCGGCTTCACAAAATCTGCGGTGCTTCCTTTAAACATGTCGTAAAAGATGACAGTGACGACCAAAGCTTTCGTTCCGGTGACCACCAACTCCATCGAGATGGAGTTGGTGGTCAGCACGGAGTCTCTCTGGATGCGGAGTGCACCCCGAGCAAATGCGACAGCCTGATGCCGGGTTTCAAAAGAAACAACCCGTTGTTCAGCGCTTTGAAGAATACTCTGCGGCGCCATGAGAATCGTGACGTCAACAACGATCCCAAGGGCACTGCCGGCTCCCAACATCGCGGTGAACAGCTCGTCTGCTGGCGTGAGCACCAGGAGTTCACCTGCTGCCGTCACCGTGGTCAAACGAACCACTCGCTGTCCGAGCAAGCCGAGACGGCGCGAGAAGTAACCACTCAATCCTCCGTTGACGATATAGCCCACGACGCCAACATCTGGACCGGTTCCCACCGGCAACGCGGCTTGTTGACACCTAATGGCCTCCACAAGCTCACGAAATACCACCCCTGCCCCCACCGTAACGAGTGAGTTTTCGCCATCCTGTTGAAACACGATTGATTTCAAATGCACCAGATCCAAAACGATCGCTTCGCTGCTGGCGAACATGGCTGCGTTCGATGTTTCATGCCCTCCTCCCACACAGGCAATCGCTATTGATGCTGGTATTGATCTGACCAGATCGGCAATTTCCTGGGCGGAGCGCGGACGGTAGATCTCGCGGGCATCGGTGGTTGAGGGGATCGAATTGTCGCTCTTCGTCTTCAGCAGCCTATTGCCGCTGAGGCAATAGGCACGCTGCAACAGCCAAGCCTGCTTCTGCTCCACGCACTCGATCGCACCGCAGACCAGATCATCTCCAAAGCCAGCCTGTGATGATCCCTCCCCAGGGCCGAAGGCGCCAATTGCGGCCTGTTTCAGTGCTGAAAGCATGGCACAACTCGACACAAATATGATACTAGTCTAGCTTGCTTCAGCACTCAATCTCCGCTCCAGGATGCGACTGTCATGAACAACCAGTGGCACGACATCCCAGGCAGCAGGCAGGAGTAAAGGGTGGCTTCCTGCTCTAGGTCCGTTTGGCTTCTGGTGAGTTCTGTGGCCGCCATCCCCCTTCCGGCCACAGCCTTGAGCTGGCAATGGTCCTGCAAGCCCAGCAGTTCATGCCATTGGGGTGCTCATCAGCACGGAAAGCCCTGATGCCAGCGGGTTCTACACCATTAACTCCGTGATGGGTGAGCGCAATTCAGTGCTGATCAGCGGATTGCTGCCGGCTGGTTCGGTGGCTCCTGGCAATTGCTATTCCATCCAACCCTGCTTCACCTCAGACAATCTGCTGCGCACCATCCAGGGCGGTGCTGCTCAGTTGACTTCGTACGGATTCAATGTTGGCTTTACTGACGGCACCTATGCCAACTATTTCTTTGCAGATTACTTGACACCTCCATCCTATCTGGAGTTTTACTCTGTTCCTCCCTTTGCGTTTATCCCGCCCACGGGTCCTCAGCCACCCGATTCGGAGTTGCAGGGGCTCTTTGAAGCCAAACCGGTCCCAGCTCCCCTGCCGATCGCTGGTGCGTTCATCGGTTTGGGCTGGATGCGACGACTGCGGCGCAGGGGCATGCGGAGGCGCTAATCACCTCCAGGTAGCGATCGTCCACCGAGCTCACCCGTAAACCGGGCATTCCTGCCGCCTCCAGCTGGGCTTCCACCTCCTCGGGCAAAAAGGCCGCCGCCAGGGAGTTGGCGTAGTCGCGCCGGAGCACGGCAGGTGCGTCTGCGGCGTGGCGCTCTACTAGCTCTCGGAGCGCCTCCTGGTTGGGGGGACGGCGCAGGTCGCGCATCATCACCAGGGCACCGGGGGCGGCCCACTGCGCCACGGCCTGCCAGAGCACAGCTGGATTGTGGAGGTGGTGCAGGAGGCTGTTGCTCACGATCACGCCGTAGGGCGGAGTGAAGGGGGGCGGCAGGGCCGCCAGCGCTGCGGGTGGTAGCGGCAGCTGGCCTTGGTGAAAGAGAAGGGAGAGCCAGTGGGCTGGTTGGCGACTGCGTCGCTCCTCGGCGAACGCCAGCATGGCCGGGGCCCCATCGATCCCTAGCACCTTGGCATCCGGCAAGGCGTCCGCCAGGCGAAAGCTGATGTTGCCCGGCCCGCAGCCCAGATCCAGGATCTTTTGCCCGTCGTCTTCGGGGCGGGGGTGGGAGGCGAGCAGGGCCAGGATCCGCTCGGTGAACGCCTGGTCGGAGTTAGCAAAGTCGGCCTCGGCATAGGCCCTGGCCTGGAGGGGCTCATCCATGAGTTCCGGCTCGCAAACCCTGTCCATCCCGCCTGGTGTCAGTGCAGGGATCGTGGCAGATGCCCTTCAAGGAGCCTCTGGGGCCTCTCCAGGACTCGGGGCTGCTGGCCCAGGCGAAGGCGTGTGAAGTGTCGTGTTGGCGATGGTACGAAGCGCTGCTTTTGGCATCACGCTTTTCCTCCCATGGGATCGCCACGCGGGCGCCCTCAATGAATCCATCTCCGACGTGATGGGATCCTTGATGAAGCAATGGAGTCTCAAGCAAACGGCCGACCAAGCTGATTGGTTGGTTGGTGCAGAGATCTTCACTCCCAAGTCTGGGCAAAGATCCCCAGCCTGATCACATGGATCGTTTTGCTAAGCTCCCCGATACCCAGCGGGGAGACTGGGGTGGAGTGCACATCAATTCGGGAATTCCCAACAAGGCTTTTTAACTCACGGCCATGGCCATTGGCGGCAAGGCTTGGGAGGCGGCTGGCCACATGAAGCGCAACCAGCCCTTCGCCACCCTCACCCGCTGGATCTTGAGTCACAGCAGCGCGGATGGGGGCTCTTGCTAGTGGGGGCGGGGCTTTTGCCTCCCTGGCCGGGGCTCCCGCCAACGCCAGCCCCCCAAATCCCGCCCAGACCACACCATATGTAGCGTCGTGCCCTTGTGAAGTGCCGCACCTTCGTTAAGGTTCGGACCTCAATGTCAGGCCTCCTGGTTTCTGTGACTCTTTCCGCGATCCCTGCAACGGCCAGCTCGTCCCGCTCTGCTGATGGGCTCACAACCGCTGAAGGTGCACCCCTGTCCCTAGCCGACCACACCCACGATTTTCCGGCGAGCGCCCCAGCGGCCAACCCCGTTTTTTACCGCACCTACAGCCGGAAGGGCTTGGGGGGCCGGGAAAGTTGGCGGCAGGTGGTGGAGCGCAACCTGGAGGGCCTCCGCCGGCTGGGCACATTCAATGAAGAGGAGGTGGATCTGCTCCGGCGCATGCAGCTGGAGC
>JBEIRX010000107.1:0-1824 GCA_040375715.1 Aphanothece sp.
GCGCAGCCGTGATGGGCATCTTCGCCGCCATTTACCACTGGTTCCCCAAGTTCACCGGCCGCATGCCCGATGAGGGCCTTTGCAAGCTGCACTTCATGCGCACCTTCCTGGGGGCCAACCTGAACTTTCTGCCGATGCATCCCCTCGGCCTGATGGGGATGCCCCGCCGGGTGTCCTCCTACGACCCGGAGTTTGCCTTCTGGAATGTGCTGGCCAGCCTGGGCGCATTTCTGCTTGGGGTTTCGATCATCCCCTTCCTGCTCAACATGATCAGCTCCTGGGTCCGGGGCCCCCGCGCCAACCACAACCCCTGGAACGCTATCGGTCTGGAGTGGCTGCTGCCCTCACCACCGCCGGAGGACAACTTCGGTGACCACGTGCCCACCGTGATCAGCCGCCCCTACGGCTACGGCAAGGACGAGCCCCTGGTGGAGCATCAAGCCGAGATTGAGCGAGCTCTCACCCTGGCGGAGGCGACCCGATGACCACCACCCCCATGCCGCCAGCCAATCCACCCGCAGCCCATGGCAGCGGCCATCACGCCAGCCACAATCTCACCGGCTTCATCATCTTCCTGTGCTCCGAGAGCGTCATCTTCCTGGCGTTCTTCAGTGGCTATGCGATCCTGCGCCGCTCCGCCCTCAACTGGTTGCCCCCTGGCGTGGAGGGGCTCGAGTGGCGAATGCCCCTGATCAACACCATCGTGCTGGTGTCCAGCTCGCTCACGATGGTGGCCGCAGAGCACTTCAAAGCCAAGGAGAAGCTGTGGTTGTTCCGAGCCTTCTGGCTCCTCACCATGGCGATGGGAGCCTATTTCCTTTACGGCCAGGCCGTGGAATGGGGCGGCCTCAACTTCGGCCTCACCTCCGGGACCTTCGGAGCCACCTTTTATCTGCTCACCGGCTTTCACGGTCTGCACGTGGCCACCGGCGTCCTGCTGATGGGCCTGATGCTGGTGAAATCATTTCTTCCGGGCAACTACAACGGCGGTGAGGAAGGTGTGAAAGCCACCTCTCTCTTCTGGCATTTTGTGGATGTCATTTGGATCATCCTGTTTGTACTGCTCTACGTCTGGAGGACTTGATCGATGATTATCGATGATCATCACTACGACGTGATCCTGATCGGCAGCGGGGCGGGGGGTGGAACACTCCTGGCAAGCCTGGCGAGCGCGGGGCACTCGGTGCTGTTGCTGGAGCGCGGCGGCGTACTGGACACGATCGATCAGAACCTGGCCGATCTTGATCTTTTCCACAGGGAGCATTTTCACCCCAAGGAGGCGTGGTTTGGATCCGACGGCGATCCCTTTAAGCCCCAAATGGTGCAGGGGATTGGTGGCAACACCAAGATCTGGGGCGCCGTGCTGGAGCGCATGCGGGAAGCTGAATTCAGCGGCGTGAACCTGCAAGAGGGCCCATCCCCGGACTGGCAACTGCGCTATGCCGATTTCGAGCCGTGGTACGAGAAAGCTGAAAAGCTCTATCAGGTCCATGGCGTGGCTGGAGCCGATCCAACCGCCCCAGGCCGTTCAGAGTCCTATCCGGAAGCACCAAGGCCGGTCGAGCCCTTCCTGATGGACCTGAGGGCAGCACTGGAAAGGCAAGCCCTGCATCCCTACGACCTCCCGTTGAGCTGGTCCAATTCATCGGAGGATCCCACCGGTGACTCCGAACGCTTCGGGGTGGAACCAGCCCGCGCGCGACCCTCCGTCACGGTGAAGGAGCACGCACAGGTGGTGCGGCTTCACGTCAACCCTTCGGGTCAGGAGGTTCGTGGAGTCGAAGTCGAGATCGAGGGCCAACGCTGGCTGTTCAGCGGCAACCA
>JBEIRX010000097.1:0-2681 GCA_040375715.1 Aphanothece sp.
AGGGTGGGTTAATCCTGCTTCTCCAGCAGCTTCAGGCCTGCGATCAGGGCTGTCGAGGTGATCGTGGTCCCTTCTGCTGCCGTGCCAACAGCCACCACATAACAGCGGCCACCCCCGTTGCGGAAATAGAAATCCAGGCTGTGCCACAACAGCCAGGCGGGCCGGCTGCTCATGGGTGCCAGGACATCCGCTGCCGCAGGGGGGGGGCCACCACCCGCAGGCGGCGCGCCAGCGGCCGGGGGTTTCGCCAGATAGAGCTGCGGGGTTCTGTCAGCATCCAGCAGTTTCACCTTGTAGGGCGTTGCCGGTGTCCTACCGAAGAGATTCTCATAATCACGCAGAGAACCGATCTCCGCCACGAGGGGAGTACTTCCTTCAAAGCGTTCCGTGTAGCCGATAAAGGCGGGGATGGCGGTGGCGACTTCTGCCACCGAGGGTGGTAGGAGCGCCAGCTCCTCGACATAGACACCAGGGGAGCGGAGAGTGGTTTTTTTGGCCATGGTACGGATGCAAACAAAGGGAATTCAGAGCCGGATGACGCGATAGAGAGCGTCGAGGGGAGCGCTGTTCAGAACCGGAAGATTCATCACTTGCTGGAGAGGTGGCGGCGGCAGATCGGAGATGTAGCGCTGACCATCCAGCAGCAGCCGCAGCCCCACCTGCGACTTGCCATCCAACGGAGGGGAACGCTTGGAACTGAGGCGGTACACCCTGCCCTCCGGATTACCCGCCACCAGAACCTGGGCTACGCGATCCTGGGCCAGTTCCGTGGAGGTGGGGGCCAGAGGGGTGACCTCGAACTCCAGGGCTCTGGTCGGCACGGAATCTGTGATGCTGGGGAGCTTGTCCGTGCGTTGGGTCACGACGTAATACACCCAGCGAACCTGGCGCGGTTGAAGCGAAAGAACAAAGCGCGGCGGGGCCTGGATCCAGGCCGAGGTGATCGAGCTGATCTCCACCCAGGCCACACGATCCGCTGAAGCTGGCGACGGGGGACCGGGGGCGCGCTCCGACAGTTGCAGATCGAAGGCGGCAGGAACATTTCTGAAGGTGGGATCGCGCAGAGAGAGCAGGGGAGTCAGATCGAAGGCGAACCCCAGCAGGGGATCCGTTCGAATCAGGTCGAACCGGAGGGTGAGATCGGCCAACGGAAGGAATGGCGTTCCGTCGTCAGCAAGCCCAGTGAGTACCACCAGGCCATCGGGTTGCGGGCGAACCAAAAGGCGATGCCGCTGCAGGGCGCGCACGCCTGAGGCATCGGTGGCGGTGGACTGCAGGGCAAGCGTGCCGCCACCGATCGGGGTGGGTGTGCTGCCCCCCCGACGCAGACCGATCTGGAACAGAGGCGTGTACTTCATGGCCTGTTGCCGATGTGCACGAAGGCGGGGCTCAACTCGGTGATGGGAATCGAGGGGCTGGCGGAGGTGTCCCGCAGGCTGAGCAGGCGCACCCTGTAGAGGAGGGAGGGATGGTGGGTGGTGCGCAGAGCATTCCAGACATCGTTGAGCTCTGTGAAGGACTGACTCACCAGTTCGAAAGCCAGGCGCTCGACACCCGCCGGCAGGGCGGGAGCCGTTTCCCTGTCGAGAACCGGCACGGCCTGAAGTTGGCTGAGCAGGGCCGAGAGATGGTTCCAGCCCTGGGCGTAGTCCGTGAAGCGGGCGACAAAAAGAAGATAAAGAACGAGCCGGATATCAGGTTGAACCGAATCTGTCCTCCCTTCATCATTGATCCTGCGGTAAGGGTCAGCATCGCGAAAGATCCGTTCTTCCTCAACATTGACCAGGAGCATCGTGACCGCTCCTGAGGTGAAGGCAATCGAATCAACTGGCGCCTGATTGCCGGGGGGAAACACCACCTTGCTCGCGGTCCCATCATCCAGGCTTCCTCCCATCAGCAGCCTGAGGCCACCATCGAGATAGATCCTGATGAACTCCAGTGTGGTGCCGATCATGGAGAGGCTGGGATCGTTGTCTTCAGGAGACACCGTTTGGGTGGCTTGGCAGGAATCATGATGACCATCCAGATGAAATAGAGAAGCAATGAGCGCCATCGATCCGCAGGGATCGCCCACCGTGAGCGAGACCTCGATCTGACAACTTCTTTGGCTTCCTGGTTACGAGGTGCTGTCATGACATCTGTCGTGATGCTTGCGTGATGGGTGAGAGTTTGGCTTTCGCTGTATTGCGCCACCTCTCAAGGCCCAATCCATCCAGCATGCTCACTTATTCATTTGGGCTTGATCGCCCCTTGGCATTTTTGACGGTTTCTTAACATAAATTAAGCATCGCGCTGTCGCGTCCGGATTTGAGGACTGTGAAGCCAGGCTCGCGGTGGGGCTTCCTTGAAGGATGGGTAGCCATCAGCTGGGAACGTTCGCCCTCGCCTCACGCGAAACTGGGCGCGTAGCGGTGGCTGCATCTACAACAGGGTGTCAGGGTTGCGCCGGCTCCGGGGCTGCCGTGGCGGTCGAGGCGGCAGGGGTGGTGCTGGCGGGAAGCCGCTGTTGGCGGCGCAGGGCAGTCATCAGGTCGTCGAGCACGAGGGAGGCGCCGTAGACGGAGAGGTGATCGCCATCTTTATCGAGCAGCACCCCTTTGCGCAGCCGCGGGCAGCGGCCGGTGCCCGCCGGGCAGAGCGCATCGAGGGGGTCGTGGAGCATCAGATGGGGGTGCCGGGCC
>JBEIRX010000071.1:0-4938 GCA_040375715.1 Aphanothece sp.
CCCCAGGCAGAACAGCATCGGGGTGGTGAGCCGCAGCTTGCCGCGCCATAGCGTTCCCAGCCAGGCGAACACCTTCACGCCGGTGGGCACCGAAATCAGCATGGTGTTGACCATGAACAGATTGCGCATCCACTGGGGTACGCCACTGGTGAAGAAGTGGTGGACCCAGACGATCAGGCCGAGGCCCACAATGATGAACGAGGCCACTGACACATACACGTAGCCGAATAGCGGCTTGCGTGCATAGACAGGAAACAGTTCCGAGAAGATACCGAACACCGGCAGGATGATCACATACACCGCCGGGTGGGAATAGAACCAGAAAAAGTGCTGATAAAGCACCGGGTCGCCGCCCCCTTCCGGCCTGTAGAACGATGTTCCGGCCACCAAATCGAACAGCAGCATGATGGCGCCACCGGTGAGGGCGGGCAGGCCGATCAGCTGAAGGCTCTGAGCCGCCAGCGCCGTCCAGCAGAACACTGGCATCCGGAACCAGGTCATGCCCGGTGCTCGCATCCGGATGATCGTGGTGACGAAATTCACCGCCCCCATGATCGACGAGACGCCGGAGAGAGCCACGGCTGTCAGCCAGAGTCCCTGGCCGCTCACCAGATGGCCCAGCGGGTTCTGGATGCTCACCGGCGGATACGACCACCAGCCGGAATAGGCGGGCCCACCGGGCACGAAGAAGCTGGCCATCAGCAGGGTCCCGAAGATCGGCACCAGCCAGAAGGCCACCGCATTCAAACGCGGGAAGGCCATGTCGGGAGCACCGATCATGGTGGGGATCAGCAGGTTGTTGAGCCCGTTGAGCACCGGAAAGATGAACAGGAACAACATGATCGTTCCATGCATCGTGTAGATGCCGTTGTAAACCGTGCGATCCACCAGATCGGAAGCCGGGGTGATCAGCTCACCGCGGATGATCATGGCCAGCAGGCCCCCGATCAGGAAATAAAAGAAGGCCAGCACGATGTACTGGATGCCGATCACCTTGGCATCGGTGTTGAAGCTGAAATAACGGGTCCAGGAGGGCCTGGGCTCGCTGGTGGGGAAGGTGGCGGAGGTCATCGGGGGGCGAGCTCAGGCGTCATGGGGCAGGGTGTTGGAACCAGGTACGTTCACCTGAGGCGGTGGGGCGGGAGGCACCGTGGCCCAGCCGGGCTTGGTTTTGCTGGCACGCTCGGCGTATTCCTGCACGGCATCGCTGAGGCCGCTCTGGAGTGGAAGGCCGCTGGCCTTCTTCAACCAGGCGGCGTGGGCATCGCCGCTCTCCACCACCACATCGGCCTGATTGGCTGCAAACCAGGTGCCGCTGAACTGGGAATCCCGGAGTCGATAGCGACCCTCCCGGGTGGGGGTGAGGTTGAAGTTGATGGCTCGGCCAGGGACAACATCCTGCTTCAGACGGAAGGCGGGGATGTAGAAGCCGTGCAGCACATCTTCCGACACGAGGCGGAAGCTCACCGGCTGATCCACCTCCAGATGCAATTCGGTGGAGGACACCCCCTTGTCGGGGTAGCGAAACTCCCACGACCACTGGCGGGCGATCACTTCCACCTGTTCGGCGGGCAGCTTGTCGCCGGGGAAACCGCCCACCTCCTCAACGGGGTTGTCGAGGTGAATGTGCTCCATCGGCCCCAGCACCCCGAGACTGGTGTTCACCCGGATGGCGTAGTAGGCGATCGCCATCACCAGAATGAAGGGAATCGCCGTCCAGATCACTTCCAGCTTCGTGTTCCCCTCGATCGGCTCGGCGTCGCTTTCGTCGTACTTCTCCGCCCGGTGCATCAGCACCACCCAGGCCATCACGGAGATCACTCCCAGAAACACGAAGGTTCCCACCCCCGTCTCGAAGCTGAACAGCCCATCCACGAGGGGAGCGGCTGTGGAGGCCTGCACCGGCAGCCAGCGATGGGCCTGCTGAGCCATCCACAGGCTCACGGCTACAAGGATGGCCACCCAGAGGGTGAGGCCGCCGATCGAGAGCGGACTGAAGCGGGGGTTTCGTGTGGGTGGAGAAGTCATGGCAGGGCTTCGCGAAGGTTCCGGCCTGAAGCCAGCAGCTGATCAGCGGTGATGTGCACGCCGAATTCACCGGCCAGTTCGGCGCCCAGGGTGCCGTGCAGGCCGATCACCAGAAACATGCCCAGGGCCACCAACAGGTAGAGCCACTCCACCTGGCGGCCCATGTCCTTGCGCCACACGAAGCGCTGGTAGCCGCGCCAGATGGTCATGCCCACGATCACCAGAAGGATCACCACTCCCCCAACGCCATGCCAGAGCATGGTTTCCATGCTTTGAAGGCCGATGGTGCTCTTCACCCCTGCGATCGGAACCGCCAGCAGCATCTCGAAGAAGCCGGCCGCCACAGTAAAGAAGGTGACGATCGCGCAGGCCAGCAGGTTGTACCAGCCCACGTCGTGGAAACCGGCGCGGGTGATCGGCAGGGCCAGGAAGCGGAACACCCGCTTCTCCACCGGGTAGAGAGCGCCAGCGATGTCGACGGCGATGGCGATCACGAATAGGCCGATCGTGAAGTGCACCAGGTTGGGATGGATCGGCAGCGCGTAGGGCAGATCGTTGGGCCCCAGCCGGGGGGCGAGCTGGCTGATCGGTGAATCGGCAGGCACCGCCGCCTCGGCGAGAAGGCTGAGGGGCGAGCCGACCAGGAGGAGCAGGCGGAGCATCAGACCAGCCCCGCGCGTTGCGCTGCCACTACCGGCACTGTGTGGAGGCCATACACCCAGATCAGCTGGTTGCCCAGGGTGACCTGCACCACCACCAGCACCGCCAGCACCCCGCCAGCGGCCAGGAAGCTGAGGGGCAGGCTCTGGGGGTCACGGCTGCGCAGCACGTAGCGCCAGCCGGTGAGCAACGAGAGCACGCCGGCCAGCGACCAGCCGATGGTGCTGTGCAGGTCGAGGATGGAGCGGGCCGCTCCGTAGGGTTCAGCCAGACCGGCTTCCACCTGGCCGAAGATGATCGCCACGAAGATGGCGGCAGTGGCGAAAAGCAGATTCCAGAAGCTCACCTCAAACAGCTGAGGCTTGCGGGCAAGAACGCCGATCAGATCGAAGACCACGGTGATGATCGCCATGGCGATCACGAAATGCACGACGATCGGATGGATAGTGTCCATCCACGGCAGGTTGTGGTCGTTGAGGGGAGGGAGAAGTCCCTGCATGGCCCCGGGCAGAGGAAAGAATGAAGACGCAAACCACCCGGGAGCCCTGAAAAAAGCACCGATGGCCTCTCCCACGTTGCTCAGCACCGGTGAGCTGCCGGACGGCTGCTCATATTTCGACATACTTTTGTTGGTTCCCATGGGGAATCGCTGACGGTGCAGCCATGGGACAGGCGCCTAATGCCGCCTACCCTTTTTTCGGGCCGTTCAGCAGCTCCACCGCACCGGCCCCAATTCCGCACCTGACGCCCCTGCCGACGATGACTTCCGAGCGCTTCTTCCTCGAGCTCGAACCGCCGCAGGAACGCATGAAGGCCTGGCCCCATGTGGTGATCGTGGGGGGTGGTTTCGCTGGCATCAAGGCCGCCAAGCGTCTGGCGGGCCACCCTGTGCGGGTCACCCTGGTCGACAAGCGCAACTTCAACCTCTTCCAGCCAATGCTCTACCAGGTGGCGGCGGGCCTGGTGGCAGAGGCCGACATTTCCATCCCCCTGCGCCAGCTCTTCGCCAAGGACGACAACGTGCAGGTGCTCCTCGGCGAGGTGGTGGATCTGGACCCCACCGAAAAAACAATCGTTTTTAACGACTCCCACCTCCGTTACGACTACCTGATCCTCGCCACGGGCTCCGGGAGCACCTATTTCGGCCATGAGGAGTGGCGCCCCCTGGCTCCGCCGATGAAGATCCTCGAGCATGCCGATGAGATCCGCCGCCGGGTGCTCAATGCCCTCGAAGCCGCGGAGCAATGCCCGGATCCAGCCCGCAGGAAGGTGTTGCAATCGGTGGTGGTGGTGGGGGGAGGCCCGAGTGGCTGCGAGCTGGCCGCCTCCTTGATGGCCCTGATGAAGGACCTCACCCGAAGCCAATACCGCCAACTTGCCCCCGAGAACTGCCGGGTGATTCTGGTGGATCCCGGGGATCGGGTGCTGCGGGCCATGCACCCCTCCCTCTCCAAAGCCACTGGCGACCACCTCCTTCATCAGGGGGTGGAGCTGTTGCTGGGCGCCCGGGTGCAGGAGATCGACCCAGGTCGCTTGCGGGCCACTATCGCCAAACCCGCTCCAGGGCAAGCCGGCGAGGTTTTGGTGGAAGCAGGCACCATCTGCTGGACGGCCGGTGTGCGGGCCTCCCATCTGGGGAAACTGCTGGCGGAGCGCACGGGTTGTGCCGTGGACCGGGGGAGCCGGGTGATTGTGGAGCCGAATTTCTCCATTGCCGGCCATCCTGAGATCCGGGTGGTTGGGGATCTCTGCTCCTATTCCCACACCGCCGATGGCAAACCCCTCCCCGGCATGGCGGGCCCCGCGGTGCAGATGGGGGGCTGGGTGGGTCTTGATCTCCTGGCCCGCCTGCGCGGCGAACAGCACAAGCCCTTCCAGTGGTTCGATTTCGGCAGCATGGCGGTGGTGGGGCCGCTCTATGCCGTGGCCGACCTGCGGGGCTTCCGGGTGTCGGGCCTGGTGGGCTGGATGCTCTGGGGTGTGGCTCATCTGGGCTTCATGGCCGACAACGAAAATCGTGTCAGCCTGCTGGTGAAATGGCTCTGGGTGATCGCCCTGCGCGAGCGCGCTTCCCAGCTGATCACCGGCAGGCCGGATCAGCACATTGGGGTGGAGGTGGGTCTGGAGAAGGTGGAGCTCAGCCTGGGAGAGGACGCTTCATCGCCAGTTCCCTCCGCGACGGACAGCCCAGCCGTTCTGCCGGCAAAGGCCGCCTGATCGCCATGACCACTCTCAACCCCGCACCAGCCG
>JBEIRX010000059.1:0-6035 GCA_040375715.1 Aphanothece sp.
GGCGCTGCGCATGACGGCAAAGAGGGGGGGGGTGGAAAGGGGCCGTCTTGAGGAGGTCTGCCGCACTTCCCTGCGCCGGCATGACCCGGATCAGGTTCGGAGGGTGTGATCTCAGCCCGTGACGGGCACCCCTAGTGAGTCCTCAATCTAGCAAGGTCCTCTGATCAGATCGCCTTCCCCAAATCCCACCAGCTTGAACGACCAGCAAAGAAGCTGGTCACCAGAAAAGAAGCCTGGCAACCAGCAGGCATAGGATTATTAATAATAATGACTTAGTTTACACGTGAAGGCAGTCATACTAGCAGGCGGGTTGGGTACAAGAATTTTGGAAGAAACCGGCACTCGTCCCAAGCCAATGGTAGAAATCGGCGGCAAACCGATTCTTTGGCATATTCTTAAGCTTTATAGCCACTACGGCATTCAGGATTTCATTATTTGCTGCGGATACAAGGGTTATGTGATCAAAGAATACTTTGCGAACTATTTTTTGCATTCAAGCGATGTCACCATTGATATGAGTGAGAACTCAATGGCTGTTCATCAACGTAACGCCGAGCCCTGGAAAGTGACGCTAGTGGACACTGGGGACGCAACCCTCACGGGTGGGCGACTGGCCAGGGTGCGGGACTACGTCGATGGCGAGACCTTCTCCCTCACCTATGGAGATGGAGTCTCCGATGTGAGGTTGGATGAACTGATGCGCTTCCACAACCAAGGTGGCAAACTTGCCACTGTGACAGCGGTTCAGCCGCCAGGACGCTTTGGCTTACTCGATCTAGACGACGACTGCATTGTGAGAGGCTTTCAAGAGAAACCGGAGGGAGACGGGGGCTGGATCAATGGAGGTTTCTTTATACTTGAACCAGGCATCTTCTCCTACCTGGATGGTGACGAAACCATCTGGGAGCAAACACCCCTGAAACAACTGGCCGCCTCAGGCCAACTCCAGGCCTACAAGCACCACGGCTTCTGGCAGCCCATGGACACACTTCGCGATCGCCATCTTCTGGAAGATCTCTGGCACGGTGGACGTGCGCCCTGGAAGGTGTGGTGATGGCCCAAGACTCCTTCTGGCGAGGAAAGCGAGTGTTGCTCACTGGGCACACTGGTTTCAAAGGCAGCTGGCTTCTCCTCTGGCTGTTGGAACTTGGGGCAGAGGTGTGGGGCTACGCCCTCGAGCCCGACCCCTCCCCCAATCTTTTTCGCCAGCTGGCACCCGACCTCCAGGCCACGGCTCGCTACACCGGCCGCTGGCACCACCGCACAGCCGATTTGGCGGATCGCTCGCGACTCAACGCCACGGTGGCAGCCTGCCAGCCGGAAGTGGTCTTCCACCTCGCTGCCCAACCTTTGGTGCGGCTGAGCTATGCCGATCCCATCGGCACCTGGAGCACCAATGTGATGGGCTCCCTCCACCTACTCGAGAGCCTGCGAGATCTGGAGCACCCTTGCCCGGTGGTGATGATCACCACCGACAAGGTCTATGCCAATCAGGAGTGGGAGTTTGGCTATCGGGAGAGTGATGCCCTGGGGGGCATCGATCCCTACAGCGCCAGCAAGGCTGGGGCTGAGATCGCCATCCAAAGCTGGCGCTCCAGCTTTTGTGGGCCTGCTCCCCATCAAACCGAGCACCTGGCCATCGCCACAGCCCGGGCCGGAAATGTGATCGGAGGGGGCGACTGGGCCACGGATCGCATCGTGCCCGACGCGATCCGGGCCCTCGCCCAGGGAGCACCCATCGCCGTGCGCAACCCCAAAGCCACACGACCATGGCAACACGTTTTGGAGCCTTTGGGTGGCTACCTCGCCCTGGCGGAAGCCCTCGCCCTGGAGCCTTCCCCCCCCTCAGAAGCCTTCAATTTCGGACCCAATCTATTGAGCAACCGTTCCGTAGCTGATCTGGTTGAAAGCATCCTTGAGCACTGGCCAGGGAGCTGGCTGGATCAGAGCGATCCCCTCAGCCCCCACGAGGCCAATCTGTTGCATCTGCAGATTGACAAAGCCCACCATCGCCTTGGCTGGTCGCCACGCTGGGATTATGACACCACAGTGGACCGCACGGTGAGCTGGTATCGGGATGTGCACCAGGGAGCCAACCCGCTGCAGAGATGCATCGCAGACATCACGACCTACACCACGCTCCAATAAAGGCACTGCTGTGTCAGGTCGCATTTGCCTGCTCCCTCCTCTATGTTCTCTTCTCCTTGAAGCCTGTTCTCAGAGTTGTCCTCCGTCAACACGAAAACTATTCCAACCCTATGAGTCTGTAGCCCGTCTGGTAAAATCTTGGGCAGACTGATGAACTGCACAGATTGTGGCGGATTCGCTTGATGGTGAAAGTCCCAGGCCCAATCTGGCCGTATGAAGACTGTCATTCACTAAGGAGCGATTCCCAGGTGCTCTGTCAAGTGAATTATTCTCGGTGGTTGTGGCTTCCAAAGGAATCATTTTTGCTGAGTATTCAACTCTGCACCAATCGAACCGCCTGATCTGGCATGCGGATCGCTGATCCGCTCGTAGAGGATGCCCAGCTCGTTGATCTGACGCACTTTGTAGAGGGAGAGCAGGTTGACGCCATGACGACGAGCAAGCTCAGCAAGGGGTTGGGGGTTCGCAGCAGCCAGAACACCGCCCTTATTGGGGGAGGCCATGGTGTCCGCTGGCCATAAACTCCCGGTTCAGTTGCACCCCTGCTCCGAACAGTAAAGCGGTGGCTGGTGCAAGGGCCAGCAGCGCAGCCCTGCAGGTGTTCGCATGTGGACGAGCCGTCCTTGATGCCGCCAGCCTCGATGGGACCACGGTGGTGCGGGCAAGGGCGGAAAATTGGGCCAGGCCGGTGGCCATCACCACCACCGCCGTGGGGATGAGCAGCAGGTAGTAGTGGGGGAAGCCCTTGCTGGGTAGTTCGATCGCGGCGATGGTGGCCAATGAGAGCTGCCCCCATGAGGCATTCACGAAAGCGGGGACCATGGTGCCGGGGGCGCAGCAGTAGTCGACCAGCAGCGAGCCGGCTCGGCTGAAAATCCCAGAACCTCCCAATCGGTAGACGATCAGATCAACCAAAAGACAGGCCAGCAGGGTGAGGGCCAACAGCCGAAGGACCCGCTGCCTTCCTAGGCCGCCGCCGAGGATCAGAGCCGCCACCTGAGGCAGCAGTTGGTATTTGAGGTGAAAGGCCGCCACCGAAAGCCCGATCACCCAAGAAATAGCGCCCACTCCACGCGGGCGATGGACCAGGATGGCCCAAATCCCCAGAAGCAACACACTGCCGAGGATCTCGCCATTAGGAGAAAGCTCAGTAAGAGCCAAGTCCACAGGACGCAGGAGCAGCGGCAGGCCGATGCAGAGGCAGGCAACAGCCAAGGCCGGCCCGCGGTTCAGCAGGGACCGGCTGCCGATGTAGGCCAGCAGGGCGATCAGGCCAACGGCCACCGACTGCACAAGAGCGATGGCCAGTCCGTCCTGTAATGGAGGAGTGATACCGGCGGCCCTGAGGAAGGCCAGGAGTGGCACATACAACAGAGGGTGGAGGAAGCCCTGCGTGTACATGTCCACCACATCGGTACCGGGAGGGCTGTGCAAGTAGTGACGAGCCAGAGAGGCGGCCAAATGAACATCTGCGTCAAAACCACTGCTAATCACGCCGGCCCGAAGAATGCGAACCAGGATCGCCGTGGAAGCCACCATGAACACCAGCACAGAGAGTTTTCCGCCAAACGGCAGGAACAAGTATTCAAACGAGAGCTGGTGACGATGCTCACGCCGGTACATGTGGAAAACGTCGGGCAGCTTTTGGGCACATTCGGGCCCGTTTGCAGACATTTTACCGCCAGTAACGGCTCAGATCCACTGCAGCGCAACTGATCTGCCCTTATTCAGGAGGCCCCAAATAAACCACAAATTAGCTGGCACGTCCTTGGTTTGCGCACCAGCTGGCAGTACGGACAATCGCTTCATCCAATTCCATTGCCACAGGCAGGTTGAGTTCAAGGCGGGTCCTTACGGTGCTAGGAACATAATGCGTTGGTGCTTTTCCAGGATCTGGCTGATACCCAGTAGAAATATCAATCTTGCAACCGAGAAGATTAGAAATTCGTTCGGCAAGATCAAGGATTGAAAGGCTCTCTTCCGAACCTACATTGTACGCATGAGCTTTCCTCCCCCTGATCAAAACTGCCCATAACCAAGCGGACATATCCGCAGCATACAAATAACTGCGATATGGCGTTCCGTCGCCCTGGATTACAATCTGTTCACCAGCCATGGCGGCCTGGAGGAAGTTTCCGATGGCAAAGTGTTTATCTAACGGTAAATGGGGCCCAACTGCGGCAAATAGGCGGGCAATCTTGACCTCTAAACCATTTGCTGAAGCCTGGGCGCACAACCATTCCGAAACTCGCTTGCCCTCTCCATAAGCAGAACTACCTAGTAGCGGATCTGGGCCACCCAAATGAGTCTCCGGAACATGGGTCATATCAGTAGGCAGTGGGCCGTAGATCGCTCCTGAACTGAGCAGCAGAAGCCGATTGGCGCCACAGCGCGACGCTAGGTCAAGTACTCGACGCGTACCATCGAGACAGGTTGAAAACAGATATTGGGGTGATATCTGCGTAGCGACATCTGTGGCGGCGTGAACGATCACATCAAAGTGCTCATTGGTGATCGGAAAATCACGAATATCTCCTGCGATCCAGTGGACCCTTTCAGCTACTGCAGGCCAAGCACCCTGGAAGGCACCTGGATCTCGGCTCAAAACGGTGATTTGGCAATCCAAGTTGAGCTTCTCGTTCGCATCAAGCAAGGTTGCCAACAGCCATTTGCCGATAAAACCAGTGCCACCAGTGATAAAGATGCTTTGATCTGTGAGCGCCCGCCATGACGAAGTCCCGAGCACATCGTGACAGCGCTTAAGGTCCTCTTCAGGTATATCCAGCGGCATCAAACGAGATGATTGGCCTTGCATTAAATCCTATTCAAAAGTGATGGTGTTTGAAGACAGCAATTGGCAATATGCACCGACCCGTTTACTCAAGCAGTCGGTGTCAAGTCCATTTTCACGCAGCAGGTAAGCATGGGTGCCGCAATGTTCCGAAAAGCGGTCAGGCACGCCGATGCGGAGCACCCTGGTCGGCTGATGCTCGCTGGTGATCTCGGTGACTGCAGCTCCAAGCCCTCCGAGCACCGAGTGCTCCTCAAGGGTGACTAGGCCATTGGTTGCTTGGGCGGCAGCACGAATATTGGCTCTATTTAGCGGCTTCAACATTGGCGTACTCCAAACCATTAGATCAAAGCTCTTGGCTACATCCACCGCAGCTCGCACCATCGATCCCGTGGCAATAAGTCCAGGCCGATCGGACCGCCCATCACGCACCTTCAACAGGCACCCTGGCTGTAAAGAGTTGATCGGGCCAGCATGAACATCGCCAAGATCCGCCTTACCCATGCGGAGATAGATGGGGCCGCCGGTTGCGTAGGCGTAGTCCATGGCAGCGGTCATCTCAAAGCGATCGGCTGGAGATAACACCTGCAATTGAGGGATTGCCCTTGTGCAGGCGATGTCCTCAGTCGACTGATGGCTGGTGCCAAGGTGGCTATAAACAAAACCTGCCCCGTCCCCAAGAAGTACGACAGGAAGGTCGTCATGGGCGATGTCGAGCTTAATTTGTTCGACGGTTCGGATCGGTATGAAGGCGGCCAAGCCATAGACAAATGGTCGGAAACCTACGCGGGCCAGACCGGCAGCCATGCCGACCATGTTCTGCTCGGCGATGCCGGCGTTGATGTATTGGTCAGGGCAGTTTTTGCGGAATTCATCAAACAGTGAATAGCCGTGATCGCCAGTCAGCAAAAGAACCTTGGAGTCTGCGAGTGCCAGGCGCACAAGCGCATTGGAAAATGCTTCTCTCATTTCGATGCTCCAGTCAATCCAAGCTCGGCCAATGCCTCAGCGAAGCTCTGTGGGTTCAGACGCGTGTAATGCCAGAGGTTGATGGATTCCATAAATGAAACCCCCTTCCCTTTGACTGTTCTTGCGA
>JBEIRX010000026.1:0-22061 GCA_040375715.1 Aphanothece sp.
GGGAGTTCCATGGGCTCGAAGGATCGTGTTGGCGCGATCAATGGCGCTGCTGAGGCGGGGCATGGCGGCTCGGAGTCCTGAGAGAGGGTTCCGATGTCGTGCAGCGCAAATAGGGAAGCGTTGAAGCCCTGACAAGAGGACCTCTGATGTTTGGGGGTTTTGGGGGAAAACCCCCAAACAAGTGACGCAGTTACGCATTTCGGCACACGTCTGCGGTCTCATTCCGGCCTGAGGGCCAACCCCAATCACAAGGGCAAAGCCCCTGCAGAGCAAGGGATTTGCCAGTGACGCCAAGGGATGTCAAAAAATGGGTCGCCTGAGATTCGAACTCAGGACCAATCGGTTAAAAGCCGAGTGCTCTACCGCTGAGCTAGCGACCCCGGTGCGCTCCATTCCAGCCCAAGGGATGGTTGTGATCGCCATGCGAAGGTATCACCCAGGCCGGGCGGGCCACAATGCGCCGGTGACGCGACGCTGGACCATGGAGAGGGGGCAGGAGGATCGGAAGGGCAAGGAGCCGTGGCCATCCCCCAGCATTCATCCCCTGGCCTGGGTGGCCGAATCGGCAGTGGTGGTGGGGGATGTGACGCTCGAGGCCGGGGCGAGCCTCTGGCCCACTGCCGTGGCCCGGGGGGATGTGTGTGCCGTGGTGGTGGGGCGCGACAGCAACGTGCAGGATGGGGCCGTGCTCCATGGGGATCCGGGCCAACCGGTTCGGATCGGGGCAGAGGTGACCATTGGCCATCGAGCCGTGGTGCATGGGGCGACGCTGGAGGATGGCTGCCTGGTGGGGATCGGTGCCATCGTGCTGAATGGGGTCACCGTGGGAGAAGGGGCCTTGGTGGCCGCAGGCGCCGTGGTGACGAAGGATGTGCCCGCCGGGGCGCTGGTGATGGGCGCGCCTGCCCAGGTGAAGCGTCAACTCACGGAGGAGGCCATGGCTGAGCAGCGGCTCCATGCACGCCGCTACCGCCAACTGGCCCAGGCCCATGCGGGGCGGAGCGTGACCACGGGGTTCGGAGATCAGTGAGGTGGCTGGTGCCGCGTTACAAGCCGCCTCTGAGACACCGGAGCTCAGCGTCGGATCCTTAAGATCACACTCACCTGTTTTGCCACCTCCATGGATCTCCGGGTTGTGCTCGTTGCCGCTCCCATCATCCTGGCCGCCAGCTGGGCCGTGTTTCACATCGGCCGGGCGGCCGTGGGGCAGCTGCAGCTCTTCCTCAAGCGCGCCAAGGCCTGAGGCCCCGCCAAGTCTGGCTTGCGGATGAGGGCAAGCACACCTTGAACACCTCTGTCCTGGTGATCGGCGCGGGCCTGGCCGGCACCGAAGCGGCCTGGCAGGTGGCGGCTGCAGGGGTGCCGGTGACCCTGGTTGAAATGCGACCGGTCCGTCGCTCCCCCGCCCACCACAGCGCTGAATTCGCTGAGCTGGTGTGCAGCAACAGCTTCGGGGCTCTGGCGAGTGATCGGGCGGCAGGCCTGCTCCAGGAAGAACTCCGGCGCCTGGGCTCCCTGGTGATCTGCACGGCTGATGCCCACGCTGTGCCCGCAGGCGGGGCTCTGGCGGTGGATCGGGGCCGCTACAGCGCAGCCCTCACCGAAGCCCTGGGTGCTCACCCCCTGGTGACCATTGAGCGACGGGAGCAGACCGCCCTGCCGCCGGCGGATCAGATCACGGTGTTGGCCACCGGCCCCCTCACGGCAGAGGCCCTGGCGGAGGATCTGCGGGCGTTCACCGGCCTGGACGCCTGCCATTTCTTCGATGCGGCGAGTCCGATCGTGGAGGGGGAGAGCATCGATCTGAGCGTGGCCTTCCGAGCCTCCCGCTACGACAAGGGCGATGCGGATTACATCAACTGCCCCATGGGCCAGGAGCACTACCTGGCCTTCCGCGACGCCCTGCTGGCGGCCGAGCAGGCCCCGCTGAAAGACTTCGAGCAGGAGAACGCCTGTTTCTTTGAGGGCTGCCTGCCGATTGAAGAGCTAGCGCGCCGTGGCCAAGACACCATGCGGTATGGGCCGCTCAAACCCATCGGCCTCTGGGATCCCCGCTGGGGAGATCTGCAGGATCGGGAAGTGCGCAGGGCCCGGCGGGCCCATGCCGTGGTGCAACTGCGGCAGGAAGATCGCGAGGGGCGGCTCTGGAATCTGGTGGGCTTCCAGACCAACCTGCGCTGGGGGGAGCAAGCCCGGGTGTTTCGCCTGATCCCAGGCCTGGAGCAAGCCGAATTCGTGCGGTTCGGCGTGATGCACCGCAACACCTTCCTCGACTCCCCCAAGCTCCTGGATCCCACCCTGCAGTTCCGCCGTCGGCCCACCCTGCTGGCAGCAGGGCAGATCACGGGCACCGAAGGCTATGCGGCCGCGGTGGCCGGGGGCTGGCTGGCGGGCACCAATGCCGCACGGCTCGCCCTCGGCAGGGCACTGCTCACCCTGCCGCCCACCACCATGGGGGGAGCCCTCACCCACTTCATCGCCCAGGCGCGAGACGGAGACAACGGGCGAAGGGGGACCTTCCAACCAATGCCCCCCAACTTCGGCCTGCTGCCCGAGCTGGATCAGCGCATCCGCGAGAAACGGCTCCGCCATGGCGCCTATCGCGACAGAGCCCTCCAAGCTCTCGACAAACTGGAGTGGATCCCTCAGTTGATGAGCGCAGGCTGAGGTAACGTCAACTGATCAAGTTCCGCGAAAGTCCATCAGGAAGTGTTGCGGAAATCTCAAGACAACCTTTGCAGCCACGAACGGATCGAGCAAACGCACGTAACACTTGCAGGAGAAGCCCCATGCACGCGGCCCATTCACCGCGATCAGGAGCAGGGGGCTTCCGGACTGATCCATCTTTTTCTCCTTTCTACGCCCACGTTTTGAACACCCGTTTGCTTCCTTTAGCCATGATCCTTAAACCATTTCGGCTGGATGGTCTCCTGATGCGAGGTCGGCCCCTGGTGGCCACCTTGGCTGCCGTGATCCTTTCGGCGGTACTGCTCGTTCAGGCCTCCACCGCAGCGGCCGCCACCCTGTCGGAAGACATGGTGCAGGCCAGCAAAGATGCCTGCGTCAACTTGGCCAAGCGCCGTGGCTTCACGGTGGACCAGGTGATCAGCGCCCAACCCGCTGGAGGTGACAGCGCCAGTGTGGTGCTGAAGCTGATGAAGGCCGGTGAGCCCTATGAGTTCAAGTGCGGCTTCTCCCAGGACATCGGCCACTTCGTGGCACCAGCGCCTGCACAAGCTCCAGCGGCCAACGCCCAGCGCACCGCGGTGGCACAGGCCCCCGCCGCCGTGGCCCAACGGCCTTCAGCCCAGGTGACGGCACCCCAGGCCCAACCCCGACAGGAGATCCGCAGGGATCGGGCCGTGGTGGTGGACCGGAACCGGCAAGGACAGGCTGACGCCAATGTGACCACCGACCGCTCCAAGGGAGGCTTCAACGCAGCCTGGTTGCTGCCGCTGCTGCTGCTGCCCCTGGCCGCCATCCTCCTCCGCAAGAAGGAAGAGGAGCCTGTCGCCACCACCAAGGTCGCGGCTCCAGCCGCGGTGAAGTCCACCACCATCGAAGCGCTCCTGCGCAACCAGGACACCGCCATCGAGGTGCGCTCCGGAGCTGGAACCAGCCATGCGGTCACCCGCACCCTGCCTGCAGGGAGCCGGGTGCGCCTGAGCGGTCGTTACGAGAACGATTGGGCAGAGCTGGCTGAAAGCGGCTGGATCCTCATCGACTCCCTGTCGGCTGATCCCCGTGTCACCAACGTCAAGAGCTTCACAGGCGACTTGGCCTGAACGGGAGCCATTGCCGCTCCTTCTAGCTGCGGGTGCTTGGCTCAAGCACCCGTTTTTTCTTGACAACACACAGAGAGGGACAAAGAAAATGAATGGATGGCGTGATTCAGATTTCATCGGAGATGATGAACAACGCAACCCCGCATCGATCAATCGTACTTCCGTCAAGATCCGGTAAGACCACGAAAGAGATTCGGTGCGGATCTCCAGGGGTGACCACGGAGCCGATACCTTAAGCAAGGGTCGAGCTTCATGACCCGAGAAGATGAAACAAATGCAAGCGGATTGCTTGCTTTTTGTAGCATCTTTTTTTCCGTTCTCTCCTCTTTCTTTCAACAATGGCCACCCGCACCGTTATTGGTCTGTTCGCTGAGAATAAGCATGCCGAAGAGGCGCTGAATGCCCTTGCTGCTGCAGGTTTGCACCGCGATGCGCTGGATCTGCTCAGCGCCGATGATGCCTCTGATGCTCCCAAGCTTCATGCCCTCTCCGATCTGGTTCCCGAGCCCGATCTCTCCATCTATCTGGAAGGGGTCCGTCAGGGTGGTACCCTCCTGACTGCCAGGGTTCCTGCTGAATCCGAAGCTCGCGCTGCCGAAATCATTGGCGCCAACGCCCCTGTGAACATCCGCGAGCACGCGGTTAAGCTCAAGGCTCGCAACCCCGAGCTGAAGGCTGAACTGATTGATGCCAAGCGCGATCCCAACGTGCTGGAAGTTGTGGAAGAAGTTGTGGAACTCGGCAAGGAGAAGGTGGAAGCCGGCCGCATGCGCATCTACAACGTGGTCTCTGAAAGCAAGGTCTCCAAGAGCATCCCTCTGTTGGATGAAACCGTGACCGTGCAACGCCGAGCCGTGAACCGCGATGCCCTGGAAGATGCCTTCAAGGAGCGGGTCTTTGAACTCTCCGAGTTCGATGAGCGGGCCATCGTGAACAAGCGTGCCCAGGTGGTAGAGGAAGTGAACCTCGCCAAGCAGGCCGAAACCCGCGACAAGACCGTCACCGAAACCGTGCGTCGTTCCGATGTGCGCGCTGAGCGGGTGGATGCTGATGGCAAGGTTATTGAAACCGTGCAAACCACTGAGCGCAACTGAGCCTCATTCACAGTGCATCAACCACGGGGGCCTTTCGGCCCCCTTTTCTTCCCTCTCTGCATGATCGGACGCTTACTACGGCTCCTGCTGGGTAGCGAAGCTACTGTCAGTGAGGATGTCGGGATGCCTCAACCTCCCTCTCCCAACCCTTCAAGCCCACGGAGTGCCACCGTGATTACCCCAGACGCCAGCTCAAGTACCGATGGTTTAGTGATCGTCGGCGAAAATGGCGAAGCCTACAAACTGCTGCAGCGCTACCAAGACAACGGCATCGACACCTTGGTGCTGGGACGCGAGGATGGAGCCCAGGTGACCCTCCCCCGCAGTGAACTTATCCAGAAGGATCAGGGCCGCTGGTTGCTGAGTGATGCCGTACGTGACGCACGGGGCCTGGTGATCCCTGTGGTGGAAGAAACACTGGAAGTAAGCCGCGAGCGGGTGGAAACCGGCCGCGTGCGCATCAGCAAGAGCGTGGAATCCCGCGAGGAGGTGGTGGATGAACTCCTGGCCCGGGAAAAGATACGTGTGGAGCACGTTCCCATCAATCAGGTGGTTTCTGGCGAGACCCCCAAAATCCGGGAAGAGGGGGATGTGACAGTGATTCCGATCCTGGAGGAACGGATCGTGACCCGCACCGAACTGGTGCTTGTGGAAGAGGTGCGCGTGCACCGAGAGCGCAGCGAATACCGCGATCCCCAGCGGATCACCCTGCGGAAGGAAGTGGTGGCGGTGGAACGGTTTGGGGAAGACGGACGGCCCATGGACCCCTAGGCTCCAGCGAGTCTCCCTGCTCCGGTGATCGCCAGCCCAGGTTCAAAAGCCCTCAGCAGTGCACCCTCCGGAGATCCCACCCCCTGGGACGTGATCGTGATCGGCTCAGGCATCGGCGGCCTGGTGACCGCCAGCCAGCTGGCCGCCAAGGGGGCCCGCACCCTGGTCCTCGAGCGCTATCTGATCCCTGGCGGGTCTGGCGGCAGCTTCCAGCGGGCTGGCTACACCTTTGATGTGGGCGCCTCGATGATCTTCGGATTCGGCGAGAAGGGCCACACCAACCTGCTCACCCGCGCCCTGGCCGATGTGGGCCAGCACTGCGACACGGTGCCCGATCCCGCCCAGCTGGCCTACCACCTCCCGGGCGACCTCAACGTGGCGGTGGACCGCGATTACGAGCGCTTCCTCGCCGATCTCACCGCTCTCTTCCCCCATGAAGCCAAAGGCATCCGGGCGTTTTACGACACCTGCTGGCAGGTGTTCCGCTGCCTCGATGCCATGCCCCTGCTCTCGTTGGAGGATCCGGCCTACCTGGCGAAGGTGTTTTTCCGCGCTCCCCTGGCCTGCCTGGGGCTGGCCCGCTGGCTGCCCTTCAATGTAGGCGATGTGGCCCGCGCCCACATCCAGGATGAACGGCTGCTGAAGTTCATCGATATGGAATGCTTCTGCTGGAGCGTGATGCCCGCAGATCGCACGCCGATGATCAACGCCGGCATGGTGTTCTCCGATCGCCATGCCGGCGGCATCAACTACCCCAAAGGGGGGGTCGGGGTGATTGCCCAAAAGCTGGTGGCGGGCCTAGAGAGCCATGGCGGCGCGATCCGCTACAAAGCCCGCGTCACCGACGTGCTGATCGAAGGGCAAGGCTCAGGTGCCAGAGCCGTGGGCGTGAAGCTGGCCAGTGGCGAAGAGTTTCGAGCCCGCCGGGTGGTGAGCAACGCCACCCGCTGGGACACCTTCAGCGGAGAGGCTGGCGGTGCGGAGTCCGTGGCCCATCCGCTGGTAGACGCAGCCCACACGCCCCCAAGCGAGCGGACCTGGCGACGCCGCTACAGCCCCTCCTCCTCCTTCCTCTCCCTGCACCTGGGGATCGATGCGGCCAATGTGCCTAGGGGCTTCCACTGCCATCACCTGCTCCTGGAGCGCTGGGAGGAGATGGAAGCGGAGCAGGGGGTGGTCTTCGTGTCGATGCCCACCCTGCTCGATCCCTCCCTGGCGCCCGCGGGCCATCACATCCTGCACACCTTCACCCCTAGCGCCATCGAGGCCTGGCACAGGCTCTCACCAGCGGCCTACCGAGCGAAGAAGCAGGCCGACGCCGATCGTCTCATCACCCGCCTGGAAGCCATCCTACCGGGGCTGGCCAGCTCGATTCGCCATCGGGAAGTGGGCACCCCACGCAGCCACAGGCGCTTCCTCGGGCGCATGGGCGGCACCTACGGACCCATCCCAGCCCTGCGGCTACCCGGGCTCCTGCCGATGCCGTTCAACCGCACCGGCCTCCCTGGCCTCTACTGCGTGGGAGATTCATGCTTCCCCGGCCAGGGCCTCAACGCCGTGGCCTTCAGCGGCTTCGCCTGCGCCCACAGGATCGGCGCCGATCTGGGGCTCAACCCCTGGGCTTTGCCGGCCTGAGCGGCGCCGTCAGCCCGAGCCCGCGGGCGGTCAGGACCGCGAGCCAGATGCCCACGGGAAAGACCTGTGTGATGTTGAGGGTGAGACTGCTGATCAGCAGCACAAACCAGACGGAGCGCATGGCGAAATCCCGCCAGAAGCACCAGCCCAGCAGGCCGTAGAACGCCAGTAGGGCCACCACACCCCCCTGGCTCAGCAGAAACAGGGGCAGGCCATCGGCACTGGGGCCGCGACGTTTACGCCCAGGCAAGCGGGTTCCAGGCAGAGTGGGCGCCTGACGGATGGAGTCGCTTGGAGCCGCCAAGCCATAGCCAAGCCAACGCTCCCTCGCGGTGCGTGGATTGTTGATCCAGACGCGCAGAATTCTCAACCGGCCGGATGGGGAATCAAAGAGCTGCGGACGCCCCAAAAGCTGGGGGAGCGCCACCACCAGGAGCACCATGGCAACCACCGGGAACACGCGCCAGCGTCGGGGGAGATGGGCCATAACCCTCCAGACCGCCAGAAGAGCGAGCGCCACCACACACGTTCCCGAGCGGGCCAAGCCGGCAAGCGTGAGCGAAAGCAGCAGAAGCGGCCAACGCTGCCAGCGGCGATGGGACACCGCCATGCAGAGAGCCACACTGATGGCCAGCAGCCCCCCCAGCGTGTTCGGCTGGTTCATGAGCCCGGTCAGTCTGGTGGGCAGCCAGGGACTGGCGGGACCGCCGAACGGCATGGGCACTCCACGCATGGCCTCAACCACCAGAAAAGGGATCTGCAGAACCACCAGCGCCGCCGCACCATCCGCCAGAACCTGCAACCGGCGCTGGCTGGTCAACCACCCGGCCAGGGCTGCCAGGGGAATCCAGAGCGCCCAGATGGCACTGAGTGCCGTGATCGCCAGTCCATCCTCCGGCACACTGATCCAGGCTGAGACCACGGTGGAGAGGGCAAGGGGGACCAGCGGCAGGAGCTTCGGCAGCGGTGGAATCGGCTGCCAGCCAGCGATCAACAACACGGCGGAGCCCACCAGAAGAAGCAGAACGATGGGAACGCGGGCCCCCTTCATCAGCTGCTCTTTGGATCCCGAGCGGTACAGACGCCGCCCATCCATCCGGATGGGCACCCCGCGATCGGAGAGCCGGTGGGGACGGCAGGATGCCGGCAGCCAGAGGGGCTGCAGGTGAGGGTGGCAGAAACGCTCCAGATCCTGGGCATAGGCCTGGTGATCCAGCAGCCCAACACGGCGGGACCAGAAGGGAAGTCCATTGAGAAGCACAGCCGCCACAATCAGCACCACCAACACTCGGGTGGCCTGATCCATCCAGCGATCCCGCCGCTCATCCATGGCCTGCCCCCCTGCTGTGACCTGTTCGGCGGCGAAACAGAAGCCAGCCGCCAGCAGCGGCACTCGGCAGCCCCAGCCACTCCGCCGCAGCAAGGGCTGCCAGACGGGCCGCATGGCCAGACCGGCTGGGCAAGCCCCAGTCATGGCCCCAGAGGTGATGCCGGACCGCCAGGATGGCCCCCACCGCCGCGAGCAGAGCCAGGCCGATCACACCCACCACCGTGAGCGCCACCACCGAAGCCGTGGCACGGGGTGTTGCAGGGGGAGGGGACAGACCAAGAGCAGCACCCGAGGCCATGGCCACCGCCATCACTCCCCCCCAGCGGAGGGCCCATCCCTGCAGATCCTGGGCTGTGAGTGGTTGATCCACACTGATCGGCGCCAACGCGGCCCCCAGCACAAGCGCAGCGATCAACGTGCCGCTCCAGGCCAGTCCCACCGCCCAGAGGGCGGACCTCAGCGAAGGACCAGCCACGGACTTCCCAGGTAGGGCCGAAGCGGAGCGCTCACAAGATCGCGGCGCAGATCCATCCAGGCTGGACCAAGCGGAGCAAGTTTCACCGGGTGTGCTCCCAGACTTGCCAGAGCACCGATGGCCGTTTCGGCCTGCCGCCAACCGGCCGGATCGAGCCTGAGATAGCGATTGTTGTTCCAGACGATCTGATCAGCCTGGGCCAGGCCATCATTGCGCTCAGTGAGGGTGGCAAAGCCGTTGGCTTCGATGCGTACAGCACTCACGGGCGAATCCGCCACGCCATTTCCAATCCGATAGGCCAGGAAAAAATTACGACTCAGCGTGACGTTGCGAATCGCACCCCCCATGAGCTTGAGCAGCACTCCAAAACCAACCTGGGGTTCCATTGGAAAAATCAGAACGGTGTTGTTCTTGATCAACAACGGCCCTTGCGAAACAGGACTCGGGGCGAGGGCAACAAATGGGTTAATTACCACATTCCCTTCAACCAGGAGATCTCTGGCCGGGCCATCAAACTCAAAGCCATCATCCGTGGTCTCAACCACGAGATTATCTTTTGCTTGGTTGCTGCCAAATGCAGGGGTGAGTTTGATCCCATCACCAGCTTGAAACACGATATTCCGATTCACGCGAAGATCGCCGCCATGCAACCAAACCAGTGAACAGTTGGAGTAGGGGTAGAGTTCACGCCAGCTCAGCCAGCCATGGCGCCCCCACTCATAGAGGGGATAACAATTGCTGAGGTTTCGTTCGATGGTGATGGCTCGCGCGGGAGTCAGCGATGGGCTGTCATTGATGGCCACATCAGCTCCGGAAAACTGATTGCCCTCGAGATGCACATGGTGGGTCTGCCAGAGCTGCACCGCTGCCATCACAGCAAAATCGAACCGCAGATCCCTCACCTCCACATGGGGGGCTTCGATCCACAGGCTGGCCACCTGATGGCCGCCGGAACGGGTGCGCTGGGGCATCGGGCGGCGCACCTCGAGCTGTCGTGCCTCAGGTTGGCTGCCGTCAGGCAGGCAGAGCCATAACGAACGGGCAGAGGCGAAAAAGGCTGGCCAGGCCCCGGGGCGGGAACAGATCTGGCGGAGGGTCTGCAAGGAACCGCTGTGGTAGGCCATCACTCCTCGCCAGCGAAGACCATCCACCCGCCAGCTCACCGGAGTGCTCCAGAGATGGGCTCCCTGGGGACGCCATTGCCAGCGGGCCATGACTGCCGGATCAGCCCCCCCACTGATCACCGCCTGACCAGGCAGCGCCGAGCGGAGCACCAGCGGATACCCTGGGCGGCCGCCGCGACGCAGATGCACATCCTCCCGATAGACCCCGGGCCAGATCAGGATCGTTTCACCGGGTTCGGCGATCTCTGCAGCCCGCTGAATGGTGCGCACCGCCCATCGCCTGGAGACGCCGATGAAGCCATCGAAACCATCGGGGGCCACATGAACCACGCCATATCGGAGCCATCCCGTGGGGGGCTGCAGATAGACAAGCGTGGCCACCACGGCCAGAGCGGATGCCGTGAGGCCACTGGCCCCCAGGCTTGTAAAGTGCCGCAGCAGCTGGTGTGCTCCCATCAACGTCACTCTGGCAGGGCACGAACCAGCCCTTCAGACAGGGCTTCAAGAGACAACAGCACACAAAAGAGAACGGTTCGTCACAGGTGATGGTGTCCGACATGACATCACACCCGGGGAACCCATCCAAAGATGAAGGAAATCTTGTGCATGATGGTCATGGCAGCTCCTCTGATGTCTTCGGGTCGTAGTGGTCTGTTCTCGTCCTTCAAGCCGCGCGACTACAGGCTCATCGATTGCTGCCATCAGCCCCATCCCCATCTTGATGGGCTGTATGAGAGCGTTGACGAGGCCATCGCCGATGCCATCCGCTGGCTGGAGAGCATGGGCCCGGGCACGGTGGATCCTTCCATCGGCCTGGAGGTGAGCACGCCCAGTGGAGACTGGCGCACGATCAGGCAGCCCGATCTGCTTCTCTGCCCCCTGTCATGAGGGCCCTCAGCTGACTGGAAACCCGCTCAAGGGGTAGCAGTTGGGAACGAAGAACTGTTCACTGAGGGGTGGACGCTTGTATTCCCCACCACTCTTGCGAGGCGGCAACTTGATCGGATCGGGGGTCATGTCGACATAGGGCACCTTGCTGAGCAGGTGGCTGATGCAATTCAGTCGGGCACGCCGCTTGTCATCCGCCTCCACGGTGAACCAGGGAGCTTCCGGGATGTTGGTGTGGGCAAACATCTCATCCTTGGCCTTGGAAAACTCCACCCAGCGGTCGCGGGATTCCAGATCCATCGGGCTGAGTTTCCAACGCCTGGCTGGATCCTTGATCCGGGACCGGAAGCGGGCTTCCTGCTCCTCATCGCTCACGGAAAACCAGTATTTGATCAGTGTGATGCCACTGCGGACAAGCATGCGCTCGAACTCCGGACAGGAGAGAAGAAATTCATCCGCCTGCTGGGGGGTGCAGAACTCCATCACCTTTTCCACCCCGGCGCGGTTGTACCAGCTGCGGTCAAACAGAACAATCTCACCCGCCGCTGGGAGGTGTTCGACATAGCGCTGGAAATACCACTGGCTTTTCTGCCGATCGGTGGGTGTGCCCAGCGCCACCACATTGCATCCCCTGGGATTGAGGGGTTCAGTGACACGCTTGATCGTGCCCCCCTTGCCGGCCGCATCACGCCCCTCGAAGAGCACCAGCAGGCGAAATCCGGCGTGCTTGATCCAGTACTGCAGTTTCACGAGCTCCACCTGCAGACGCACCAGCTCCTTCTCGTAGAACTTTCGGTCCAACTTCGGAGGGCGTCCCTCGGAAATCGCACTGAAGTCGTCAAGGATCGGCGAGGGGCGATAGAGATCGTCCCCATTCCCCCCTTCGCTCAGCAGCGCTCCATGAGCCGGCCCCACGGAATTGGGCGAGTGGTCATGGCTCTTGTGCTTCTTTTTCGACATGCTTCTCCAGTCCAACAGAGAGCTCTGGGCTAGGACGCCTTGAGACTCATGCATGTAACTGACATTACAACCCTGGCTGTTGTAGCTCTAAACAACACCATCCTTCATTTGTTTGCCATCACGGCTCCCCTTGTAATGTGCATCTTCTGGGTGCGGGATGCGCCATGGGCCATGGGCTGATCGCCAGGATGGCTCGCCAGGCGGGTGCCGCGCCATCCGCCCTCAACCGGCGGGAGATGTTGCAGGCGAGCCTGGCACTGGGAGCATCCCTGATGCTCGCCCACCGACCCGGCTCCGCAAGAGCAACCGTTCCACCAAGAGTGGTCATCGTTGGTGCGGGCTTCGGCGGCCTCAGCTGCGGCTATCAACTCGCTCGCGCTGGGGCCCAGGTGAATGTCGTCGAAGCACGTCCATGGGTGGGTGGGCGCGTGCACTCCCTCACGAGATTCGTGAACGGACAGATCGTGGAAGCCGGTGGCGAATTCATTGGCCTCCACCATTCCACCTGGCTGACCTATGCAAGGCGATTCCGGCTGAGCTTGAGAGACGTGGCCCCAAACGACGAGGCCGCCTCGCCGATCGTGCTGCAGGGCAGGCGTTACCTCGGCCCCGAGGTGAGCAGCCTCTGGAGACAGATCGAGGCCGTGCTGCAAGCAATGACAACGGATGCCCGCCAGGTGGATGGCCACCGGCCCTGGCAAAGCCCCCATGCCAGAACCCTGGACCTGCAATCCCTCCAGATGGCTGCGCAACGCTGGCCCGGAGGGCCTCTGGAACGGCATGGGGCCCTGACGCTCTTGGCCAGCGAGCTGAGCTGCAGGGCGGAGGCCAGCAGCTACCTGGCGCTGCTGGCCTCCATCGCCGCCGGTGGGATGGAGACCTTCTGGACCGAGCGTGAGGTGTATCGCTGCACCTCCGGCAACCAATCGCTGGCGCAGGCGCTTGCCGATGCAATCGGCTCGGACCACATCCGGTTGCGCTCTCCCGTAGGAGAGATCCGCCTGGATGGCACCCATCCGGGGGTGATCTTGGGATCCGGGGAACGTCTCGATGCGGATGCCGTCGTCCTCGCCACTCCTCCCAGCACTTGGACAGCCCTGAAGATCCTGCCGGCCTTACCGAAGGACTATTGGATGAGCACCGGGGTTGGGATCAAGGTGCTGTGCCGTTTCAACCAACCCTTCTGGAGGGATTCCGGTCTGGAGCCCGTCGGACTCAGTGATGGAGAGGTGGGCCTCACCTGGCAGGCCGGCGAACCTGAGGCGCCTTCCAGCGGGACAGAGGCCTGCCTGAGCATGGTGGCGGGGGGGAAGGCTGCGGAGGCCTGGCTCTCGCGGACCAGCAGGGAGAACCTCCAAGCCACCCGCCGTGAGCTGGACCTCCTGTTCCCAGGATTGGCCACCCACCTGCGGAAAGGGAGCGTGTGGCTCTGGCCCAGGGAGCGCTGGACCGGTTGCTGCGCCAGCTTCCCCGCCCCCGGTGAGGTCACGACGGTGAGTCCACGGCTGGATGAGGGGTGGCAGGAGCGATTGTTTTTCGCTGGCGAATGTGTCAGCCCTGGGTTCCACGGCCGCATGGAGGGGGGCCTCCACAGTGGCGCCCGACTGGCGGACCAATTAGCGAGACGGCTGAATTTGTGCTGATCCATGCCCCCTGCAGTGCGGGTTCATCCCTCAGCGAATCGGCATCACACTGCGGGAAAACCATCCCTCCGGCTGGATCCTCTGCAGCAGCCGGCGCACCACCATCGCCAGGGCCACCGGATCCCATGGGGCCCTGAGGCTGGGCCAGAGCCCAGGCCGACGGTAGAGGTAGGCCTCGAGCCGCTCCCTCTGGGGAGCCGTGAGGACGCCCCAGCGCAGCCCCACACCCATCTGCTGCTCCCAGGGTCGCCGGCGCCTCAGCACCACCAAGCGCACCGGCCAGGGCTCCATGGCCAGAAGGGGGTGATCCAAAAGCAGCTGCCAAGGCCCTGGAAGCACCCCAGCGAGCGGATCAGTGCCCGCTGGCTGGGGGGGAAGGTGCAACAGCACCTCACAGCCCTCCTCACTGATCGCCGCCACCCGCAGGCTCACACCTGTCCCGGGATGGTCTCCGACCAGCCAGCCCCCAAGCTGTGGAGCCAGCCAGGGTGTGGCATCCTCTCGCGGCCGATCCCAACAGCTGCGGATGGCCGCGAGGATGAGGAGAGTGTTCAACACCGCCCATAGCAATCCCAACACCACCAGGCTGAGGCGTTCCGCAACGAGGGGGGTGCGCCCGCTCCAGCCGGCCCCCAGATGGGAGAGGAGTTGCGAGGCCGCCAGAAGCTGACACCCCAGAAACACCAGCAAGGGCCTGAGGAGGGTTCCGTTAGCGCCGATCCCGCTGGCAATCCCCATCCCCTTGGGTGTGACCCGGAACGCCATGGGCTCCCCAAAGAGAACCGACAGCACTGTTCGGGCGATGGGAAAGGCCAGCACCCAGCGGTAGAGCTCAGGCATCAGCGCGCTTCGCGACTGGTTGCTGATCCAGCGAATCAGCAGCATCTGGCTCAAATAGAAGGGAAGGGCGTGTGACAGCAGACCGGTGGAGGCCACCTGCAATGGCGCCAGTTGAATCACGGCGATCAGCAGGGGCGCGGCCACAAGGAGCAGGAAAGGGAACACCAACAGCCAGTGCAGGATGCCCTCCAGAAAGGCCAACCGCTGCAGCGGTTTCAAGCCTGGGATCGTGAGGGGATTGGCGCCGGTGCGCAGGATCTGCAGGGTGCCGCTGGCCCACCGACAGCGCTGGATCGCCATGGCTCCGATCGTGTGCGGCGCCAACCCCGCACTGAGCTTTTCAGCCACATATACGCCTCGGTGGCCTCCCGCCACCAGGCGGATGCCGGTGGCCAGATCCTCAGCAGTGGTGCCGGTTTCAAACCCACCCACCGCCAGCAGCGCCTGGCGCCGCATCAAGAAGGATGTGCCCGCACACACCACAGCTCCGAGCCGCTGGCGGGTGGGCTCGATCCAGCGGTAAAAAGATTCTTCATCAGCCATCAACCAACGCTCAAGGCGGAGATTGCGCATCAGCGGGTCAGCACCCATGTAGGTCTGGGGGGTCTGCACGAACCCCACGGCCGGGTCGTCAAACAACCCCACGGTGGTCGTGAGGAAGGGAGCAAGGGGCACCACATCGGCATCAAACACGGCAATCAGATCGGCCGTCACCACCTGGATGGCATGGTTGAGATTTCCTGCCTTGGCATGACGGCGATCCCGTCGCGGCAGGTAGCGACAGCCCAGCTGACGGCAAAGGTTGAGGAGCTCTTGCCTGGAGCTGTCATCCAGCAGCCACACCTGCAAATGGGAGCTGGGGTAGTCGAGTGCAAGGCAACCGCGAAGGCTGCGTGCGATCACCTCTAGTGGTTCGCCGTAGCTGGGCACCAACACCGCCACCAACGGCAGGTCATCCGGGGAGGTCTCAAGCCTCGCTGCTAGCCGGAGTCGAGCCGCCTCGATCTCCCCTCGACCATCCATGCCGGGCAGCCCGTTCAGCCAGATCTGCAACAATCCATGGGCCAGGATCATCAGCTCCGCCATCAGGAGCAGTGCGCTCAGTGCGGCGGCGTTGGGTGAAGGGAGAATGAGGGTGGTGCTCACCCGCCAGAGCAGATAGCGGAGGGCCAGCAGCGTGATCACCAGGGCGGCTCCAAATCGCCAGGGCGCCGGCAGGGGCGGGATCACAGCACAGACATCGCAACCGGCAGTCTGGCAGCTGGACCGGTAGGGAATGCCTGGGGTGGATTGCTGAGAATGGGCTTGGTGCCGACGACTGCTATTCAACAACAAGTTCTGCTACTGTAGAAAACCAATTTCAAAGTGAAATGAAAGCAAGAATACGCTCACTTATCACGCATCTGGCACATCAGTATGGCTACCAACTGGTTCCCGATCAAACCTTCCAAAAGCTAGTTCGGGACTCGGAGTTGGTTGCAGCGCAGCCCACGCTGCTGTTTCAGGTTGAGCCCACCTTTCAATCCGCTTATACAAAAGGGCTTGAGGTCAGTGGCACCAAGGAATCGGGTCAATTTGTGGCCTTTAAACGCCAGAATCGCTTCTACAACCTGATGGCCATCCATCGCTGGGTGTCCCATCTTCCAGGCTGGCAAGCAGAATGCGGCTGCTGGAAGGGCCTTTCGTCCTACATGTTGAATCATCAATCCAAGCGGATCAATCCAGCCCATGACGGCTCTGATTTTTTGGTTGTGGATTCATTTGAAGGTCTCAGCGAACCCACACCAGAAGATAGAGAGATTTACGGGAAGATCCCGAATCCAATCGCTGGCAAATACGCCCGTGCCGGCAAATACAAGAGTACGCAGGAGGCGGTCCGCAAAACCCTATCTGAATTTCCTGGGATTGAATATTGTCAAGGCTGGATCCCTGAGATTCTCACCCACCTTCCTGAGCGAACCTATTCCTTCGTGCACATTGATCTGGATCTGCATGATCCCATACGGGGTGCCATCGATTATTTTTTTCCCAGGCTCGTGCTAGGGGGGGTTCTGGTGCTTGACGACTATGGATCGATCGGTTGGCCAGGGGCCATGAAGGCTGGCGACGAAGGGGCTGCCGCCTCTGGTGAAACGCTGATGCCGCTGTCGTCCGGGCAGGCCATCCTGGTGCGGCGTTCTGCTTCAACCATTCCGCCGCCCACGCCCCAGAATTGAGGATCCCCTCCGGGCCACCCCAGCCCTGAAAGCGATGGCCCCGCCGGATCTCTCCACCACCTGGCTTGGCCTCCCCCTGCGCAGCCCGCTAGTGGTGGGGGCCGCCGCACCCCTTAGTGAGGATCCAGCCCAGCTGCTGCGGCTGGAGGAGGAAGGAGCTGCCGCCATCGTGCTCCATTCCCTGTTTGAGGAACAACTGGAGCAAGAACAGCTCAATCTGCACCATTTGAGCCTTCAGGGAAGTGAAAGCTATGGCGAATCACTGAGCTACGTGCCGGATGCCTCCCTGTTCCATGTGGGCACAGGGCTCTACCTGCGCCATCTGGAGCAGGCCCGGTCCCAGCTCACGATCCCGGTGGTTGCCAGCCTCAACGGCCAGCACCCTGGGAGCTGGGTGCACGTTGCCCGGCAGCTGGAGGGGGCGGGCGCCAGTGCCATCGAGCTGAACATCTTCTCCCTACCCACCGATCCCAACCTGAGCAGCGCCGCCATTGAAGCCGAGGTGGAAGAGATCGTGCGGGAGGTGCGCGCCGAAGTGGGCGTGCCGCTGGCGGTGAAGCTGGGCCCCTTCTTCACCAACTTCGCATCACTGGCCAAGCGGCTGGCGGCCGCTGGCGCTGATGGCCTCACGCTCTTCAACCGCTTCTATCAACCGGAGATCGATATTGAATCGTTGGAACTCCGCCCGAACCTGCTCCTCTCCACCCCCCACGATCTGCGCTTGCCCATGCGCTGGATCGCCCTGCTGCATGGGCGCCATCCCCTGGATCTGGCCGCCTCCAGTGGGGTGCACCGGGGCACCGACGTGGTGCGTCTGCTGATGGCGGGAGCCTGCGTCACCCAGGTGGTGGGTGCGCTATTGCGCCATGGGCCTGGCCGTTTGCGTACCCTGGATGAGGAACTCTCCCTCTGGCTGCTGGAAAACGACTACGGGGGCGTGCGGGAAGTGATCGGCTGCATGAGCCAGCAGCGCTGCCCCACCCCGGGCGACTATGAGCGGGTGCAGTACATGCGGATGTTGCAAACCTTCCAGCCCGGGGCGGCCATCGACGCCCCGGGGCCCTGGTGAGCGCCCCCACCGCCCACATGCCCTCCCAGGTGGAGGCCCTGTCCCGGAGGCTGGCGCAGCAACTCAGCCGCCCCTGGACCGTGATGGAGGTGTGCGGCGGGCAGACCCACAGCCTCCTGCGTTGGGGACTGGACCAGCTGCTGCCGGTGGATCTGCGCCTGATCCATGGGCCCGGATGCCCGGTATGCGTGACATCCGCGGCCACCATCGACCAGGCCCTTGCGCTGGCCCGCACCCCTGGGGTGATCCTCTGCACCTATGGCGACATGCTGAGGGTGCCCGGCACGGAGCGGGGCGTTGATCTGCTGGGGGTGCGGGCGGCTGGCGGCGAGGTGCAATTGCTCACCAGCCCCAGGGACGCGCTCCTCCTGGCGCAGGAGAGGCCTGATCAGGATGTGGTGTTTCTGGCGGTGGGCTTTGAAACCACGGCCCCGGCCACGGCCTTGTTGGCACGCCAGGCGAGGGCCCTGGGGCTGAGCAACCTCTCGCTGCTCACCGCCCATGTGCGGGTGGCGCCAGCCATGGAGGCGATCCTGGCGGATCCGGCCAACCAGGTGCAGGCCTTCCTCGCCGCGGGCCATGTGTGCAGCGTGATCGGCACGGCGGAGCTGGAGGAGCTGGTGGCGCGGTTCCAGGTGCCAGTGGTGGTGACGGGCTTCGAACCCGCAGACCTGATGGTGGGCCTCCTGGAGGCGGTGGAGCTCCTGGAGGCGGGCACGCCGCGGGTGGCCAATGCCTACCGCCGGGCCGTGCAGCCTGAAGGAAATCCCGTTGCCAGAGCCTTGCTGGAGGAGGTGTTCACCCCGGTGGATCAACCCTGGCGGGGCCTGGGGGTGATCCGCCAGGGGGGCCTGGCCCTGCGCCCCCCCTACGACACCCTGGAGGCCCGCCAGCGGTTTGGCCTCGCTGCCCCTGAGCTGGCGGAGGAGCCGGGCTGCCCCAGCTGCGATGCGGCGTGCATCAGCGGGGAGGTGCTGCAGGGAAGGGTCACGCCGGATCAGTGCCCTTCGTTTGGAGGGGCCTGCACGCCGGAACATCCCCTGGGGGCGCCGATGGTGTCGAGCGAGGGGGCCTGCGCCGCCTGGTGGCGCTACCGGCGATGAGCGAGTCGCAGGAACGGATCCGCCTGGGCCATGGGGGCGGAGGCACCATGATGCAGGCATTGATCGATCAGGAATTCCGAGGCCTCTACGCGGATCCTCAGCTGGTGTTGCACGATGCGGCCACCCTAGGGCGGCCGTCCGGTGCATTGGCCTTCACCACCGACAGCTACGTGGTGCATCCCCTGGAATTTCCAGGAGGCGATATCGGCCAGCTGGCGATCACCGGCACGGCGAACGATCTGGCGATGGCCGGCGCCCGCCCCCAACAGATCAGCGTGGCCTGGATCCTGGAGGAGGGCTTCGAGCTGGCTTGCCTCCGGCGGATCGTGGCGTCCATGGCCACAGCAGCGCTGGCTTGCGGGGTGGCAATCGTGACGGGCGACACCAAGGTGGTGGAGCGAGGCAAGGCAGATCGGCTGTTCCTCACCACCAGCGGCATCGGCGTGATCAAAAGCCCCAGCCCGATCGGACCAGGAGCGATCCAAGTGGGGGATCAGTTGCTGGTGAGCGGGGATCTGGGCCGCCACGGGCTGGCGATCCTGGCCGCCCGCCATGGGCTGAGCCTGGAGCCACCCCTGGCGACCGACTGCATGCCCCTCTGGCCCCAGGTGGAGGCCTGTCTGCAGGCGGGAGTGCGGTTCCACTGCCTGCGGGATCTCACACGGGGGGGGCTGGCCAGTGCGCTGCAGGAATTGGCCAGCGCAGCGGGGATGGAGCTGCATCTTGAGGAGGAGCGGGTGCCGGTGGCGGCTGCGGTGGCCACGGCCTGCGACATCCTTGGTTTTGAGCCCTTGCATCTAGCCAACGAAGGGCGCTTTCTGGCGGTGGTGCCCCCGGAGCAGCGGGCGCTGGCAGAGGAATTGTTCACCGCCCACGGGGGGCAGTGGATTGGGGAGGTACGAGCGGGCTCAACCCGGGTAGTGCTGCGCACCCGCTACGGCAGCGAGCGGTTGCTGGTGCCGCCGACGGGGGAGCTGTTGCCGCGGATTTGCTGAGTGCATGGGCTTGGTGTGGCATCAGGGTGAAGACGATCAACCAAAATTTGCATGCCAATCCCACTTGCGCTGGTCATCATCAACTTTAAGCAAAGCAACCATCAAGGACTGTTGTTCATCTGACTCAACTAATTGACAAACATACGGAGAGAGAAAGTGTTCTCGCTTCGACTTCGGAATCAGTGAGGCAATGGACTGCAAAAACTTTTGACGACCAGATATGGGCCTGGGACGGTCAACGGACCCAATGAGCTGATAACAGGGATAGGTCAGAAGATGATTAATCAGCATTCTTACCGCTGGAAAATTGACATCATCGACAACAAGAATACCGCCTTTATCTAATAGCCTCGTTGCGTAGAAAGAGTCGACAAGAGTATGATCAAACGTGTGCCAGCCATCGATAAGTATAAATTCATATTTCTCGTCATTTTTTTCGTCTAAAGAGGGGAGAGCATGCTCACTCCTTCTTTCAATCAACTCCCAATCATGCAGGCCGGCTCTTCTCAGGTTTTCAACACCAATGCCTCTCCACTGACTGTATTGGAAAGGGTCAATAATTGTATGCTTAACATCCGATCGACCACTCACCGCATGGCATATTGCCAAGGAGGATATGCCATAGGCGCAACCAATTTCTAGCGTTCGTCGAATGTGAGGATGTTCATGGATAAGCTGAGCAATGAAATCGGCCTCTCTTGGCTCGATAGAATCAGCCAAATCATATGAAACTCCGTTTGAATCAAAGACCTTACGAGAATCGTAAATATCCTGGAGGACAGCGTGCATTTTGGATTTTGAGCTCACTGCGAGGATGTTATCGCGGATGTGTCACTTCTACCTCAGCTCCAGCAATAGCCCTGAGTGATCCGACAGACCCCCTTCCCGCAGCTGGTGCAGATAGCACACCTCCTTTACCTGGGCGTTCAAGGCAGACGAGAACAGGGCATGGTCGTAGCGGAAGCCGTGGCCGCTGCGGGGGCTGATCCAGGTGAATTCCCGGGCCTTACCGTTCCGTGCCCGCCAGCCATCCACCCAGCCCTGCTGCAACAACGCCTGGAACAAATGGGTGCAGGCAAAGGTGCGGGTGTCGGAGTCGGCGAAGGGGATGCCGCAGTTGAAGTCGCCGATCAGCAGAGAGGGCTCCTTGCGCCAGGGCTCCGGTAGAGCCAACAGGGCCTCGAAGAGGGGCACCTGGGCCTCTTTCTGGGGGAAATGCACCGCCACCACCCGCAGACTGTCGGCCTCCCCGTCCTCCCCCTCAGTCCCCTCGGCTCCCTCCTTGAGCCAGGGCAGCTCTGCCTGCAGCATGTGCACCGGCTGGCCGGGCGCCTGGGCCAGGGGCGTGGCCCGGAACGGCCAGCGGCTGGCAATCAGGATCCCGTTCTCCCGCCCTACCACCGGTGAACTCACCTGGGCCTCCAGGCCCCCATCCGCCAGCCCCTCCCGCAGAGGATCGGGGCCCCGCCCATCCCAGGCCCGCACCTCCTGCAGGAGCACCACATCCGGCGCAAGCGCAGCGATCGCTTCGGCAATGGCCTGGCGGCGGCCCCCACCCCCATGGAGGATGTTCCAGCTGAGGAACCTCATTCGCCCTCCGGGGCCACCTCCTTCCAGCCCCCCACGAACACCTGCTCCTTCCAGGCGGCGAGCATCTGCCGGATCTGTTTTTCGCTGCTGCTCACCCGGATCTCGTGGTTCAGGGGGCTCTCCCGGTTGGGGCTGTAGTCGGTGAGGTGGAGCACGTAGGCGTGGTGATCCCGGCTCTGCTCCTCCTTGTTGGTTTTCCAGAGCAGCAGCTTGCGCACCATCGTGGCCCCCTTCAGCACCTTCAGCGCCACCGCCCGCTCGAGAATGGTGCTCTCCGGCAGGCGAATCTCCGTCACGCCGCGCTCCATCTCCGGAATGTCGGCGATGTCGGAGAGCTGGCTCAGGCGCACATGCTCTGGATTGGCCTGCTTGTCGTCGCGAAGGCGCACGAACTGGGGCGAAATCAGGCTGCACAAGGGCAGGCGGCGCACCCCCTCCCAGCGGCGCTGGCCGGCATGCCAATCCAGCACCATCCGATCAATGCTGCTCCCCTGCGACGTGCGCGACACCACATCGAGGCAGGACAGCTCCGCCACCAGACCA
>JBEIRX010000064.1:0-5341 GCA_040375715.1 Aphanothece sp.
ATCGCAGGGCTCCAGACCAGGATCAGAAGCCCTGTTGTCGCGTCCTGAGACCCGCCTATGTAGTTGCGCGGTCCCGCCTATCTAATCGTCGCCGAACAACACGGAGTCTTTCTGGAAAGCTCGCCAAGACAGTTGATACAAAATTGCCTCTGGCACCGGGTAGAGATCCGCCGCTGGCTCCGGTGAGCCCTTGGAGGGTCCCTCGCCGGCTGGGCCCCGCCTGTCTACCCCCACCAGCACCCGTGCGCCAGGGGGGAGGGGAGGCGTATCGCAGGGAGTTGAACCGCCGGTCATCGATCCACACCACCTGGATCAAGGAGGGGGCCAACCAATCGATCGACCAATCGATCACGCTGCCGGCGGGAAGGCCTTCGCCGCGTGAGGCGAGCAGGCGATTGGGCTGGCCAGAGCGATAGCCCGTCACCCCATCGGTGGAAATAGGTGCTAGAGACCCCCCGAGAGCGCGGCAGCCCATGTCCTGGGCCAGCACCGGCAACATGCGAGGCCCCAATGCACGAAGGGGACCGGCTGAGCCTGGAGGCGCCACAGGCCCAGCGGGAGCTACGGGTGCAGCCGGGCCGCAGGGCTCCCGACTGGCCCGACCGACCCAGCATCGCGGGGCACTTTCGCGTTAAAAGCTTCGTTGGGCGGGCCCCCGTGCAGCCCGGAGCCTCCACCAAGGGGCGAACGCCTGCGGAGTCAATCGCCGTAGAAGGCGATGGCTAAGTTAGCTTTCATGGCCTTCGTCGCCTCCAACCAGAACGTCTCGAGTGATTGGAACCTTAAGTCTGCCGACCACAAAGTACGAAACCAGTCGTGCCTCCAGTCGTCCGGCGGCGGAGCGCCAGCCTCCGCCCAGCCCACCTCGAGAGCCAAGGCGGACACGCGCTTCTGATACATGTTCCTTGCGCCTTCGATCAACTCCTCCAATGCAACCCCGGTGAACACTTGTCCTGAAGTGTACGCATCCAGGAGTCCTTGCTCGGCCAGCAACTCAGCAGCACCAGCCAAGTCCCGCCAGGGGCCGAGATGGTTGCACTTAGCACATCTTCCAGAAAGTAGCGCTGTTTCTTCGCCAACCAAGAACACGCTTGCCCTCGCCTGAACGCGTGAGTGATTCTTTAGCCTACTATCGAACAATGAGCTGCGCCAGCTGAGGCGCGCTTGGCAGGCCGACATACTCGACGTTGTGCTGCTGCATCCATTCGTTCACCACGCTGAGCTCCACAAGTTCGACTTGCTTGCTGTTGGAGCGTTCAAGCCTCAAGGCCTCAGGGCGTTCGGTCTCCTTCAGCGAACAGGGGCGGAGATGCGGAGATAACCGTTCGCCATCACCTGGCCGCAAAGAACTAATAGGCCCAGAAGGAACCCTTGGAGCCGGCCAAGGTGAGTGGCAGTGTAGGGATGCTGTCAAAACAATGCAGTTCGGCACCCACCAAAAAAGACAAGGTTTGCTCGTTTAGCCTTCAGACCCTTGCCCAGGCTTCCGACATAGATAGCGCCGTGGCTAACAGGTCTTTCACGATGGTTGAAATGATAATTACTCGGCGCAAGGTACACCTTTCCCTGATCCTCAAAACCATGACCAGTTACATATACAAAAGCTGCATCTGAATCTTTAGATGCCGTTGACAAGTCATGAAGCAGCCGATCGAGATCACTCTTTGCTGGATTGGCGATCGTTACCACCTTAAACCCTGCAGCACGAAGGGCATTGGCTACTCTAACACGATCTCGCTCAGCACCGGGCAGCCAGGAAACATTGCCTGCAGTGTATTGGGAGAATGTCGCCACTAGTGCCACATTCTTTTTTTCGAACCTGTTCGGCTTTATTGTCCAGTTACTCGCCCCCCTTATTTCACTGATATCCGGGAGTTGATAGCCACCGCTCTTCAGCAGAGTAATAGTGGCAATCTGGCCGATAAGCTCAGCCAAGGTCAGAGACGGTCTATTCAGCAGCTCGACCAGTGCCGAAGCAAAAGGATTTCCACCATCTTCTCCTCGATCCAAAGTCGCTCGACCAGATTGAGAGGCATAGATGGTTCCAATCCTCGCTTCGCTAGAAATAGGCAAGTCTTTGCCAGCCTCAGAATTGGCAGGGCCTAAAACCAGCAAAAAACTTGCCAAGACTGAAGTTTGCAGCAATCGTTCCATAGGTCTGTTAAGTCAGCATACTTTTGACTGGGAGCTTCCGAGAACCACTCCCTCTGATGCTGGGATTTCTGTTAACCACACCCAAGAGGGGTTGGGCGAATCGAGTGAATCCAGTGCCAGTATAGGGTTTGGCGTACAAGATTCTTCACGGTACCCGAGGTCGCGGGTCGCGAAACACATGTTCGGGACGCTACACAAGGTCCGCAGGGCTACGCACCGCGACACCTTCTGAACCACACGTGGATCAAGTTGGTGTCGACCCTCTGCAGCCCTGTTGGCTGCCCCTTCCCCTCCAGCCGCACGGCCTTGGCCGGCGCCGATCGCCACAGCGGCGGCCCGGGCGCCGATTAGTTCCTCTGCGCACAGGCGCTCGGACAAGTGAATCGACATGGTTGGCCCCTCAGGCGGCAGCGAAAGGCCCGCCAGGCAGTCGCGGGGCCGGGACCCCTGGGCCCCAAAGGCCCCTTTTTTCACACCGGGCAGGCCATTGATGGCTGTCTTCACCCAGGCTGGTAGAGACCTTCGATCGGGATCCCAATGGCGCACGACCCAGAGCAGGAATGGTTCATGGGGCTGGCGCGCGCTGGCACCATCGGGATCGAGCTGGCCCATATCGTCCAAGATGAAGCTGGCAAACTCCTCCAATTCAGGCAGCAGGGCGCGGGGGGAGAGGTTGCGGTAGTTGGCCACCAGGTCCTTCAGACGCCAGGCGGCCACCCCGCTGGCCCGACAGCGCAGGCAAAGGCGTGCCTGGGCGGAGCACTGGTCGCCATCCTTCTGGTGAAGCTTCATCAGCTGATGGAGCTGGCGATCAATGGATGGGTCGGCCTCCGGGTGATCCAGCCCAAGCTCGCGCAACAGAGCGGCGGCCTGGGGCTGCTCCTTCCAATGCAGTCTGGAGTGGGATTTGCCAGCTCCCAGCCGCCAGAGCTGGGCATAGGGGCTCGATGTTGCTGTCATGGTCAGGCTCGATGGCAAGCGGCGACGAGGAGCTGGAGCACGGTATCAGGTGTCTGCAGTTCCATCCAGCGGGCCTCAAGTTCAAAGCGCATCTGATGCGAAGGATAGGCCTCCAGATCTTTCAACGTCTCAGGAAAGATGGCCTGAAGCTGTCGCAGCATGGCCCCAACATGCGTGGAAGGCATCAAGTAGCCGCCAATGCAGGCTTGCATCTTGTGGGTGGCTTCGTGGGCGAGGGTGTCCCAGACAATGGCGGGGTCTTTGTCGGCGATGGAGTCGGCGCAGATCACCATCTGGTCTCCTTTGGGAACATAGAAGCCATAGAGATTCTTCCGCCCACAATTGCCAGCCTTTACCGTTGTGCCTAGTGCCGAGAGAGTCTTGACCAGGGTTTCCATATCGGACATGGTATTGGCCTGTGCAGGAAGGCCTTCTATAATAGAGAACAGGGCGAGGCTGGCCCCACAGATGGCCTTGGTGAGGTGAGAGCGGATGCCGCGGCGCCGGCGCTCGATTTGATTAGAGAAACTGGAGGTGTAAGCCATGGGTCGCGTGAGGAGTGAATCGGGTAGTGCCCCTGACTCCTCCTGCTTGCTTGGCTGGCGAGCGCTTGATTCAGGCTTAGAGATGACAAAAGTGCCCATGATCAGCTGCCAAACAGAAAAAAGATCCAGCCAGGAGAGCCTGGCTGGACCATGGCAGGTCACGCTGTTCCGCTCAGCAGATAGCCCTACGAGGCTTTAATCGTTAATTTACCGGCAATCCCTACGCGGCATGGTAGGGGGCAATCTCCGCTGGCAACGACTCCGAAGAATTCCTGGATGCCCAGATGGCCTTTCCGAGTTCAATGATTATCTCAGTGGCAATGCCAGTTGCGATGCCTTTCCAGCCTCCGTGAAGCTCGGAAAGCTCCTCGGACGTCAATTCCAGGAGATGCTCATTATCAGAATCATGGATTCCGTTGAGCTGAGTGGACTGGCGGGATGAGGCGAATGTGTTGATCATGATGGGAATTGCATGTTTTGGGTCATTGGTGAAGACAGATGAGCCTTCATCCTCTTCTTGTTTGCGCCTGAGCTTGCTGATTCACTGAAGAGGCGCCTCGTGATGGCTAGGGCTTTACACCGGTGGTAGAAAAGGCAAAAATCCTGGGTGATCCCGGCAGGGGCCATCGATCCCAAAGACGCGGATAGGATGGAATAGGGGACGGGGTCATTTTTGTCCCTCCAACAATGCGCTGGAGTTGATCTGTGGGCAGCAGGTAGCTGGTCATGGAGTGATTTAAGTGGGTGGAAGGCCGATGGGCCGCATGGGTGGGATAATTGCAGTATTGGCGACTGTATTGCACGCTGTGCCAAGCCCGATTGCGTGACTAGCCAGAGAGGAAGGACTCCTATTAATCTCCCAGGGAATGGAAGAACTCGCTCCGCACACCATGATCCAGATGATGGTACTGACTGCCGCTTCTGTTTATTAAGACTAGTAAGTAGCGACCGCCACTTGCATGGGCCAGCCCGGTCTCGTCAATCTCTTGAATATAGAGACCATCAAGATCATGGTGAACTGAGGGAGGGAATTCCTTCCCAGGGTGAAAAGTCATTGTAGCAAAGAATTATAGGAATGAAGGCCTAAGCAGCCCTCGCTTCCACCTTGTTCCCGGAGTCCCGGCTTGATTCACCCGTCCCGCTCCCGGCGGCTGAGGCAGCTGGCCCACAGGGCGCCGAGGGGAAACAGCAGGGGCACCAACACGCGCAGGCTCAGGGCCAGCTCCAGGGAAACCGGCACGGCCAACAGTGAGATCAGGGCCAAGGTCAAGAGGTGATGGCGGCGACGCTCCAGGGCGGCGGCCAGCAGCACCCCCAGGCCCGAGGCGAGGGCGATGGTGGGCATGGGTGCCAGGGGGGTGAGCCAGTGGCCGCGCCGCAGGCTTTCAGACCACACCGCTTGCAGGATCGGGCCAGGCAGGTGGTTCTTGTCACCACCATCGGAGTTGAGCCACGACACGCGATCTACCATGAAAGCCTGCAAAGACGGTTGATCAAAAAGCGCGTCTGGCACCGGGTAGAGATCCGACGCTGGCTCCGCTGAGCCCTTGGAGGCTCCCTCGCCGGCTAGGCCCCGCCTGTCTACCCCCACCAGCACCCGTGCGCCAGGGGGGAGGGGAGGCGCGGCGGACCGCAGGGACTTGAACCGCTCTTCACCGATCCACACCACCTGGATCACGGAG
>JBEIRX010000028.1:0-20173 GCA_040375715.1 Aphanothece sp.
CGGCGGGGTCCAAAGACACGCGGAACCTGCAGGCTGGCCCGCAGGCTAGGAAAAGGCGGTTGCCGGTTCGGGGGATGCCAGGCAGGTGAGGCTCAACCGGTCGTGGAAGCCCAGGGCTCCAAGCACCACCAAGGGATGTTCAACCCCGTGAAGATGGACGGCAAGGCGCATCAGGTCCCAGGGCCGGGCCGGTTGCATCCGATGGCGCAGGTTGACCACGGTGCACGCGGTAGTGTCGGGTGTTCAGGCGCAGGTCCCTGCCGCGGGTCCAGGCAAGCAGCCCCTGGCTGGATGGGACGGAAAGCTCGCTCAGGGCGTCTGGTGGTCAGCCCCCCACCTCCGTGGCGTCCTGCGTCTGCCAGGGGAAGGCCCGCCACATTCATGGGGATTCACCTTCCGCCACCAGCCGCCGGGAGATTTTCTTGCCCAGTTGCAACACGCGTCCATGGAGGTCCTCGGCCCGGGCAAACGCCTGGCCCGGATCGGTGAGTTTCTCGCCGTCGAGTTTCACGCCGCCCCCCTCGATCTGGCGGCGGGCGTCGCTGCTGCTCTTGCACAACTTGAGAGCGGCCAACAAGTAAAACGCCGTCGCCGGAAACGACACGCCCGCTAATGAGGCTTCCGGCAGCCCAGACTCCTGGGCTGGACCGATGGAGATTGGACTGCCCTGCACAGAGGCTCCGTCTGGGCTGGCGACATCTGAATCAGGGGAGGGAGATGTTGAGAATTTGCCGCCTTCAACACTCACAGAAGTTGTAATGACACCTCCCCGAAGCATCACCATCTTCCCCGCACTCGCCTTGGCCTCCAACGCCGCCGCCTGTCCGTGGCGACTGGCGGTGACCGCCAGTGCCATGGCCTTTTGCCGCTCCCGTGGATCGGCCGGCAGGGCCGACAAATCCAGATCCGTGAGCAGCGTCAGATACTCGTCCACGGCGGAATCGGGCACCTTTTCGAGCTTGGAATACATGTCCAGCGCCGGCTCAGAAAGGCCCACGGTGTTGGCTTCGCTCTTGCTCATCTTCTTTCCGCCATGGATGCCCGGCAGGATCGGCAGCAAAAGGCCAAATTGGGGGCTCTGGCCGAAATGGCGCTGCAGGTCGCGGCCCATGGCCACGTTGAACTTCTGATCCATGCCGCCCAGTTCCACATCGGCTTCCACCTGCACCGAGTCGTAGCCCTGCAGGAGGGGATAGAGGAATTCGTGCAGGGAGATGGGGGTGCCGTTGCCGTAGCGGTTGGCGAAATCCTCCTTGGCGAGCATCTGGCCCACGGTGCTCGTGCCCAGCAGGTCGATCACCTGGGGGAGATCAAGAGCCGCCAGCCATTCGCTGTTGCGCCGCACCTCCAGCCGGCCTGGGGTGGTGAAATCCAGCAGGGCCCGCTCCGGTGGCTGGCCCAGGCCCAGCTGCACCAGATAGGTTTCGGCGTTGGCTTCCACCTCGGCGGCGCCCAGCTGCACCCGGGTGGCACTCTTGCCGGTGGGATCCCCGATGCGGGCGGTGAAATCGCCGATGATCAGCACCGCTGTGTGGCCCGCATCCTGAAAGGCCCGCAGCTTGCGGAACAGGAGGCTGTGCCCCAGGTGGATGTCGGAGCCGGTGGGGTCGATGCCGAGCTTCACCCTCAGGGGGCGGCCCTGGGCCTCGGCCGCCGCCAACCGGGCCGCCAGGCTGTGCTGGGGATCCATGGCCAGCTCAGCGGAGCCACTGGGGAAGAGGTCCGCTAGGCCACGCCTGAGCCAACCGGGAAGATCCGGGCCGGTTGGGGACGTTCCGGGTCCTGAGGCTGAATCCCTTCCCATGGCTGCTGAACTCACCACCACCGCATCGAGCTGCGGGCGGATCGTAGGCAGGCGGTCAGCTGCTCATCTCCAGCTGCCCTTTCATGCGATCCAGCGTGTGCTGCATCTGCTCGAACATCTTCTCGGGTGTGAGGCCGAACTGGCTCAGCTGGGTGCGCAGCTGCTCCACGGTGACCTTGGCCTGAAAGTCCTCGGAGAGCTCAAAGCGCTTCATGAACACCCTGTAGCGATCCATGATGTCTTCCATCTGATCGATGTAAAGCTTCTTGCCTTCCCGATCGAACTTGCCGTAGCCACTGCCCAGCTGCATCAGCTGCTGGTAGTCGGCAAACAGGCGGCTGGCCTCCTCCTGAATGATCTCTGAATCAAAAAAGGCCATGGCGAGGTCTGGGGCATCGCTGAAGATCTGCCAGCAATTCTGCGTACTGGCAACTGTGTGTGGGAGTGCGGATCCACGCATCCATTTCGTAGCGGTTTGCGCTGAACGCCCGAATCACTTTGCACAACCTATGGAACCGGGCCCTGCAACCGATGGATCTCACACCGCACCTCCCCCTGATGCGCACCAACCATCGCCGGGCCTGGGATCTCTTTGAGGGTGAACGGCTGGTGCTGGGCCTCGGGTGCAGGGCCCTGATCGCCGCCATCGCCAGCCAGCGCCCGCCTGAACAGATCGTGGGAGTGGCCACCACAGAGCAAAGCATTCTCCATCTGGTGGAGCAGAAAGCTCCCGATCTGGTGATGGTGAGCGACCCTCTGGAGGGGGGCTGCGGCCTCACGCTGGTGCGCACGCTGAAGGAGCGGTGGCCCGAACTTCCCATCCTGCTTCTGGTGATGGGGGATCCCCGAGCGGAGCGCCTGCAGAGCTGCGTGAACGCCCTGGGGGAAGGGGTGGCCGTGGTGTCTGATCGGGTGATCGGCACCGGCAGCGGGATGGCCGCCCTGCAATCCCTGCGCGTGGGAGCACGCTTTCTGGATCCCACCATCGCCAAGACCCCGCAGAGGGCTCTCACCCTCAGTGGCCGCGAAAAGGATGTCATGCGCTGGTTGGTGGCTGGTCAGCGCAACGGGGAGATCGCCACCCGCCTGCAGATCTCTCCGGAAACCGTGAAAAGTCACCTCGCCAATGTTTACGGCAAGTTGAACGTGCGCAACCGGCAGCAGGCCGCCCTGCGGGTGATGCAGCTTGGACTCCTGGACACCTGAACCACCCCCTGGCATCCCCCTGGATGCTGCCGCTAGTTTCAGGCCCATTCCGCACCCGGCTTGGCCACCATGGCCCGAAGGCACTGGTTGGACCCCCTGGCCCGTCGGCTGCTGGTCGTCACCGGGCACCTCCCCGGACCGGCAGACCGCTCAAGGCGCCGGGAGGCCGAGGAGGCTGCAGCACTTGCTGCAGCTCTGGAGTGCGACTTTCAGGCGCTGAAGGGATCCCAGGCAGGCTTTCAGCTGGATGTGAACCGGGCCACCGCCAGCGACTGGCGCCGCCTACCGGGCTGCACCCCCGAGCAAGCGGATCTGCTGGTGCGGCTGCAGGCCGGTGGGGTGCAGATCAGCGGGCCGGATGAGCTGCAACAGCTGCTGCAGCTCGATGCCCACACTCTTGAGATCTGGCGCCCCCACTTGCTGTTCCACTGGTATGGGGAACCGGCCCCGCTGCCTCCAGCTCCCGTGGCGATCAACCTGGCCGGCGCCGCCGAGCTCAGCACCAGGCTGACCCTCACGCCCGAGCGATTGAAAGGCCTGCAACGGGAGAGAGCCAAAGAACCCTTCCGGGATCTGGCGGATCTGCAGCAACGGCTTCAGCTCCCCGCCACAGTGGTGGAGAGCTGGATCGGCAGGGTGTCCTTCGAGACGCCCGATCCCCAGCCGTTGCCCCCCCCTGAGCCGCCCCGGCCAGGCCCCACCCTTCCTCCCACCCGGCCGTCCCGCTCCTCACGACCCGTGCGGGGGACTCGGCCATGAGGCTGCCCGCATCCGGGCGCCAGGGGGACCTCTTCGGAGGCTCCGCGCCCGCCCCAGGGGAAGGCCCCGGGGCTGGACAGCAGCCAGCCCCCTGCCAAGGAGTGATTCCCCTGGAGCGGCATCAACTGCTGGCCTGGCAGGAGCGTCTGGCCACCTTTCAGCACCCCCTCTGGACAGCGGAACCAGTTCGGGAGACCGAGCAGGCCAGCCTCTTGGACGGGTTGGCCGGAGGCGAACCCCACCGCCCCTCCAGCGATCCTGTGGCCCAGGCCCGCTGCCTGCAGCCGCTGGCGCTTCCTGCGGAAAACCTCTCGTTCTGGCGCTGGCCCCAGGCGCCCCATGAGGGCCCTGCGCTCTATCTGGTGCTGGATCGCCCTGCCCACCTCAGCCAGCCACTCTTGCTCTACGTGGGGGAAACGGCCAGGGCCGACCGGCGCTGGAAAGGGGCCCATGATTGCAAGAGCTATCTGGCGGCCTACCGGGAGGCCCTGGCCAAGGCCGACCTCACTGCCACACTGAGCATCCGTTTCTGGTGCGAGGCCCCACCGGCCACCGCCGCGCGCAGGGCCCTGGAGCAAGCTCTCATTCAGCGGTGGAAGCCCCCCTTCAATAAGGAAACCCGCAGCCGCTGGAGCACTCCCTTCACGGTGGAGGGCTGATCCCCCTTCCCCCTGGCTACGATCCGGGCTTCCGCCCAGGGCCATGGACATCCGCTGCCTGCCACGCTCTGCCGCCGCCGGAGATGGTGGCCACACCGATCCCATCGCGGGCTGGTCAGGGGATGGCCTGGTGGTAGGGCTCTTCCAGGGAGAGGAACATCCGTCCCGGTCCCTGGTGCGATCCCTTCTGGGGGAAGGCTTTGAGGCCGCTCTGGAGCGGCGACGCTTCCGGGGGAAACCGGGCGAGTGTGTGAGCTTCGACAGACCTGGAGCCGAGCCAAGCCTGCTGATCCTGGTGGGACTCGGGGAGCCGGCCCGTTTCGATGGAGCGGCGTTGCGGACCGCCACCGCCCTGGCCGTGAAGGCTGCGGCTCGCCACGGCAGCAGACAGCTGGGCGTGCTTCTGCCGGTGGAGGGTCTGGCGCCCCAGGCGGCAGCGGAAGCCATGGGTGAGGCGGCCCGGCTGAGCCTATACAGCGATCACCGTTTCCGCAGTGAAGCGGAGCCCGAAACACGCCCGGAGACCTGCACCCTGCTCGGATTGCCCGCAGGGGCCGAAGCAGGTCTACAGGGGGTGGAGGCGGTTTGTGCCGGCGTGGAACTGGCCCGCCAGCTGGTGGCCTCCCCGCCGAACCACGGCACCCCCCAGGCCCTGGCGAACACCGCCGCCGAGATCGCGCAAGCCTATGGACTGACCCTCACCGTGCTGGAACGCAGTGATTGCGAAACGCTGGGGATGGGCGCCTATCTGGGGGTGGCCAAGGGCTCGGATCTGCCGCCGAAATTCATCCATCTCACCTACGTGCCCCCGGGCCAGGTGAAGCGTCGGGTGGTGCTGGTGGGCAAGGGGCTCACTTTTGATTCCGGGGGCTACAACCTCAAGGGGGCGGGCTCCCAGATCGAAATGATGAAATACGACATGGGAGGCAGCGCGGCCGTGCTGGGCGCCGCCCGAGCGATCGGACAACTCCGCCCGGAAGGGGTGGAGGTGCACGTGCTAGTGGCGAGCTGCGAAAACATGATCAGCGGCGGAGCGGTGCATCCCGGCGATGTGCTCACCGCCTCCAACGGCAAAACCATCGAGATCAACAACACCGATGCCGAGGGACGCCTCACCCTGGCCGATGCCCTGGTGTATGCCAACAAACTGGAGCCTGATGCGGTGGTGGATCTGGCCACCCTCACTGGTGCCTGTGTCATCGCCCTGGGGGACGAGATCGCTGGCCTGTGGTCGAACAGGGACGGGCTGGCGGAGGCGCTCAGCACCGCCTCCAGGGAGGCGGGGGAAAGCCTCTGGCGGATGCCCCTGAGGGCCTCCTACAAGGACGGGCTCAAAAGCCACATCGCCGATCTGAAGAACACGGGGCCGCGGGCCGGAGGCTCGATCACAGCTGCGCTCTTCCTGCAGGATTTCATCTCCGATCAGAGACCCTGGGCCCACCTGGACATCGCTGGAACGGTGTGGAGCGAGAAGGGGCACGGGCAAGACCCGCCAGGAGCCACAGGATTCGGGGTGAGGACCCTGGTGCGTTGGATCTGCGCCGGGGCTCCCTGCTAAGGCCAGGGCCAGAGGCCAGGACCGGTGGTCAGGCGGCAGCAGCCTGCTCCCGCGTGGGCCTGTCTTCATCAAGCCGCAGATCGGCCGGCGCTTCCAGCTCATGGATCTGCCAGTGCACCCGCTCCCCATGGAGCTCCAGAACCCTGTCCACATCCTGGGCGGCATCCTGCGGGGTCATGTAAGGACCCACGTGGCGGGTGTGAAGACCGTCGCGAATGGTCAGCACATACATACAGGCTGTGGAAACACAGGCAGAGATACGCTAGGGGCGATTTCCAGTTCCGCCCAGGGCAAAAAGCGTGTGAATTGCTACGGATTTCCCGCGGATCCGGCGTAGCTGCTTCAGGATTTCTACGGATTTGCCAAGGCTGGAGTGGTGCCCTTCGCTGTGGGCGGCCTGGTCTCTGGCACCGGGGTGCTTGCCTCGCCAGCGTCTGCCTCGCCCCGGGCCAGCCATCGCACTCCGCTGCGCGCCCTCTTGCCCCACACCTGGTCCAACCGCCGATCCCGACCGCAGGACCAGCGGTAGTACTTGTATTTGAGCCCGTTGCGCCGGGCATAGTTCTGGTGATAATCCTCCGCTGGCCAGAAACGGGAGAGGGGGCGGATCGCCACCTTGAGGGCAGAGGTGGGCCGGCCCAATTCGCGGGCCGCAGCCACCAGGCTGTTCCGTGCCTCCACGGCCTGGCTTGCATTGGTGGTGAAGATCACCGGCTTGTAGGACTCCCCTCGATCGCAAAACTGACCGCCCCCGTCGAAGGGATCCACATTGCGCCAGTAGGAACGCAGGAGCGCGTCGTAGCGGAGCTTTGTGGTGTCGAAACGCACCCGCACCACCTCCTGATGCCCCGTTCCCCCGGAGGAGACCTGAGGGTAGGTGGGCTTGGCCAGCTTGCCGCCGCTGTAGCCGCTCTCCACATCCAGCACGCCGGGCAGCCCTTCCAGGTCGTGTTCCAGACACCAAAAGCAGCCTCCCGCCAGCACGGCTTCCTCCGTGGCCGCCAGTGCGGGTGCCGCAGGCCCCAGCACCAGCAGGAGCGCACTCAACAACAGGGCCATCCAGCGCATCAGCCCGACTCCACAACCTGATCCAGAATGGCGACCGCTGCCCGGGTGGTCACCCCGGGTTCCCCGAGGGATTTCCGTAAACGGGCATAGCCCTCAAGCTGATGCTGGCGGGCCCCATGCTCAGATCCCAGCAGCTCGCCCACCGCCTCGGCGACCCCTTCGGCTGTGAACGCATCCTGCAGGAGTTCGGGCACCAGACGCTCCTTGAGGATGAGGTTGATAGGAGAAATGTGGGGAACATTGAAGCGCAGCAGATGGCGGGCCACGAAGGCCGTCGGCCGGCTCACCCGATAGCCGGTCACCTGGGGGACTCCCCTCAGCGCCAGTTCCAGGTTGGCCGTGCCCGATTTGGTGAGGGCCGCATCGGCGGCAGCACAGAGCTCAGGCTTGAGGCGATCAGCATCCACCGCGGGCACCACCCTGGCACGAGCTCCGGCCTGGACCATCGCCTGCTCGAGGATGGGTTCGAATCCAGGAAGACCCGCAGGCAGGAGCACCTCCAGCTGGGGCATTCGTTGCTGGAGCAGGGCCACCCCCGCCGCCATCGGCGGCAGCAGATAGCGCAGCTCCTGGGGGCGGGAAGCGGGAAGCAGCAAGAGCACTGGGGCCTCCTGGGGCAGCTGGAGGCTCCGGCGGGCCTCCTCCCTGGAGGGAAGATGGCCAACAGTGTCGATCAGGGGATGGCCCACCCAGGTGACCGTCGCCCCCCGGGAGGCGTAGAAACTGGCCTCCTGGGGAAAGATCGCCAGGATCCTGTCACTGAACCCGATGAGACGGGTTGTACCTCCCTCCCCGAGGCGGAAGGCCCACTCCTGGGGGGCGATGTAGTAGCTGATCGGAACGGTGGGATAGAGGCGCTTGAGGCGCAGACCCAGATTGATGTTCGCTCCCATGTAATCAATCAGCACCACCCCGTCGGGAGGGTTCTGCTGCAGCCATTGGCGCAGGCGCCGCTGCAGGCTCAAGGTGGGCAGGATCATGGGCAGGGCTTCCCAGAGACCGATGGCCCCGAGACGGGAGGTATCGGCCAGCAGCTCCGCCCCGGCCTGGCGCATCCGTTCTCCACCAAGGGCCACCACCTCCAGGGGCAGCTGGCGCCTCCTGGCCTCCTCGTGCAGAGCGCGGATCAGCAAAGAGCCCTGAAGATCACCGGACACCTCGCCGGTGCTCACCAGCAGACGCACCATCAGCGGTGAGCCGGCAGCGGCCCGCGGCGACCAGGTCCGATGGAGGCCTCCAGGAAGCGGCAAAGTTCCTCGGCAGGCGGCAGCAAGGGAAGGGTGAGGGCCTCGGCCAGGGCCTCGGAAAGCACCCGCCGGCTGCGGTAAAGGAGGGTCCACACCTCTTGCAGCTGGCGCATCTGGGCCCCATCGTCGTTGTGGGTGATGCCACTGCGGCGCAGACCAATCTTGTTCAGGCCGCGGATCCTCCCGGGATGGCCCTCGATCATCATGAAGGGCGGCACATCCCGATCAATCCGGCTCATCCCGCCCACCATGGCGAGTTTGCCGATATGCACGAACTGGTGAATGCCCAGAACCCCGCCGATCACAGCCCGGTCGCCAATCACGACGTGGCCGGCCACCGCAACCCCATTGGCGATCACGATGCGATCCGCCAGGTGGCAATTGTGGCCGATATGGCTGTAGGCCATCAGCAGATTGCCGTTGCCAAGAATGGTCTGCTCACCGTCATGGGTGGCCCGGTTGATGGTGACGCACTCCCGGATCGTATTGTCATCCCCCAGGACCACTTCCGTGGGAGCTCCGTTGTACTTGAGGTCCTGGGGTTCCAGGCCAATGCAGGCCCCCGGAAAGATCCGGTTGCGCTCCCCCATCTGCACCCGGCCATCAATCACCACATGGGGGCCGATGCGGCTCCCCCTGCCGATCAGCACCTCAGGACCGATCACGGCATAGGGACCGATCTCCACCCCCTCAGCCAGCTGGGCCCTGGGATCAACCACGGCCGTGGGATGCACTTTGGTTGCCATGGCTGCGCTTGACATCAGCTCAATCCACCAGGGAGAACATCAGTTCGCCGGAGCACACCAGATCCCCATCCACCCGGGCTTCCGCCTTCACCTTGCCGAAGCGCTGCCGCTTGAGGCTGAGCAGCTCACAGCTGATCCGCAATTGATCCCCGGGCACTACGGGCTTGCGGAAGCGCACCCCATCGATGCCGGCAAACACAAATAATCCCTTGGCCAGATTGGGCATCTGGGTGACGATCAGGCCGCCCACCTGGGCCATGGCCTCCACGATCAGCACGCCTGGCATCAGGGGACGGCCCGGGAAATGGCCCTGAAACTGCGGTTCATTGAGGGTGACGTTCTTGATGGCCACAGCCCGCTTGCCCGGCACATGCTCGATCACCCGATCCACCAGGGCAAAGGGATAGCGATGGGGCAGCAGCCCCATGATCTGTTCACTGGTGAGGACGGGGGCTGCAGGGCCGGTCTCGATGGGGGGCGGAGCGACCACCGGGGCCGACGGAGGCAGAGGAGGGGAGACGGTCACGGGCACACCGAGGAAAGGGGATGGTCCTTTTCAGGTTCAGGCGTGGCCTCCAGGGCGTTCGCCAGGGCTGTGTGGAGCCCATGGGATCCCCGGTAGGCAAACACCTGGGCCTGGGGGAGGCCAACAAGGGCCAGGTCCCCCAGCAGGTCCAAGAGCTTATGGCGCACCGGTTCATCCGCATAACGCAGAGGGGGATTGAGCCAGCGCTCCCCATCACACACCAGGGCATTGTCCAGGGCACCACCCTGAATCAGCCCCATCTCCCGCAGCTGTTCCACCTGCTCGAGAAACCCAAAGGTGCGCGCCGGGGCCAGCTCTGCCACAAACGCCTCCGGGGTGAGCAGAAGGCTGAAGAGCTGGCGTCCGATGGCGGCCTGGGGATAGTCCACAGCAGCGCCCAGCTGGAGACGAGCCGACGGCAGGGCCACAATGAAGCTGTCCCCCTGTTGCCTGGCCACCGGAGCGGAGAGGGGGCGCAGCTGGCGGGGGCCAAGCGCCTGCAGACCGGCCTCAGCCACGGCCTCCACCCAGGGGAGGGCCGACCCATCCAACAGGGGGATCTCCTCGCCCTCCACCCAGAGCTCCGCCTGGCTCACCCCTGTGCCCGCCAGAGCGGCAAGCAGGTGCTCCACGGTGGCCAGCTGGCGCTGGCCCAGGCGCAGGGCGGTGCAGAGGCGGGTGTCACAGACCTGGGCCGGGGACAGACGCTGCAGGCCCTCCTGGGGTGCCGCTAGCCAGCCGACCCAGTACCCCTCCTGGCTGCCGGGCTGGAGACGGACCCGACAGCTGGCGCCACTGTGGAGGCCCACCCCCGCACGCTCCACGGGGGCGGCAAGGGTGTAGGCCAGGCTGTAGTCCGCAGGCCAGATGCTCACTAGAACTTCCAGCCCACACCGAGGTTGAAGCGCCAGTCGCCGGTGAAGTCCTGGCTGGCCACCTCCAGACGCAGGGGGCCCACCGGGGTGGTGACGATCAGACCGGTGCCCACCGAGAAGCCCTGCCCTGGCTTGTTGAGCAGCTCGCCAGGCTGACCCGGCACATCCTTCTGAGTGCCGAAGGCGGTGCCACCATCCACGAACAGCTCGCCGCTCACGATCTTGAACAGCGGGAAGCGGTATTCGATGGTGGCTTCACCGAAGCTGCGGCCCACCCCCAGATCACAGTCGTAATAACCCCGCACGGAGTTGCCGCCACCGAGGCAGAAGGCCTCATAGGGAGGCAGGCTGCCGATGTTGGAGCCCCCGGTGAGCTGGAAGGCCAGGGCCTGCTTGCAATCCGGCGTTTCACCCGGCTTGGCGCGACAACCCTTGTAGATCTTCAGCCAGTTCACCGGGATGTAATGGGTGAAGCCAGCGCGCACCCGGTTGAACGTGGGGGAATCAGGCCCGACCGAGATGAATTGCTCCGTGCCAACGCTCAGGAAATTCCCCTTGGTGGGGTTGCGGGGATCGTTCAGGGTGTTCATGGTGGCGGCGATGCGCACCCCGAACAGCTGGTTGTTCTCGGCGCAGTTGTAGGCGATGCAGATGATGCCGTTCTGATCAGCCGGGCCGGCGTAACTGTTGTTCGTGAAGGAATTGGTGGAGACCCCATAGGGCATGTTGTCCCCGGAATAGTTGATGGGGGTGACCTGCTGGGCGCTGAGGCCGAGAATCACGTTCCAGGCTGCCCGCTTGAAGGGATTGCCACCGTTCAGGGGGCGCACCACCTGCAGGTTGCCGCCGATCCGCTGGATCACCACCGAATTGCCGTCAAAGTCATACCAGCTGGTGGTGGGATCAGCCTCCTGAGCTTCCTGCACACTGCCGAACACCTTCCCTTCAGGATTGGTGGGGTTGTTGATGTTGTAGGCAACATTCGTGCCGGGCGCCTGATAAAAATCTGAGGCTGTATAGATGTTGCCGCTGTCCTGGCTCTGGAAGATCTGGGGCACATCTCGGCTGATGAACCCCTTCACCCGCAGGGCCGTGCGGAAGGGATCCCCCTTGATCCAGGGATCGGTGAAGGTGATGTCCGCCAGACCACCGAACTGGCCATAGGTGAAGCTGGTGGCCACGTCCCAGGCCCGACCCAGGAAGTTGCTGTCCTGCACCTGCACCTGGCCAAACACCCCCTGGCTCTGGCTGTAGCCCAGGCCGCCCGAGAGGGAGCCCGTGGATTGCTCCACCATCCCGAGCACGATGGTGATGCGTCCCGGATCGGAGGGTTCAGGCCGCAGGGTCACCTTCACGTCGCTGAAGAGGCCCGTTCCATAGAGACGCTTGATGTCGTCCTCCAGGTTGCGACGGTTAAAGATCTCTCCCGGTTTCATGGAGATCTCCCGGGTGATCACCCATGACTTGGTCTTGCCCCGGATGGGCTGACCCTTGTCATTGGTGGCGGAACCTTCCTTGTTGAGGAACTGCACCTCCACGCCGTTCACGATCCCCTGACGCACCCCCAGCACCAGCTCGCCTTCGGGGCTCACCCGACTGGGGCCTGTCACCCGGGCCAGGGAATAGCCCTGGTCGGCATACCACTTCTGCAGCTCCTGAATCCGGGTCTGGAGCGTGTTGAGATTGATGGTCTTGCCGTAGTCCGGGGCGAAGGTGTCCTGCACCACCGTGGCTGGCACCTTGGAATCCGGGGGATCCAGGGTCACCTTCGTGAGAACTGGGTTGGGCACCACCTTCACCAGCAGACGCACCCCCAGGGCCGAATCCACCGGCTCAAGACGCACATCAGAAAACCAACCGGTGGCATAGATCGCCGCCAGATCCTTGCGCAGATCACTGCGCGTCACCTCCGTGCCCGGGGTGACGGCCATGGCGGCATAGGCGGCTCGTTCGATCCGCTCTTTTTCCGGATGGCCATCGAGACCCTGAATCACCACCTCACTGAGCAACACCCGGGGCTCATTGCTGGGAGCAGGCTCAGGCCTGGCCACCGGCGGCTGGGGAACGTCGGCAGGCGGCACCTGGGGCGCACCTGGCTGGTCGGACTGTCCACCGGGGGTACCGAATGGCTGGGCTGCCGGGGGAGCAACATCACTGACGGGCGGGGTGGTGGTCTCCCCGGGCGGCGTGGCCTGTCCCCCCGGTGGGGTGGCTGGAGAGGCCTGAGCCATCAATGGCGCCTCCAGCGGAGGCGGGGGGGACACCGGACTGGCCAGGGCCACCGTCTGTGGCTGTGGCTGTGGCTGGTTCTGGGCCAGGGCGCTGCCCTGGCCCAGAAGGGCCAGAGACAGCAGGGGGAGAGCGGCGGCGACTGCCGGCGATCGGGACGGCGTGATGAACGTCGTTCGGGGGCGATCGCCAGGCATGACTCCTCTGCTGAGCGGCACAGCCGCAATTCCGGCAGACCTTACCGATAAACCCCTGGTTCGGGACAGACCCCTTCGACCCGTTTGAGGACCTCCCCGTAGGCCTCGACAACTCCGCCAAGATCCTTTCGAAACCGATCCTTGTCCAGAATTCTGTCGTCGGCGTCGTTGATGGCCCTGTCCCAGAGCCGGCAGGTGTCCGGGCTGATCTCATCGGCCAGCAGCAGCTGCCCCTCCGGTCCATGGCCCAGCTCGATCTTGAAATCCACCAGGTCCAGACCCACCCGGGCCGTCAGGGTGAGGAGTTCCGCATTGATGTGGCGGGCCAGGGACTCCATCTCCGCCCGTTCCGGGGCACTGACCAGGGCCAGCCGCTCCAGACGGGCCTCGGTGAGCAGGGGGTCTCCGAGGGCATCGTCCTTGTAGTACAGGTCGAGCAGGGGAGGGTCCAGAGGGGTGCCTGGCTCCACTGGCAGCTGGCGGCACAGGGAACCGGCCGCCACATTCCGCACCACCACCTCCAGGGGAAGAATCTGCACGGGCTGCACGGCCATCCATCCCGGTTGCAGCATCCCCAGGTAGTGACTGGGGATGCCTCGGCTGGCGAGGTGTTCGAACAACAGCGCCGAGATGCGGCAGTTCATGACCCCCTTGCCCGCCAAAGAAGCCTTCTTGGCGGCATTGAAGGCGGTGGCATCGTCCTTGAATTCCACCGCCAGCACGCCATCCCGATCGGTGGCATGGATCCGCTTGGCCTTGCCCTCGTAGAGCAGGGCGCCCAGCTGAAAGGGAAAACTCATGGCACTTGGGGGGACGGGTTGGTGGGAAGCGGCTGGGGGGCCACCGCGGGTTCCGTGAGGGCGCCCCCGACCGGTGGGACGATCGCCGCGGGGGGGGGAGGGCATTCCGGCTCAGGCGCTGGGGCTGGTGCCAGCGCTGGGGCTTCTGCAGGGGATGGGGCTTGCACGTCTGCTGGGGCAGGAGCCGGAGCAGGTGCTGCTGGAGACTGGACAGGGAAGGGCGCCGAAGGTGCGGGTCCGGCCGTGGCGCCAGCCGAAGCGGGCCCTCCAGGAGCGGCAGGGGCAACAGGGACAACAGGGGGGGGCGGCGTGTAGGAATGGCCTCCGGGCTCCCGGGGGGAGCGCAGCTGCCGTTCCAACTCCCTTCGCCGCCCCTCGGAAGTGGGATCGCAGCGGCGGAGCCGCCATTCCCCATAGGCATCATCGAGCCTTGGGCTCAGGCGCAGCCGACGCGCCACTGCCCTGGAACTCGGCAGAGCACTCTGGGCATCCAGGAGATCACTCACCAGGCTCCAGGCGCCGGCGGCGGCCGCCTGCTCCAGCGCCGTTTCCAGAATCGACTCCTGCTCCGCCAGCGGCAGCTCCCGCAGGAAGTCCGCAGCGCGGGCCATGCGCTGCGCCCCCAGAACTCCTGGGGCACCCTGACGCAGCAGGAGCAGGCCAGCCTCCTGGGCCAACCCTCGGGCTTCCAGGTGCCCGGCCAGCACCTCCACCGCCGAACGACTCACCACGGTGCCATCCTCCCGGCGACGGATCGGCAGGGTGAGCTGGCTGAGGCCACGATCCGTGCCTGCCGTCAGCCGATCCAGGGCCAGCGCTGCCCGACGGTGGTCGAGGGCAGCGGTGGCGGCCCGCCATTGCAGCAGGAGCCACTGCACCCGCTCGGCGCCAGGGCCAGGCCCATAGCGATCGAGCACGGCGAGAGCGCCATAGGGCGCCCGGCAGCTGAGCAACACCTCGGCGTTGGCCAGCACCACCGGCAGGGGTTGGGGAGCCGGGCGCACCTGGAGAAGCCGCTCCTGCAACAGGCGCAGACGCGGGGTGTTGTCTTCCTGAAGGATCCGAGCGCACCCCAGGTTGAGCCGCTCCAGGTCGTCATCCTTCAGCAGAGATTGAAAGGCGTCCTCACTTAGGGGGGGGATCGGGGCGACGGGCTCTGCAGGCCCAGGGATTGCCCCCGGGGCGGCCAGAGGACTCAGGGGGGCAGCCGGTGAAGCCGGCAGGGGACCCGGTGCACTGAGGCGCTGGGAATTGGGGATCTGGCCAGGGCCCGGGCTGGCTGGGGCACCAACCGGCTGGGCCAGCGCACCACTGCCGAGAAGCTGCAGCCCTACAAGTCCCATGCCGACGGTCACGGGCGCGATCGCGGAGACGGAGAATGGCAAGGTGGCCACGAGCGAGGCTGCGCACGGCCCAACCTATCGGCTGCCCCCATCAGGGCCGCCCCTTCCAGCCCCACCTGTTTTCCCCCAGCCCATGGTGTCACCGGACACAGCTGCCTCCCAGGCTGCCGAGAAGCCGTTCCATCCCCCGGCCCGCATCCTTGTGGTGGGTGGCGGAGCCCGGGAGAACGCCCTGGCCTGGGCCCTTGGCCGCAGCCTGGGGGTGGAGCAGGTGTGGGTGGCTCCCGGCAATGGCGGCACTCCGGAAGTAGGCGGCTGCCAGCAGCTGGGGATTGGGGAAAACGACGGCGATGGCCTGCTGGAGGCCGCCCGCACCCACCGGATCGACCTGGTGGTGGTGGGTCCGGAGGCGCCGCTGGCGGCCGGACTGGCGGATCGGTTGCGCGCTGCGGGGCTGGCGGTGTTCGGCCCCGGCGCCGAGGGAGCCCAGCTGGAGGCCAGCAAGCAGTGGGCGAAGGCCCTAATGGCCGAAGCCGGGGTGCCCACCGCAGGCCACTGGTGCGCCGGAACGGTGGAGGAAGCCCTGGCCGTCCTCAAGCGAGAGGGACGCCCCCTGGTGGTGAAGGCGGATGGTCTGGCTTCCGGCAAAGGGGTGACGGTGCCCGCCAGCCTGGAGGCCTGCCACCAGGCCATCCACGAGGTGTTTGACGGGCGATTCGGAGCGGCCGGGGCATCGGTGGTGCTGGAGGAACGGATCGAGGGACCGGAGGTGTCCGTGTTCGCCCTCACGGATGGAACCAGGGTCGTTCTGCTTCCACCGGCCCAGGATCACAAACGCATCGGGGAGGGTGACACCGGCCCCAACACCGGCGGTATGGGGGCCTATGCGCCAGCCCCGCTCCTGGATGCAGCAGGGCTGGAAGAGGCCCGAAGGCTGGTGATCGAACCCGTGCTGGCAGCCCTCCGGGCCCGGGGCATCGACTATCGCGGGGTGATCTATGCCGGCCTGATGCTCACCGCCAGCGGCCTGCAGGTGATCGAATTCAACTGCCGCTTCGGCGATCCGGAATGCGAAACCCTGATGCCTCTCCTGGGCCCTGAGCTGGCCCAGGTGCTGCTGGCCTGCGCCACGGGCCGGCTGGCGGAAGCACCGCCGCTCACCATCCACCCCGGCTGCAGTGCCTGCGTGATCGCCGCGGCGGCGGGCTACCCGGGCCCCCCCCGCAGCGGCGATGTGGTGGAGGGACGGCCGGAGGCCCATCCGCACCTGCAGCTCTTTCATGCAGGCACCCGGCGCCTTGAAGACGGCCGCTGTGAAACCAGCGGCGGGCGCGTGCTGGCGTTGGTGGCCCAGGCGGAGGATTTCGATGGGGCCTTCGCGCGGGCCTATGGGGGCCTGGCCCAGGTGCATTTCGACGGCATGCAGTTCCGACGAGACATCGGCCATCAGGTGCGGGGGCAGGGGCGATGACCGGCCAACGCACCTGGCAGGAAGGGCTGGCCCGCTGGTGGGCGGAATTCAGCCTCCAGACCAAGCTCCTCGCCGTGGCCACCTTGGTGGTGAGCCTGCTGATGACAGGCATCACCTTCTTTGCCCTCAATGGCATCCAGAGGGATGCCCGGATGAGCGACACCCGCTATGCGCGGGATCTGGGCCTGCTGCTGGCGGCCAATGTGAAACCCTTCGTGAGCCAGGGCACCAAAGGGGAGCTGGCCAGCGTGGCGGAGCGGTTCTGGCAGACCAGCCGCAGCCTCCGCGACATCGTGTTCGCCGATGCCGAAGGGGCGATCTACCTGGGCATTCCCATGGGGGCCGGGGGAGATGGCTCGGCGCCGGCCAATGAGCTGCTGAGCCGCCGCCTGGAGCTCCCCCCCGATCTCCCCCAACGCCCCGACAACCCCCTGATCCGCCAGCACCTCACCCCGGATGGGCAGGTGACGGATGTGTTCGTTCCCCTGCTGGATGGCGACCGCTTTCTGGGGGTGGTGGCGCTGGGGATCAATCCCAATGAAACCCTCCTGGCCAGCGCCGCCCTCACCCGCGAGGTGACCGTGGCGGTGTTCATCTCGATCTGGGTGCTGGTGATTCTGGGTTCGGTGTTCAATGCGCTCACCATCACCCAACCGGTGAAGGAGCTCCTGCGGGGCGTGCGCTCGATCGCCGGTGGCAATTTCCAGACCCGCCTGGCCCTCCCGGTGGGGGGGGAACTCGGGGAGCTGCTGGAGGGCTTCAACACCATGGCCTCCCAGCTGGAGGCCTACAACGAAGCCAACATCGAGGAGCTCACCGCCGCCCAGGTGAAACAGCAATCCCTGATCGCCACCATGGCCGATGGGGCCGTACTGCTGGATGAGGAAGGGCGGATCGTGCTGGCCAATCCCACCTCCCGTCGCCTGTTCCGTTGGGAGGGCAGAAATCTGGAGGGCAATGATCTGGAGAGTGAATTGCCCGAGCGGCTGGCGATGGAGCTCAACAGCCCCCTCTCCTGTCTGATCAGCGGCGAGAAGGAATCCTCCGATCTGCGCTGCAGCCTGGGGGATCCACCGCGAACCCTGCGCATCGTGCTGCAGGCCGTGCGCGATCCCAGCGGGGAAAGCCTCAAGGGCATCGCCATGACCGTGCAGGATCTCACCCGGGAAGTGGAGCTCAATGCCGCCCAGAGCCGTTTCATCAGCAACGTGTCGCACGAGCTGCGCACACCGTTGTTCAACATCAAGAGCTATGTGGAAACGCTGTACGACCTGGGGGATCAGCTGAGCGAGGAGCAAAAGAAGGAGTTTCTGGGCATTGCCAATGCGGAAACCGATCGGCTCACCCGGCTCGTGAACGACGTGCTCGATCTCTCCCGCCTGGAATCAGACCGGGAATGGGTGCTGGAGCCGGTGGAGGTGGAGGAGGCGATCGAGCAAACCCTGCGCACCTACCGGCTGAATGCCCAGGAGAAGGGGGTGAGGTTGGAGCTGGTGAGCGAAGAGCAGCTGCCCCGAGTGCGGGGCAACTGGGATCTGCTGCTGCAGGTGTTCGACAACCTGGTGGGCAACGGCCTGAAATTCACCCCACCTGGAGGGCAGCTCACCCTGCGGGCCTATCCCTGGCCGGATCACTGCGCCATTGATCCCAGCACCAGCCCCGGGGATGCCCCCAGCTGCCCCCTCAGCTCTCCCCTTCCGAAGGTGCGCATCGAGATCGCCGACACCGGATCAGGCATCAGCCAGGCGGATCAGGAGCGGATCTTCGAGCGCTTTTATCGCGTTGAAAACGCTGTGCACACTGAGGTGGGTACGGGCCTGGGCCTTTCGATCGTGCGGGGCATCCTGGAGAAGCACGGTTGCAGCGTGAAGATGGTGAGCGAGCTGGGGGTGGGCACCACCTTCTGGTTTGATCTGCCCCTGGAGGAGGCCGACACCGATGAGCTCGCGGTGCAGGCGGAGCGGCGCCGCTTTCAGGGGGAGCGGGTGCTGGTGGCCTAGGCCTCCCCATTGCGCTGGTTGGGAACGCCCTTGCCTGTGAGACAGATCACATAGACCTTGGTAACAGATCACGCCCGGATGGCCGGGTGGACGTTGATTGTGATGGAACAACCTCCAACCTGTGACTCTCCCAGCACATGGCCTATTCAGCGACGACGGATTCGAAGGTTGCCCCTGGCAGCCATGGTTCAGTCGGACAAGGTGAAAACCTCTTCGTTCGACTTCTGCCTCCCCATGGTGGCTTTGAAGATGACAGGCTGGTTGAACTTGCGCAAAAGATGATAGGCAATGCGGGAGATCTAGCCAACAATGATCCAGACGGGGAAGAAAACTTGCTGGTACCGGCGGGCTACACCTATTTCGGCCAGTTCATTGATCATGATCTGACCTTTGACACAACGTCCTCCCTGGACAAGCCCGGATCCATCCCCACAAACCTTCGCACGCCACGGCTGGATCTGGATTGTCTTTACGGATCGGGGCCATCGGATGAGCCCTATCTCTATGCTCCTCGTGACGACACCCACCTGAAGAAAGGGATCAGCCTCGCGCCGGGAAGGCCATTACAGGGATCACCCGGACGATTTGACCTACCTCGCATTGCTGAACCAACAGCCAACGGTTTTGAGATTCGAGAGGATGCTCGCGCCATCATCGGAGATCCAAGAAATGATGAGAATGCCATTGTTTGCAACCTGCAGGCGGCCTTCATCCAATTCCATAATGTCGTTGTTTCCTGGCTAGATCAACGCCAAACACTCTCCAGCAGTGAGCATTTTAGCAAGGCACGCAATCTCGTACGCTGGACATATCAAAAGATCGTGGTGCGAGACTACTTGAGGCGCATCATTCAACCTCGCACATACAATGACTTCCGTGAAGAGCTGCGGGTGAAAGGTGAAAATGCGTTTCGGCTCTACCCAAAGCATCTTCGCGACAGCTCAACGCGCATCCCTCTGGAGTTTGCGGGTGCGGCCTATCGATTTGGGCATTCGATGATCCGAACCGGCTACAAATTAAACACGGGTCATGAGCCCCAAAAGATCTTTACACCAGACAAAGGGATTAACAGCCTGGTTGGCTTTGGCAAGCTTCGCGATGATCACTGGATTGAATGGAAGCGTTTTTTTCCAGAAGGCGATCAGTTTCCTGCGGGCACAAATGAACCACAGGTGAACAACAACACGGCTGAAGACCGGTTGCAATGGGCCTACCGAATTGATACGTCCCTCGTTGATCCGTTAAGGGTGCTTCCCGAGGTTGTCTCTGCTGGTGACTCTCTGGCTGTGCTCAACCTCAGACGAGGCAACCTGTTTCGGCTCGCCAGTGGCCAAACCTTTGCCACTGCACTGGGCTTGCCGGTTTTGGCAGACGACTATCTCGTCGTGCGCGACAATACCACTGGCGACTATGGCTATGAGGCGATTAATGAGCGCTTCAAGCATGATACGCCCCTCTGGTTTTACATCCTTGCCGAGGCCCAAAAGCCTTTGGTGGATACTTGGTTGGCCAAAAATGGAGGCGTGCCAGGCGATCTAAAACTTGACAACCAAGATCTGCTTGGCTTCTCAACTGGGAAATCGCCCACAAGCCAATTAGGCCCAGTGGGTGGCAGGATCGTGTTGGAAACGTTTTATGGATTGCTGTTCTCAGATCCCCAGTCCTACGGCAGCATTCCTAATCAG
>JBEIRX010000021.1:0-25811 GCA_040375715.1 Aphanothece sp.
CGGCAGCACCACCGGCAGCACCAGCGTGTCCTGGGCTGTCACCGGCACCGGTTCCAACCCCGCCGATGGGGCCGACTTCGTCGGTGGTCAGCTGCCCGGCGGCAGCGTGACCTTTGCGGCTGGAGAAACCACCCGGACCATCACATTGCAGGTGCAGGGCGACACCCTTACAGAGGCCTCCGAGGCCTTCATGGTGTCCCTCGCCAATCCCACTGCCGACACGACCCTGGGTACGGCCAGTGCCTCCAGCACGATCCTGAACGATGACGGTGTGATCACGGCCAGCACCACCACGCCCATCAGCATTCCTTCCTTTGGCTCCAGCACACCGTTCCCCTCCACGGTGACGGTCTCCGCAGGCAGCGGGCTCGCCGTGGGCTCCCTGGACGTGACGCTTTCGAACCTCTCCCACAGCTGGCCGGATGATCTGGACATCCTCCTGGTGGGTCCCAGCGGCGCCCGGGCCCTGCTGATGTCAGATGCGGGGGACTCTATCGGAGTGAATGGGCTGACCCTCACCTTCTCCAGCCAGGCCAGCGCCGCACTCCCCGACAGCTCTGCGCTCAGCTCTGGCAGCTACCGCCCGGGGGATTTCGAAGCTGGCGACACCTTCAATGCTCCGGCGCCTTCCGGCCCCTACAGCGCTGATCTCTCCGTGTTCAACGGTACGGATCCCAATGGCACCTGGAGCCTCTTTGTGCAGGATGACGCCTCCGGCGATTCCGGATCCATCGCCGGGGGATGGTCACTGGCGATCACCACGGTGCCCGCCACCAGCACCCTGGCCATTCAGTCCACAGCTGCCAGCCAGCAGGTGGAGGGCAACAGCGGGGAGACTGCCTTCTCGTTCCAGGTGACCCGCAGCGGTGATCTCTCCGGGGGGAGTGATGTCAGCTGGTCCGTGGCGGGTTCCGGTGCGAATCCTGCGATCGCCTCGGATTTCGTTGGTGGCAGCCTTCCTGGAGGGGTGCTCTCCTTTGCCCCAGGGGAAGCTGCCAAGACCTTCTCCTTTGCGGTGGCGGGAGACACCGTATCGGAAGCTGCGGAGACCTTCAGCGTGACCCTCACGGGCGCCAGCGGGGGCGCCACCATCAACGCCGCCACCGCCAACGGCACCATCCTCAATGATGATGTGGTGCTTACTCTTGGCCCCGCCCAGAGACTGGTGGAGGGCCAGACCAGCCCCCAGAGCGCGGTGTATGGGGTGACCCTCTCTGCGGCCTCGGCTTTACCGGTGAGCGTGCAGTTCGCCACCGCCGATGGCACGGCCCAGGCTGGCCTGGATTACACCGCCGTTGCCGGAACCCTGACGGTGGATCCCGGCGTCACCTCCGCCACCATCAGCGTGCCGATCCTCAACGACAACCTGGAGGAAGCCGATGAAACCTTTGTCCTTTCGCTCGCCAATCCCGTCAACGCGGTTCTGGGAGCCCCCGCGGTGATCACGACCCTCACGGACACCTTCAGCACCGCTGTGTCCACCACCCTGGCGGCGGGGGTGGAGAATCTTCTCCTCACCGGTTCGTCGGCAATCAGCGGCACCGGAAACGCTGGAGCCAATCGCCTCACGGGCAACTCCGGCGCCAACCTCCTGGATGGGGGTGCAGGAGCCGATATTCTCAACGGTGGGGTCGGTTCCGACACCCTCACCGGAGGGGCAGATGTGGACAGGTTTGTGGTGCGCTTCGGCCAGTCCACCGCCTCCGCCCGCGACCGCATCACGGATTTCCTCATCGGCACCGACAGGATCTCTCTGCTCACCACCGGTGGTGTCGGCATGGTGCCCACCGCCCTCACCCAGGCCGCTGACACCACCACCACCTCCATCAACACCCTGGTGAGCAACGCCTTTGCTGATGCCAACAGGGCACTGGCCGGCAACCAGCCCCTGGGCCTGAATGCAGCCACCATCGTGGTGGCCACCTCCGGCAGTTTGAAAGGTACTTATCTGGTGGTGAATGATGCCGGCGCGGGCTACCAATCCGCCAATGATCTGGTGCTGAACATCACGGGCTACAGCGGCTCCCTGGCCGGATCTCTTGCTCCATCCACCTGGTTTGTTTAGAGGATGTTTGGATCGATCAGGCTGCTCCTGAGTTCAGATCACTCCCAGCCGCTGATCACGATCTTGCCCAGGCTGTGCCCCTGCTGAAGCAGGTCATAGGCCTTTTGAAGAGTGCCCGCAGAGATGGGCTGCAGCAGGGTCTGGACCGTGCTGCGCAGGGTTCCTGCTTCGATGGCAGCCGCCAACCTGTTGAGAATGGCTCCCTGCTCCGCCAGATCCGCCGTGCGGTACTGGGAGCGGGTGAACATGTACTCCCAGCAGAAGCGCACGCTTTTGCTCTTGAGGCGGTTGAGATCAAGGGGGGAGCGGCTGCTGACGAGGGCCACGATGGCCCCCTGGGGGCTGATGCGCTCCGCCATCACGTCCCAGTAGAGATCGGTGTCATGGAAGTTGGCGATCGCCTCCACCGTGGGCAATCCCAGGGCATCGAGTTGCGGTCCGATGGGTTGGCCGTGATCCACCACGGCATCGGCGCCGAGTTGGCGCACCCAGGCCTGGCTTTCCGCCCGGGAGGCGCTGGCGATCACCCTCAGGCCCGCCTGCCTGGCCAGCTGAATGGCCAGGGATCCCACGCCCCCGGCGGCCCCCAGGATCAGCAGGGTGCGGCCCTGATCCCCGCCCCGGGGATCCATCCCGAGACGTTCAAACAGGGATTCCCAGGCCGTCAGCCCCGTGAGGGGGAGAGCGGCCGCTTCGGCGAAGGAGAGATGGGCCGGCTTGCGGCCTGCCAGACGGGCATCCACCAGCACGCTCTGGGCCTGGCAGCCGGGCCGGTTGATGGCCCCCGCAAACATCACCGCATCGCCAATGCGGAACCCTTCCACGGCCTCCCCCACCGCTTCTACCACGCCGGAGGCGTCCCAGCCGAGAATCTGGGCTGGCCCGCCGGCAGGCAGGGTGCTGCGCACCTTGAGATCCACGGGGTTCACCGCTACGGCTTCCACCGTCACCCGCAGGTCATGGGGACCAGGGAGCGGAGGAAAGGGGAGCACCGTGTCCTGAAGCCACCCGTCTGGGTGGTCTGGACCTGGGCCCAGGGCAGTGATCGCTTTCATCGGCGACGCAGCTGTTTCAGTCGTCAGGCCAGCTTGCCCGCCTGGGCGAGGGCCTGCAGCGCCCGGATGCGGGCCTCAATGGGGGGATGGCTCGCGAACATGCGTAAGAACCCAGGCGGTTCATTGATCTTGATCGTGGCCAGGGTGGGCTCATCCCGAGGGTCCTGGAGATTTTCCATCTGCCCCAGCCGCGCCAGGGCGCCAGCCATGGCATTGGGGCTGGTGAGACGGGCCGAACCCGCATCGGCCCGGAACTCCCTGTGCCTCGAAAACCACGCCGTCACCAGGGAACCAAGCACGCCGAGCAGCACCTCCAGCGGCCACACCAAGAGCATGGTGGGGGGCGGGCCATAACCCCGCTCCTCGCTCTGGCGATTGGGAAGGGTGAAGGCCACGGCCCGGGCCAGGAACATCACAAAGGCGTTGATCACCCCCTGCAGGAGGGTCATGGTGACCATGTCGCCGTTGCCCACGTGGCTCATCTCATGGCCGAGCACGGCCTCCAGCTCATCTTCCGGCATGCCCTGCAGGATGCCGGTGGAGACCGCCACAAGCGCCCGCTGGGGGGAGGGACCGGTGGCGAAGGCATTCCATTCCGGTGAGCCGTACACGCCCACCTCCGGCATGGGCAATCCCGCCTTCTCCGCCAGTCGGGCCACGGTGCTGTGCAGCCAGCGCTCCGCCGGGCCGCCGTTGCCGCTCACCAGCTGGATGCCCATCATCCGCTTGGCCGACTCAGCCGAGAACTGCAGGGAGATCCAGGCCCCCACCACACCCCAGACGAAGCAGCTCACCAGCAGGGGGAGCAGGGGCAGATCGGGGGGCAGCAGACCGATGGCGGTGAGCACGCTCAGGATCAGGGAGATCGTGAGCACCACCGCCAGATTGGTGATCAGGAAGAGAAGGGTGCGCAGAGCCATCGGAGACAAGGAACGGCGACAGTGAACGGGACAGGTCGCCTGGCTCCCCGAAAGCTAGCCATGGCTGTGGCGTCTGGCTTTGTCTTCCCAGACCCTTCGCGCCATTGGTCCGTCCGCCGGCCTGGCCCCGCGTAGCCTCAGGCCGCCCTTGATCCCTCCCCATGCCCGTCCAAAACCGCTGGTCGGAGGCCGCTGCCCATGAGGCGGTCGCCCACTACGGCAGCCGGGGCATCAGCGAGCCTCTGGCCCTGCGCACCTACAGCGCCCGCCTGCTGGGAGCCGATGCGGATCTGGTGCTCCACGGTGGGGGCAACACATCTGTGAAAACAACGGTCACCGGCCTTCTTGGGGAGTCCATTCCCGTGCTGTGCGTGAAGGGAAGCGGCTGGGATCTGGCCACCATCGAGCCGCCCGGCCATCCTGCGGTGCGCCTCCAGCCACTCCAGGCGATGAGAGCCCTGGAGGCCCTCAGTGATGAGGCCATGGTGGCCGCCCAGCGCCAGAACCTGATCGATCCGGCCGCACCCAATCCTTCGGTGGAGGCCTTGTTGCATGCGTTTCTGCCCCACCCCTTCGTGGATCACACCCATTCCACGGCCCTGCTCGCCCTGGCGGATCAGCCTGATGCCGCTGCGGTGTGCCGTGAGGTGTATGGCGATCGGGTGCTGCTGGTGCCCTATGTGATGCCAGGCTTCGCCCTGGCCAAGGCCTGCGCCGCCGCCTGGGATGGGGCTTCAGCGCTGCTGAACCCCGATCAGATCGAGGGCATGGTGCTGCTCCAGCACGGTCTTTTCTCCTTCGGTGCCACGGCTGAGCAGAGCTATGCCCGCATGATCGAGCTGGTGGGCCTGGCGGAGGATCGGTTGAGCCGCGGGGAGCGCACCTTCCACCCCGTAACCCTCCCCGAGCAACCGACCGCTGCGGCGGTGCTTCTGCCTGTCCTGCGGGGTGCCCTGGCCCGGGCTGCCCACGGGGCGGGCTGTGCCAGCCGCTGGGTGTTCGACCTCCGCTCCACACCCGTGGCCCGTGCGGTGTCTGATGACGCCCGGCTTCACGAATGGGCAGGCCGCGGCGTGGCCACGCCCGATCATGTGATCCGCACCAAAGCCCAGCCCCTGGTGCTGCCCTCCCCTCCGGCAGCGGGCCCGGATGGTGCTCCCATCCCGGCCGATCTGGACAGCTGGCGCAGGCAGGTGGAGGCGGCCTTGGCGACCTACAGGGAGGCGTACACCGCCTATGTGAGCCGCCAGAACGCAAGGGTGGGAGGCGGTAAAACTCCCCTCGACCCCCTCCCCAGAGTGCTGGCCCTGCCTGGAGTCGGCCTGATCGGTGTGGGCAAGGGGGCGGCGGATGCGGCCGTCACGGCGGACATCGCCGAGGCCTGGGCCCAGACCCTCCTGGCGGCAGAGAGCATCGGGCGCTTTCAGCCCGTTGGTGAGGCTGACACCTTCGACATGGAGTATTGGAGCCTGGAGCAGGCCAAGCTGGGCAAGGCGGCCGAAAAGCCCCTGGCTCGTCAGGTGGTGGTGATCACCGGTGGAGCCGGCGCCATTGGTGCGGCCACCGCCCTGGACTTTGCAGCCCAGGGGGCGGAGGTGGCGGTGCTGGATCGCGATGGAGAGGGTGCCCGGGCGGTGGCCAACCGCTGCGGCAAACGGGCTTTGGCCCTGGCCTGTGATGTCACCGATCCGGATGCGGTGCGCTCGGCCTTCGCCCAGGTGTGTGCCCATTTCGGTGGCATCGATGGGGTGGTGAGCAATGCCGGAGCCGCCTGGACCGGTGCCATGGCCACCCTCAGCGACGGGGATCTGCGGGCCAGTTTCGAACTGAATTTCTTCTCGCATCAGGCCGTGGCCCAGGCCGCCATCGCCATCTTTCGCCTTCAGGACGGTGGGGATGCCGATGGGGAGAGCGCAGGCGGTGGCGGACGGCTGGGGGGGCAATTGCTGTTCAACGCCAGCAAACAGGCCCTCAACCCTGGTCCCAACTTCGGCGCCTACGGGATCAGCAAGGCGGCCCTGCTCGCCCTGGTGCGTCAGTACGCCCTGGAGGAGGGGCCGGCCGGTGTGCGGGTCAATGCCCTCAATGCCGATCGCATCCGTTCCGGTTTGTTGGACGACACCACGATCCGCGAGCGGGCGGCTGCCCGCGGCGTGTCCGAGGAGGTGTACATGGCCGGCAATCTGCTGGGCGCCGAGGTGCGGGCCAGTGATGTGGCGGAGGCCTTCGTGGCCCTGGCCAGGATGGATCGCACCACCGGCGCGGTGCTCACGGTGGATGGGGGAAATGTGGCGGCAATGGTGCGCTGACGCCGGAGCGCCCCCGGCCAAATCCCACCGCCAATCCCACCCAGAGCACCACCAGCACCAGGCACAGGGTGGTCCAGGCGGGCAGGCCCCAGCGGCTCACCGCCAGGGGCGCCACCACCGTGATCACCCCCCCGGCCACAAAGGGTTGCAGCAGGAGTTGCTTGATCGAAAAGGGTGTCAGCACATCGCCCTGATCCTTTGGATCGGCCATGTTCAGCAGCAAGAGGCCGCTGGCTGCCACCCCGGTGGCCTGGCCGAAGTCGATCAGGCCCCGTTCAAACCAGGGTTGCGGAAGCATCCAGCGACCTGGGCCCAGCACCACCAGCAGATTCCAGAGCAGCCCTGCCACCCCGAGCACAAGCAGGGGTTTCCAGAGCTGGCTCAGGGACGAGAGATCCAGGCAGGCGGTGGCCGCCGTGATCAGAAGATCGGCAGACAGGGTGCCGATGCGGTTCTGGATGGAGCCGGATGCCATCCTGGCCGTTCCCGTGCGCTCCAGCACCAGCCGCACCAGCACGGATCCCACCAGGGCCAGGGGGAACACCGGCAGGGCCTCGATCACGGTGGCGACTCCCGTGCCCAGATGGGGGGCCAGGGCCCGCAGTCCCTGCAGCAAGACCCAGCCCAGGGCCACCGCCAGCCCCGCCAGCCCCAGGTTCAAGGCCCAGGCGCTGATCTTGCTGAGCACTGACTTCAGGACAAAGGGTGTGGCCTGCGGCGAATCCGCTGAGGTCTGATCCCCAACAGCCGCAAAGGACGCTGGGGGATTTTGGAGCTCACTGGCTGCGGTTACCGCAGGCTCCGCCACCCACCCCCGCCAGCGGGCCATCACCACCAGTAATCCCCCCACCAGGGTGGAGGTGAGCAGGCCAACGGTGGCCAGGGCCAAGCCCAGGGCTTCGGCTCCTTGCACCCCCAGCTGCTCGTAGGTGGGGGCCATGGCCGCTGCCGATCCATGCCCCCCCTCGTAGGCCACCTCGATCAGGCAGGCCATCACCGGGCTCACCCCCAGCCAGGGTTGGAGCACCAGGAGCACCACCAGACCACCCACGAGATATTGCCCAAAGGCCAGGGTGAGCGAGAGCAGCACCTGGGCCCGCAGCGGATGCCAGAGGCCTCCAGGCGCTGGCAGGGGCTTGCCCACTAGCAGGCTGCCGAACACCAGGGTGAGGAGGATCAGGGGCAGCCCATCCCAGAGCTGGATCACCCCACCCGGCAGCAGGGGCCAGGGCCCCTGGGGACCCAGCAGCAGGCCCACCAGACCGGCGAGCAGAGCTTCGGGGATCCCCCATCGGTGCACTCCCAGACCCCGACCGAAGGCTGTGCCTACCAGCAGGAGCAGGGGCAACCCCACCAGTGCCAGGACCCAGACCATCGGCGGTTGGCCTGCCAGCAGTGCGCTGACGCTCATCGGGCCATCCCGAGGTGACGTCGGAAAAAGGCTTCTGTGGCTTCCAGCACCTGGGCCTGTACGCTCCCGGAGCGGAAGCTGTGGCCCTCGCCGGGAAAGAGAAAGATCTCCACCTTCACCCCCTGTTCGCTCAGGGCAAGCGCCAGCCGTTCGCTTTGGGAGGGGGGAACCACGGTGTCCTCCAGGCCGTGGAAGAGGATCACCGGCCGCTGGATCCGGCTCACCTGCTGCAGGGGGGAACGGGCCTGGTAAGTGGCCCGTGCGTCCGGCAGCGGGCCGATCAGGGTGTCCAGGTAGTGGGCCTCGAAGCGATGCCCCACCCGGGCCAGGTCTTCCAGATCCACCACCGGATAGCGGCAGGCACCAGCCTGCAGGCCCCTTCCGGCGGCCAGGGCGGCCAGCACGGTGAACCCCGAGGCACTGCTCCCTTCCATGGCCACCCGCTCTGCGGCCGCCCGGCCGCTGGTGACGACCGCTGCGGCCGCCGCCAGGCAATCGCCCACATCCAGTTCGCCCCAGCGGCCGTTCAGCCGCTCCCGATAGGCCCGTCCGAAGCCGCTCGAGCCCCCGTAGTTCACGTCCAGCACGCTCCAGCCGCGGCTGGTCCAGAACTGCACCGCCAGGTTGAGGCCTGTGCGGGCCATGGCCGTGGGGCCACTGTGGGCGCGCAGCAGCAGGGGGCTCTGCGCCCCGGCGCCCCCTGAAGGGGGATAGAACCAGGCATGGGTGGGCTCGCCTGTGGCCCCCGCGAACCACAGGGCTTCGGGCGTGCTGATCTGTCCCGGGGCCAGGGGGCAGGGGGCGCAGGGGGTGTGGATCCAGGAGCCATCGGCGAGGTCGACCTCCAGGAGGCCTCCCATCGCCTGCGGCCCACTGGCGATGGCCACCAGCTGCCCCCCTTCGGCGCTGAGATCGGACAGGTCCGTGAAGGGCACCGGGAGGGGATGCCATTGCCAACCCTCGGTGTCCTGGGGGGTGTACGCCAACCGTCCCAGTTCCCAAGTGCCCTGCCGGCAGGCCGCTGCCACCAGCTGCTTCCCATCCCAGGCGGTGGTGCTCAGGCCCGCCACCCATTGGGGCACGCCGAAGTCGGCCTCTATGGCCAGCAGGCTTTCCCCATCGCCGGGTGGGGTCTCCGCGCTCCGTTCGGTTTCGGCGAAGCGGGTGAGGCGCCACCAGCCGCTGCCATCCCGGGCCACCACCAGATCAGGACCTGCCCAGAGGGGTTGAAACACGGATTCCCCCTCAGCATCGCTCCCGTCGGAGCCCGCCAGGCAGTGCACATCGGTGAGGCCGCCCTGCTCATCGAAGCGACCGATCCAGAGCTGGCTCCGCTCCCAGGGCATGAACGGCTGCTGCCACTCCAGCCAGGCCAGATGGCTCCCGTTGGGTGAGAGGGCGGGCGAGCTGCAGAAGTCTCTGGCTTGGAGGAGCAGCTCCGGTGTCCCGCCCGACAGGCTGACGACCACCAGTTGGTCGCGACCGCTGCACTCCATCACCCCCAGCCAGCGTCCCCGGCGGGCATCGATCAGCCCGTCACCGAAGGCTCTCTGGTCGCTGTCCTCCCCGTCCTGGGGAGGCTGGAGGGGCTCCGTCAGGCGCCGGCAAGGGAGCTGGTCATCCAGCGGGTCAGCGTTCAGATCCAGCGCCCACAGCTGCCGATCCCCGTCATGCACGAACACCACGCTGTTGCCATCGGTGGTGTAGGCCCCGCCGCCATAGCCATGCAGACGGCTGCGCACCACCCATGGAGAGGGGGTCAGCTCCCTGGCCGGGGAGTCCCTTCCGGCGTGGCGGTGCAGCAGGGTGATGCGTCCCTGCTCCTGGGGCCTTGCCTCCAGCCAGAACAGCTGGCCGTTCACCAGGCGCGGTTCCCGCCAGGTGGGAGTGGCACCCACGGCCAGGGCGGCGGGGAGGGGTCTGGGGGTTGCTCCTGGCGTCACCTCCCTCCTGCTGAAAGCCCATAGGATGGGATTTACTGTTCTAGGTGATCACTTGGCGCGCAGCTTCGCGGCGATGGCCCGCAAGGCGGAGGAGACGAGTCGCACGGTGCTTGTGCCCAAGCAACCCGAGCCCAATCCACCGCTGCCGATCCACCAGCTCGGCTCCAGTGAACTGCGTGGTTCATCACGTCGTATCAGCAAGGTGGATGACGGCGTGCGGGATCTGGCCCGCGACATGTTGCGCAGCATGTACAGCGCCAAGGGAATCGGCTTGGCGGCTCCCCAGGTGGGGGTGCCCAAGCAATTGCTCGTGATCGATCTGGATCTGGAGGAGGCCAGCACCCCGCCGCTGGTGTTGATCAACCCGGAGATCACAGCCGCAGGAGCCTCCTGCAACACCTATGAGGAGGGCTGCCTGAGCATCCCCGGGGTGTATCTGCAGGTGGTGCGGCCTTCGGTGGTGGAGGTGAGCTTCCGGGACGAATTCGGCCGACCCAGGCGCCTGAAGGCCGATGGCCTGCTGGCGCGTTGCATTCAGCACGAGATGGATCATCTGCAGGGGGTGCTCTTCGTGGATCGGGTCAGTGATGAACTGGTTCTCAACGAGGAGCTCAGGCAGCACGGCTTCCGCCGTGAGCATGTGCAATCCATCCGCTGACGGCACTTCATTCATGCCCATGAAACCTTTGGCGGGGATTTTCCTCGCCCTGGCCTGCCTGCTCGGCATCGCCGCCACCGGCTCCGTTTTTGAGCTTGCCTACGGCGATCCTGACCTTGGGGTTCAGACCACCCGCTTCATTCTCGGGGCAAGCCTGCCGGGCACGCTGATCGCCCTACTGCTGGCCATCCGCATCAACCGGCCCGCCTGAGGTGGGCCACCCCATCAGCCTTCCCTGCCGTTGAGCTCCCCCTGGATGGGGTGCATACCATGGCCCCGGTCGCTTCACTCCTCGTTGTGCTGAGTTCTCCCCGCCTTCGGCATGCAAGCCGTGCTGCAGGGCTTTTCCTTGCCACGGCCCTGGCCCTTCCCCTCGGGACCGAGCCCAGCAAGGCCCAGGCGCTGTTTGGTGCCGGAGAGCTAGATCCCTCCCGCTTTCTGCTGGTGGCCGCCCCGATCGGCAGTTCCGGGGAGCGCTACCAGCTCAACATCTATGAGCAGATCAGGCCCACCCGCCCCTGTTTCGCCGTGGGTGAAGGCAAGCCAGCTGCGGTCAACCCCCTGCTGATCACCTTCGATTTCACCGGGATCTGCGGCCGCTTCATCGATGCCAATGGCTATTCCCTGCGCATCGGTGGCAGCGATCTGGCCACGTCCTACCGCCTCAGTGTGGTGAAGGGGGGGCGCGACCTGCTCCTGGTGGCCCGGCCCACCAAATCCTCCGCCCAGGGGGACCTGGTGGTGGCCAGGGCCGGTGGGATGGCCTCGGGCTTCGTGAAACTGGAACTGGAGCCTGGCTGGCGCCTGAAGCGTCGCCAGTTCGGTGGGCGTTCCCTGGGCCATGTGTATGTCTATAACGATGCCTGGCCTGGCTCCAGCCCGAGCCAGACAGCCGCCCCCTAGGGATGGGGGGCGAGGCCCTGTCTTCTGGGCCTTTGCTAAGTTGATGAGCTGTTTGTGATCTTGCCCAGCTTTATGACCCAGGTCACCGTCGGCGAAAACGAAGGGATTGAATCCGCTCTGCGCCGGTTCAAGCGACAGGTGTCAAAGGCCGGGATCTTTGCCGACCTCAAGCGCCTGCGCCACCACGAGACTCCTACCGAGAAATACAAGCGCAAGGCCCAGCAGCGCCGCCGCCGCCGCTGAGCTTCGGCACGATCCGAGCAATCCCATTGGCAGTGGGGCCTCAGCGGATCATGCTGAAGGTTTCTCCCTTGCCCAGCCATGGCCCATCCCCTCGCTTCCGTCACTGCCTTCGGCCGCTGGCTGGCCGACATGGTTCAGCACGCTTTCGGTGATCCTCGGGAAGAAGCGCAGAATCAACCCCCCCTGGTGGGGGTGCAGCCCTTCCGGGGCACGATCCGCCGCCGTCGCGGCGATTACCTTGCCTAATCACACCCGCTTGATCACACCAGTTGGTCAAACGTGCGGTAGCTGAAGGCTTCGGCGATCGCGGCGCGCTCCACCTGCTCCAGGCCCTCCAGGTCTGCGATGGTGCGCGCCAGCCGCAGCACCTTCAGCCCTCCGCGGAGAGTCAGCTGACGCCGGTCCAGCATCGTTTCCCACAGCTGCCGGGCGCTTGCTTCGAGTCCCAGGATCGTGGGCAGGGCCTCTGCGGGGAGCCTGCCATTGCTGCAGCCTTCAGGGTTGCGCTGCCGCATGCGCCCCCAGGCGAGGCGCACCCTGCGGGCCACTACCCTGCTCGTTTCTGGCGCTTCAGCCTCGCTGGGACCGGCGGTGGGACTGCCATAGGCACAAGCCAGTTCCCGGGCCTGGGGTTGGCGCATCACCACCTGCAGGTCGATGCGATCCAGCAATGGACCGGACAGACGGGCCCAGTAGCGTCGCCGTTCGGATTCGCTGCAGCGGCACTCCCTCCCAGGTTCGCCATACCAGCCGCAGGGGCAGGGATTGGTGGCCCCAACCAGGATGATTTGGCAGGGGAAACGGGCCCGCTGGCGGCTGCGGGTGATCCACACCTCTCCATCCTCCAAGGGTTGGCGCAACTGGTCGAGCACGGCACGGCGGAATTCCCCGAGTTCATCGAGGAAGAGCACCCCCATGTGGGCCAGGCTGAGTTCGCCGGGCCGTGGCGAGGTCCCTCCCCCCACCAGCGCTGGGGCTGAACAGCTGTGGTGGGGAGAGCGAAAGGGGCGCTGCCCCACCAGTCCTCCCCCCTCAGGGATCAGCCCAGCCACGGAGTGGAGGCGGGTGAGTTCCAGCCCCTCCTGCCGGCTCAGGGGTGGGAGGAGCCCCGCCAGCCGGCGGGCCAGCATGGTTTTGCCACTCCCTGGAGGGCCCACCAGCAGCAGGTGGTGGCCTCCTGCCGCCGCGATCTCCAGGGCCCGGCGCCCATGGCTGGCCCCATGGAGATCTGCCAGGTCCGCTGCGGGACCGGAGGCTGGGGCGTGAGGCCTGGCCTTTGGGCGTCGTGCCGTGGCGGGCTCCTTCAGCATGGCGAGCGCTTCCACCAGGGAGCTGGCCCCCAGGACCTGGAGGCCCTCCACCAGGGCCGCCTCGGCCCCATTCCCCGAGGGAAGAAGCAGGGCTCTCGCTCCTGCCTCCCGGGCGGCCATCGCCAGGGCCAGAGCTCCGCGGATGCTCCTGAGAGCTCCGTCCAGCCCAAGTTCCGCCGCACTCCAGATCCCCTCCATCCGCTCGGCCGGGAGCTGGCCGCTGGCCATCAGCAGAGCCAGGGCGATGGGGAGATCAAAGGCGGGCCCCTCCTTGCGCAGATCCGCCGGCGCCAGGCTCACCACCACCCGCGTCAGGGGGACCCGCAATCCGCTGTTGCGCAGTGCGGCCCGCACCCGCTCCCGCGATTCCTGCACGGCCGCATCGGCCAGGCCCACCATCTGCAGTCCCGGCAGCCCGGGACTGAGATCCACCTCGATGGTCACAGCCTGGGCCTCCAGGCCCCGCAGGGCAGCACTGGTGCATCGTGCCAACATCTTTGATGCCTGATTCACGCTTCCGTGGATTGGGTGCCACCGTCCGTCCCATCCCGTGCCTCGACAGGCCATGAGCGACACGATCTTCGGCCGCATCCTCAATGGGCAGATCCCCTGCCAGGAGGTGTACAGCGATGCGCAGTGCCTGGCCTTCCGGGATGTGAATCCCCAGGCCCCGGTGCATGTGCTGGTGATTCCCCGCAAGCCCATCCCCTCCTTGGCGGAGGCGGGTCCTGAGGATCAGGAGCTGCTGGGCCATCTGTTGCTGGTGGCGGCCCGGGTGGCCGGGCAGGAGGGGCTGACGGGATGGCGCACCGTGATCAACAGCGGTGCGGAGGCCGGCCAGACCGTCTTCCATCTCCATGTTCACGTGATCGGCGGTCGTCCCATGACCTGGCCACCCGGCTGATTCCCACGGGCGGTCACAATGCGAAGAGCTTGTCGCTGCCCATCCTTTCGATGAATCCCCTGAAGGCCCTCCGAGAGCAGCTGGGCCAGCTGCAGCGCCTGGCCCAGCCCTATTTCCTGCCTCTGGAGGCCACGAACGGCTCGGGCTGGATGTTTCTGCTGCTGCTGATTGCCCTGGTGGCGGTGGTGGTGGGCCTCACCCTGCTGCTTCTCACAGGGGCCATTGCCCTCAGCGGTGCCCTGGTGCCCGAACTGCAGAGCCGTTTTCTGCCGGGGGTGCCCCAGCAGGTTCAGGCCATCTGGCGGAGCCCTGTCGGGGGGGTGATCATGGCTCTTTTCGCCGCGGGTCTGGTGGCCTTCTGGTCGTTCCGTGGCCGGCTGCGGCAGGGACGCTGGGTGCCCTGGCTGTTGCTGGGCGCGATCATTCTTCTGATTCTGGTGATCAACGGCATCAACGTAGGCATCAGTTACATCGCACGTAATATTGATAATGCTCTGGTGGCTTATCAGAAAGATGAGTTCTGGAAAATCGTGGCAATCTATGCCTTTTGCCTGGTGCTAGCTTTGCCGATACGTGCGATACAGAGCTATCTTGTTCCAAAGCTGGGCCTGCTCTGGCGCCAATGGTTAACCGGGAAATTAATTAATAACTACCTCTCGGATCGCTCCTACTACGTTTTAAATCCCAACGATGAAACAATCGAAGAAATTGATAACCCTGATCAGCGGATCTCCCAGGATACGGATAGTTTTACTGCCCAGAGCCTTGGCTTCACGGTTGGGGTTTTTGAAGCATTATTGACCTTCTTCAGTTTCATTATTGTTCTCTGGACCATCAGTAGTCGTCTGGCTCTTGTGCTGCTGGCCTACTCCGTGATCGGCACGGGTCTGATTGTCATTGCGGGTCGCAGGTTGGTGTTTTTGCGCAATCAGCAACTCAAGCTGGAGGCCAACTTCCGTTATGGCCTAGTGCACATCCGCGATAACGCTGAAGCTATCGCCTTCTACCAGGGTGAACAGGTGGAGCTGGAGGAGGCAGAACGCAGGCTGGGAGGAGCGATTCGCAACTATGACCGGCTGATCATCTGGGAAGCCATGATCAACGTGATCCAGCGCTCCTACGACTATTTCTCACGTTTCCTTCCCTGGCTGGTGATCGCCCCTCTCTACTTTGCCAAAAGCGTTGATTTCGGCGTTTTCGGGCAAGCGGGAATCGCTTTCTCCCAGGTGTTCTTCTCGGTCAGTTTCATCGTCAACAACATTGAACAGCTGGCCCAGTTCTCTGCCTCCATCAGCCGCCTTGAAGCCTTCCAGAGCAAGGTGAATGCCATCAGTTCCGAGGCAGCCACCAAGACTGATCTCAGCACTGGCAGCCCGGAGGCGTCTGCTCCCGCGGTGGACGCCATTGTTGTGAACGACGTGGATCTGGTGCCTCCCCGGTCCCAGCGGACCCTCATCCGGGATCTCAGCCTCACGGTGGACAGCCGCCAGCGGTTGCTGGTGGTGGGGCCTTCCGGCTGTGGCAAAACCTCCTTCCTGCGCCTGCTGAGTGGGCTTTGGCCGGCCACCACGGGCAGTGTGCAACGACCCCCCACCTCCGAGCTGATGTTCATCCCCCAGAAGCCCTACATGCTTCTGGGAAGCCTCAGGGAGCAGCTCTGCTATCCCCAGCCCCCTGAGCGCTTCAGCGATTCCCAGCTGCGTCATGCCCTGGAGGAGGTGCGGCTGCCGGAGCTGGTGAGCCGCTACCCCGATCTTGGGGTGAAGGAGGATTGGCCCCGGCTCCTCTCCCTTGGCGAGCAGCAGCGTCTGGCCTTTGCCCGCCTGCTGCTGAATTCCCCCCGCTTCGTGGTGCTGGATGAGGCCACCAGTGCCCTGGACGTGGCCACGGAGAAACGGCTCTATGAGCTGCTGGTGGCCCGGGATCTCGCCTTTGTGAGCGTGGGCCATCGCCCCACCCTCACGGCTTATCACAACACCGTGCTGGAGCTCGATGGCAGTGGTGGCTGGCAGCTGCTGCCGGCCGCTGGCTATACCTTTTCGGTCTCCTCCTGAGGAGTGACGCGTCCGCCCCTGTCTCCTTCCAGCATCTCGTTTTGTCTTCCCCCAACACCTCAAAGTCCACTGCTGAGTCGCTCGCCGAGCAGGCTGCTCATCAGCCACCGCCCACCAGCGCCACCACCCGGGACACCCCGGTCTTCGGCTGGAGCGCCTATGCCGAGCGAGTGAACGGGCGCTTCGCCATGGTGGGCTTTGCGTCCGTTTTGCTGATTGAGGTTTTCAGCCATGACACCTTCCTGCACTGGGCAGGGCTGGTGCCCTGAACTCCTTGAGTTGCCTCATGGCACCTGGATCAGGTCGACCTGAACCAACCCATTGCGGCTCACCTCCACGGCCAGCTCCCGTCCATCGGCCCGCAGGCTTGCCCGCCTCGGCACGCCCGCCGGGCTCATGGGAATGGCTTCCAGGCTCATCAGGCTCTTTCGATAGAGCACCAGCTCCGTCTGACCTCCCACCTGGCGCACCACGGCCAGCCGTTCCGCCGCCCCATCAACGCTCACGCTCACAGGCAGGGCGTCCGGCCGGTTCAGCCCAGGCAGGGGTACAGGGAGTTGCCGCTCCACATCCACCAGCTCCACCTGATCGCGCCCGTTCCGGTTGGCGATGAGAGCCAGCCAACGGCCCGACAGGCTTGGCTCCCGATGACTTCCCCTCTGGGCCAGTTGCTGGTTGAGACCTCCCATGGGCATCGGCATGGATCCCAGACAGCCCGCCAGCAGCAGCGCCAGTGTCGCTGTCACCCCAGCTGCGGCTTTCATTGATTCTCCATGGGGCTCGCTGGGCCCCGGATCGCCTGGGCTGGCGGCAGATCGGGTTCGAGCAGTCCGGCCAGATCGAAGAGCTGCACCTGAAGCCTCCCCTGACCCACGGCAGAGATGGCCACCCTGCGCCCATCGGGGGCCAGGCTCAGGCGTTCGGGATCGAACCCCATCGGTAGCTGGAGCCGATGGAGCCGGCCATTGGCACGGTCTTGCACCACGGCCACCCGGCGGGGCCCCTGCTGCACGATCAGGGCCAAATAGCGGCCGTTCCAGCTCAGGGAGGGAGAGCGATGGGGGGTGAGCCGCCGCAGTTCGGGCAAGGGAACCCTTCGCCCTGAGGGTTGCTCCTGCAGCAACAGGGTGGGGGTGCCATCCCGGAGCACCAGGCTGGCGAGCCATTGGCCATTGCCGCTCAGGGCGGGATCCTGACGGTCAGACTGCTGCCCCATCACGCCCGTGGGACCTGCGGAGCGGCGCATCAGCCTAGGGCTGAACGTGCAGGCTTGGCAGCTCAGCAGCAGCAGGAGAAGGATTGGGGCCTGTTGGACGAGGCCGCCAATCCGCTGAAAGATCGGTGTCGAGGCTGGATTCAGTCGTCGAATCGGGAGGAGTTGTCGCGAGGGCCAGGTCCATCAGCCGGTCTGTTGACCGAGCCGCCAGGGGCATTCGGGGGCCGTTGGGTCTTGATCGGGCTGTAGTCCGCATCGCTCACCTCGGGAGCTGGCTCACCTCGTGGGGCACTCCGGCTGATGGGGTTCCCTTGGGGCATGCCACTGGCGCCCAAGCCACCTGACGGGGACTGATCCCCAGGGCCGGCAGCAGGGGGGGTGGAGCGTCGGCTGCCTGGGACCGGACGAGTGCCCCGACGGGTGCTGCCCATGTCGTCCCTGTCCCTCCGTCTGGCGCCGAAGTCCGTGGGCGCGGGCCGATTGCTCGCTCGGTAGGGGCTTGGTTCTGAGCGTCCAACAGGGCCGGGGCCCTCGGGTTCCCACTCCTCCTGGTAGCCCATGCGGCTGGCTGCCCGTTCGGGAATGGCGGCCCGACTGGCCCGGCGGGGACGGTAGAACTCCTCGTCCTCCTCCTCCCGGGAGCGGATGCGCCGCCGCAGAGGTTCCGGTTCACTGAGCCGATCGGGCCCATCCCAGGCGCCTGCTCCCATTCCACCGCGGGGACGGAGGGGGGCTTCTTCCTCTTCGAAGTAGGAGGAGCGGCGAGCCTGCTCGGTGGTGATGCCCCGGAGCCGCACGCTCTCGTAGGCGAAGAACACTGTGGTGCCCGCCAGCAGAAATTGACCGAACTGGAGGATCGGATCGAGTCGCCAGCCCTGAAAGAAGAGGATGCCGCCGCAGAGCAGGCCAATGGCAGCGAAGAAAACGTCGTAATCGCGGGCCAGCGCCGGTTTGAAACTCCTCATGAAGTAGAGGAAGGCGCCGCCCACGGCCAGCACGATTCCAACGATGCTGGCCCAGTTCAGGCTGGCGTTAACCAAGGGAGCTCTCGTACACGGATCACTGCACTCTAGGAAACCTCACCGCACACCTAGCAGCCAGCCTCCCGGGGCGAACGCTTTGCTCAGAGGCGACGGTCAACCCTGTCGTTCTGGCTGATGAAGAAGAGAGCCAGGGCAATGGGGATCACCACGATCGCACCGCCCCAGAACAGGCTGCTCAGGAAGTTCGAGAGAGATGGGGTCATCGGCAGACGGTTTGCGCTGGGGTGGATCTTAGGCAGGGCGGGGGAGTTCCTAGGGTGAACCCCCTTCCGCTTTGAGCATTTGTGATGGCTTCACCGGGCATGCTTGCTGCGGTTCACCTAGCTCTGGGCCTGGGGCTGGCGGCCTGGACCCTTCTCTTCCTGGCCCGCCTGGTGCTCACCTGGTACCCACAGATCGATCCCACCCAGGGCAATCTGCGCTGGCTGGGTGCCCTCACCGAGCCCCTGCTGGTCCCCACCCGCGCCTTGATCCAACCGATCGGGGGGGTGGATGTGGCGCCCGTGATCTGGATTGGTCTGGTGAGCCTTGTCAGGGAACTGCTGGTGGGACAGCAGGGTCTGCTGACCCAGGTGATGCGTCAGGCCCAGCTGGCAGCGCTCAGCTAAGGGGCAGCATCTTTTCCTCCACGAATTTTGTGTAGACCTCGCCGTTTCTGAATTCGGGTCGCTCCAGCAGGGCCAGATGGAATTCAATCGTGGTGGGAATGCCAGTCACGGCCCACTCCGAGAGGGCTCGGCGCAGCCTCCGCAGGGCCAGCTCACGGGTCGGTGCCCAGACGATCAGTTTGCCGATCAGCGAGTCGTAAAAGGGGGGGATCTCATAGCCGGTGTACACGTGGCTGTCGACGCGGACGCCTGGCCCTCCGGGCGGCAGCCAGCCGGTGATCTTCCCGGGTGAGGGTCGGAAATTCTGATGGGGATCCTCCGCATTGATGCGGCACTCGATCGCATGCCCCTTTAGGTGAACCTCCTCCTGCCTCACGCTGATGGGCTCCCCGCCGGCGATGCGGAGCTGCTCGGCGATCAGATCGAGGCCCGTCACCATCTCGGTGACAGGGTGCTCCACCTGGATGCGCGTGTTCATCTCCATGAAATAGAAGCTGCCGGAGCGGTCGAGCAGGAACTCCACGGTGCCGGCTCCCTCGTAGCCGATGGAGCGGGCTGCGGCGGCCGCCGCCTCTCCCATCCTGGCCCGCACTGCAGGATCCAGGCCGGGGCTCGGGGCCTCCTCCAGGAGTTTCTGGTGACGCCGCTGAATGGAGCAGTCCCGCTCCCCGAGATGCACCACGTTGCCGAAGCGATCCGCCAGCACCTGCACCTCCACATGGCGAGGGCGGTCGATGAATTTCTCCATGTAGAGCCCCGGGTTGCCAAAGGCCGCTTCGGCCTCACCCTGGGCGGCCTTGAACAGCCCTTCCAGCTGATCGGCCGAGGGCACCAGGCGCATGCCACGGCCGCCGCCGCCGGCCGTGGCCTTGATCATCACGGGAAATCCCATGTGCTGGGCCTGGGCCGCGGCATCGTCCACCGAGTCCAGCAGCCCCTCACTGCCAGGGATGGTGGGCACACCCACCTGCTGCATGGTGCGTTTGGCCGTGGCTTTGTCCCCCATGGCCAGGATCGCTTCCGGGGAGGGCCCCACGAAGGTGAGGCCATGGTCCCGGCAGATTTCTGCGAAGGTGGCGCTCTCCGCCAGAAATCCATAGCCGGGATGGATAGCATCGGCACCCCTGGAGGTGGCGGCCGCCAGGATGTTGGGAATGTTGAGATAGCTGCGATTGCTGGGCGCCTCTCCCACGCAGACCGCTTCATCGGCCAGCTGTACATGGAGGGCATTGCGATCCACCGTGCTGTAGACGGCCACGGTGGCGATCCCGAGCTCCCTGCAGGTGCGCAGGATCCTCAGGGCGATTTCCCCGCGATTGGCGATCAACAGCTTGCCGATGGGCATCGGAGCCTGGGCAAAGGGATCGGTTCAGGACTGTATCAGCGCAGACTGAGCCCCTCCGGGCCGCAGGGGGAGCAGCGCGCGGCCATGGGTATATTGCTCATGTGCTTTCGGCTCCGGCCGGAGGTAGCCACCCGGACGAGCAGATTCCTGACTTCGCCCGAACCTTGCGGATGTGGTGGAATTGGTAGACACGCACGTTTGAGGGGCGTGTGGCTTCGGCCTTGCGAGTTCAAGTCTCGCCATCCGCACTTCTTTCCTTTTCTCTTTGCACGCCTCTTGATCCCCTCTCCTCTGGATGGGTCACCCAGAGCCACTGCCGATCTGGGCGGAGTCGAGCTGAAGGGAGTCCAGGGCGATCCTTTGAGCCCCCAGCGTGGGGAGGCTCCTCCCGCAGCAGCGATTGTGCTGGTAAGCAATGGTCCTGGTGAGCTCAGTACCTGGGTGCGCCCCCTGGCGGAGAAGCTCCACAGCCTTCAGCGCCTGAGGCCCCTCCAGGGCGATGCCCCCTGCACGATCCATCTGGTGATGGTGCCCTGCCCCAATGCCACGGGGCAGGAGCACGGGGTGGCTCGGTCCTGGGGCCTCTTTGAGCGGGTGGTGCCTGCCCGCCGCTTCTGGTGGCTCCTGCTCCGTCCCCGTCGCCATGGCTTCTGGCCGCGTCACGGAGTGGTGGTGTTCCTGGGGGGGGATCAGTTCTGGACTGTGCTTCTCTCTGCACGGCTGGGCTACCGCCACCTCACCTATGCCGAATGGGTGGCCCGCTGGCCCCGCTGGAATGACCAGCTGGCCCTGATGGGTAGCGCCGCAGCCTCCCGCCTGGCCCCCTGCTGGCGCAACCGTGCCCAGGTGGTGGGGGATCTGATGGCCGATCTTCCCGAGGCGGCCCGTCAGGCTGAGCCCCTGGCACCAGGAGGGCGATGGGTGGCTCTGATGCCAGGCTCAAAGCGGGCCAAGTTGCAGGTGGGGGTGCCCTTTCTCCTGGCCACCGCCGATCGCCTCGCCACTCTTCTTCCGGAGATCCGCTTTCTGCTGCCCGTGGCGCCCACCACCTCCGTCAGGGAGATCTGGGCCTATGGGAGTCCTTCAAACCCCTTGGCCGAGCTCTATCTGTGCGGGGAGCCCCTGCTGGAAGATTCCGCCAGTGGAGATCAGGTGCTGCGCACGCCTGCCGGCACTCCCATCCTCTTGGAGACCCGCCATCCCGCCCATGGCACCCTGAGCCAGTGCTCCCTCGCCCTCACCACCGTGGGCGCGAACACCGCCGAGCTGGGGGCCCTGGGGGTGCCCATGATCGTCCTGGTTCCTACCCAGCATCTCCACCTGATGCAGGCTTGGGATGGGGGACTGGGGATTCTGGCCCGTCTGCCGATTCTGCGCCGGTTGCTGGGGGTGGCCCTGACGGCCTGGCGCATGCGCCATCGTGGTTTTCTGGCCTGGCCAAACATCTCCGCTGGACGCCTCGTGGTGCCCGAGCGGGTGGGCGCCATCACCCCGGAGGCGATCGCCACCGAAGCGGCTGATTGGCTGGCCCAGCCCGCGCGGTTGGAGGGGGTCCGCGCGGATCTACGCGCGCTCCGGGGTCAGCCGGGGGCAGTGGCCAACTTGGCGAGGATGGTTCGAGCGCTGCTTCCGGCCGGTCTGGTTGCCTAAGGTGCCTATCGAACGCCAATGTCCCAGTGACTACGGACCCTTCCACGTCATCTGAATCCGCCTGTGGTCTTCCCAGTGGCCTTCCCCACTCAGGGGATGAGTCGTCCTGGCGTGAGCGTCTCACCCCCGAGCAATTTCACATCACACGGCAGGGCGGAACCGAACGAGCCTTCACAGGGGCCTACTGGAACCACAAGGCCAAGGGGCTGTATCGCTGTGTCTGCTGCGGGGCCGACCTCTTCAGTTCGGCAACGAAGTTTGATTCAGGCACAGGCTGGCCCAGCTTTTGGGATGGCGTCAACCAAGCGGGCATCAAAACCCTTGTGGACCGATCCCACGGCATGGTGCGCACGGAGATTCGTTGTGCCAGCTGCGATGCACACCTGGGACATGTGTTCAACGATGGTCCGAGACCCACGGGCTTGCGTTACTGCGTGAACTCTGCCTCGCTTCGTTTTGAGCCCGCAACCTAAGCCGTTCCTTCATCGGCAAACAGCACCTTCGCCACCTGAGGAGCCACGATCTCCAACGTCAGATCCTTCTTCACTTTTTGCCGACAGCGCTCTCCGATCTTTGCTGCTTCCTGCGGATCCCGACAGAGCCGATGGACAGCCGCAGCAAAGGCGGGCACATCGAGATAGTTCACGCTCACGCACTCCCCTGCAGCAGCAAATTCGGGGATGGCTCCCGAAGCCTCAAAGCAGACCGTTGGAATCCTCAGCAAGCCGGCTTCCAGAACCACCAGTGGGAAGGGATCTTCTCTGGACAGCAACGTGAGCACATCAAGCTGACTCAGAATCCAGCGAAACGTGGTCATGGGCACGGAGGGGATGAGTGCCACATTTTCCTGGAGACCCATGTTGGTGAGATCCCAGTCCATGGCCGAATGAGCTTCAGAGCCCGGGTTGCAGCCAATCCAGACAGCGAGAAACGGAGATTCAAATATTTGTTTGCATTCTTGGATGAGTAGGGGAAGTAAGTCAAAGCCTTTTCTGTGAATTGGATTGCCACCAATCCCGAAAATATGATGGCCAGCATCAACGGCCTGATAGATTTTTTCGAGACCTACCCGTTCGCTTGAGGTGGCTTCGCTTGGAGGTAGAGACCTTTTTGGCAGGGGGCTAGCCTCATTGGGGATGATGTATTCAGGAATCAGGTTGCATTTTGACGGCGACAGGCTGAAGTGGTTGATCAATGTTTGACTCACGCATGGCGCGCAAGCGATTACCGCATCGGAAAGTGTCAGTTGTGTGTGAACAAGATGATCGCTCGTGAGTTGGCGCAGACTTGGTAGCAACTCATGAACATGCGTGATGAATCGCTGGTTCGATCGACGTTGAATTTGTTGTAGATATTTGCCAAGCACAAGAGTGCTCAAGTAGATGATGTCTGGCTTTTCGTTCTCAAAAATTGATGCCAGCCAGATTCCTGGGTCGGACTGTTGTCGTCCTGCAAAAACAGCTTTGGACAGCCGTTTGTGAATTCTCTCTGGTTGATTGAGGTCGACCGGAATCCATGCATGCGTCTGACAGGTCTGTTCGAAGTCCTCTCGAAGGGCGCCGTCGCGCATCAGCACGGAGATGGCTTCAATCTGGTGATGAGCCTGCAGCCACCTGATCAAACCAAGCATGATCGCCGGAGCGCCTGTGCGGGCAGCTTCATTGCTCACAAAGAGAATCTTTTTCCTCATTGATTTCTCGGCAGCATGTCTGCTGTAGCAGTCCTGTTCAACTGTGCTCCCGCAGGAACTGGATCGTTCCCTGGAGCTCCTCCGCGAAGCGATCAATTTCTTCTGGGGTGGTGGTGAATCCCAGGCTGGCCCGGGCCGTGGCCGCCAGGCCGTAGTGACGATGCAGGGGCTGGGTGCAGTGGTGGCCGCTGCGGATGCAGATGCCCGCGGAATCCAGCAGGGCGGCGATGTCGTGGGCGTGGAGCCCCTCCACGCTGAAGGCGGCCAGGGCACCGCGGTGGGGTTGCTGTTCCGGGGTGGGGCCGAGGATGTGCACGCCATCGATGGCCTCAAGCTTCTGGAAAAGCTGGCGGGTGAGGGCCTGCTCCCAGCTGTGAATTCTCTCCAGCCCCAGGGTCTGCAGATAGTCGATGGCGGCACCCATGCCGATGGCCTCACCGATGGCGGGGGTGCCCGCCTCGAATTTGTGGGGCAGATCGGCCCAGGTGCTGTGGTCGAGGAACACCTCGTGGATCATCTCGCCACCCCCCAGAAAAGGAGGCATGCCCTCGAGGATGGTTTCCCGGCCCCACAGGAAGCCCATGCCCGTAGGGCCACAGAGCTTGTGGGAGGACCCCACGAGAAAATCACAGCCCAGCTCCGCCACATTCACCCGCTGATGGGGCAGGCTCTGGCAGGCATCCACCAGCAGCAGCGCCCCGGCTGCCTTCACCGCCGGGGACAGCTGGGCGATGGGATTGAGGCAGCCCAGGGTGTTGCTCACATGCACCAGGCTCACCAACCGGGTGCGGCTGTTGAGCTGGGCGTGAAAATCCTCCAGGTCGAGTTCGCCGCCTGGGGTGAGGCCCACGTGCTGCAGCACACATCCCGTGCGCTGGGCTAGTTGCTGCCAGGGCACCAGATTGCTGTGGTGCTCCATGACAGAGAGCAGCACCTCATCACCGGGGCGCAGGTTGTGATCTCCCCAGCTCCGGGCCACCAGGTTGATGGCCTCGCTCGCATTGCGGGTGTAGACGATCTCATGGGGCCGGCGGGCACCGATGAAGGTCGCCACCTTCCCCCGTGCTGCTTCGAAGCCCTCGGTGGCCCTGGTGCTCAGCTGGTGTGCGCCACGGTGCACGTTGGCATTGTCGTGGCTGTAGTAGTGATGCAGCGCCTCCAGCACCTGCCTGGGTTTTTGGCTAGTGGCGGCGTAATCGAGGTAGATCAGCGGCTGCCCCAGGCAGGCGGTCTGATCCAGCAGGGGAAAGTCGGGCCGGGTGAGAGCGGCGAGATCCTCTGGGGGGGCGGAGGCAGGGGATGGAGCCGTCAGGGGGGGATTGGAGGCGAGGGTCATGCTCAGTGGGCCTCCTCGAGCAGGGTCGCAAGGGGGGCCCAGGGGCCTGCGGCCTCCGGCAGCTGGGTCACCACCTCCTGGCAGAAGCTGCGCAGCAGCAGCCTGGAGGCCTGGTCTGCAGCGATGCCCCGGCTGCGCAGGTAGAAGAGTTCATCGTCCTGCAGGCGGCTGATGGTGGCCCCATGGCTGCAGCGCACATCGTCGGCCACGATCTCCAGCTCCGGTTTGGTGTCGATCCTGGCCCGATCAGAGAGGAGAAGGCTGCGGCTGAGCTGGGAGGCATCGGTGCGCTGGGCCTGTCGCGGCACCTGAATGCAGCCGTTGAACACACTGCGACCCTCGTCTTCGGCCACCACCTTGTGCACCTGATCAAGTTTTCCCTCCGGCCCTGCAAAGCGCACACGGCTGTGGGTGTCGGCGATCTGGCGGTCACGCACCCACTGGAGGCCGCGCAGCTGGGTGGTGGCCTGGCCCTCGCTCTGGAGGATCACCGGTTCCTGCCGCACCAGGCCCCAGTCGGAGCACACGCTGGTGTGGGCGTAATGGCTTCCTGCCGCCTGGCTCACGGCGCTGACTGCCAGCAGGGCACTGTTCGGGCAACCCTGGGCCAGAAGGGCATGGTGGAGGGTGGCCCTTGGCTCCAGACGGGCTTCCAGCACCACACTGGTGAGGTTCGGCCCACTGGACCTGTGCACCTGGAGCAGATCCAGCGATGCGCCCTCCTCCACCAGCAGGAGGAGGCGGTGGGGTTCCACCCCTGAGCCCTGGGCGGCGTCGCTGACCAGCTCCAAGCAGGTATTCACCCCCGGGCGGATGCGCAGCGCCAGGATCGTGGGGACAATGGCGCTGTTCAGCTGAACGCACCAGTTCCGTTCCAACTCCGTGGCTGTGAACATTTGCCCTAGATGGCTCTCCAGCTCTGGGTCGCTCAATGGTTCGATCCCGGCGGGCCAGGACAGTTCCGCCCTCTTGCTCCAGTCCTCCAGCGAGACGCGCCAGCTGCCCTCAGCCGGGGCAGGCAGACCAGGGGGAGGCTGTGAGCGATCGAGAGGCAGGGGCGTGATCTGGGAGAGAAGGCTGACATCGGTGAACCGCCAGGCTTCCTCCCGTTTCCCGGGCAGGCCGGTGGTCTCCATCGAGAGCCTGGA
>JBEIRX010000019.1:0-29086 GCA_040375715.1 Aphanothece sp.
GAGAGTCGGTTTCGAAAGCCGCCTCCATGATCGACTGCACCTGCTCCAGGTTGTTGACGTTGAAGGCGGGGATGCCATAGCCGTTCTCGGCGGCGTGATCGAGCAGCAACCGAAGCGGGACGAGCGCCATGGGGAAAACCTCGTGTGTGGGAAATGCGTCGGCGGCAGGTTAGACCGCCGGGTCTGGCGGGGAGTCTAGGGGATGTCCCGCCGGCCCCCCGAGGCGCCGGAAAGCCCATAGAAAACCCCGCCGAAGCGGGGCCAAGATCGGTGGATGGGAAGGCCGATCAGTCAACCAGGTGTTCACGGCGCAGGGCCGAAACGAGATAGTCGTGTTCCCTGGCGGCGCGACGGGCTTCTTCAGCCTGGCGAGCCATCTGGCGGGCGGTGGTGATGGACATGGAAGTGCCTCCGTGGTGGTCTGTTGCGTGATCAACAGGTGGATGGCGCGTTGCTTCGAGAAGCCAGGCTTCCCTACTTCCGCCGGCCGGTCCCGTGGAAAACCACAGGGCCAGTCGATCAACGATGGTGAAATAGTAGCAACCGCTACTGAATCAGCCAAGGGCGCCGCCGTTCGGTTCGCCGCCTTCTGCGCGGATAACGGTCCTTTGCGCCACTCTGTCTCAGGACAGCCGAGCGGCATCGCAGACCTGCTGGCTCGCCACCGCCTCCGCCAGGCCCGGCACCATGGGACGGCCCTCCCGGATGGCACGCTCCCACCAGCCGATGAGCCGGGTCACTGGGGCAATGCGCCCATCCTCCCAGGTGCGGGGAAAGGCCAGCGCGGGATCGGGAGTGAGCGGGTGCAGGTTGCGCTCCCCCGGCTCCCCCCACCAGAGCTGAAAACCATGGACGTAATCGGATTGGCTGCTCGAGCCCAGCACCAGCGTGGCCTCACTTCCATACAGCTCAAGCCAGCAGCCCCGACCGTGACGCGCCACTGAGGCGAGGGTCACCTGGGCAGGGACAGAGCCGCCGGCCGGGGGGTCCAGCATCAGCTGCACGAGGGCGATGTCATCGGCATCCACCGCGGCCATCCGGCCATCGCCCGGCAGGGGCCGCTCCCGGATGGCCGTGCTCAGGGAAGCCTGCACGCTGCGGCTTGGGCCCACCAGCCAATGCAGCATGTCAAAGGCGTGGGTGCCGAGGGCCCCCAGCACGCCGCCGCCGCAAGCCGCCTGGGAATACCAGCTCCAGGGGCGTGTGGGATCCGCTCGGCTGCTCATCAGCCAGTCGAGTTTCACAAGCCAGGGGGTTCCTAGCCTCCCCTCTCCCAAGAGTCGATCGAGTTGCTGAAACAGGGGCACGGCCCGGTATTCGAAGTCAACCGCCACGGTGCATCGCTGCCTCAAAGCGAGTCGCTCCAGGGCCTGGGCCTCCCTAGCGCAGAGGGTGACTGGTTTCTCCAGCAACAGGTGCTTGCCCGCCTCCAGGGCGGCGGTGGCCAGGGCCAACCGGGGCTCGGGGGGAGTGGCCAGGACCAGAGCCTCGATGGCAGGGTCGGCCAGCAGGGCCTCGAAGGACGGAGCTCCAGGAAGGTCCGCCGCAGCACAGGCCGCGGCCAGTCGCTCTGGATCGGGATGCCACAGGGCAACCGGATCCGTTCCCCCACAGGCCCTGAGGGCGGGCACGTGCACTGACACACCGAAACCCAGACCCACAACCGCCACCCGCAGGGGATGGTCCGAAGGGTGTGTCATCAGCCTCTCTCTCCGGCGGAAGGCCCAGCCAACAAGGCGCTACCTGCCTGGCAGGCCGCCCGGAGCACTTCCGTGCTGAGGGCATCGCCGGAGGCCGTCTGCCATTCGGCCCGGAAACGGGGCAGGCCATTCACCGAGATGTCGCGATAAAGCTCCTGATCGCAATCCAGCTCCATCACATACAACGTGGCAGCGCCAGGCCGGGGCTCCGCCTCCGAGGCCTCCGTGCCCGGACGAGGAGCAGGCTGAAAGCGGCTGAGCACGGTGAGGGCACCCTGGCGCGACAACCGCAGACTGCCCGCATCCCACCACTGCCGTCCCTCCGCCGACGGCGGCACCTCATTCCAGCTCACCGGACCAGCCCAGGCGGCGGCAGGCAGCAGGAGCGACCAGGCCAGCAGAAAGCTCCCCAGGAGCGCAGCGAAGAAGCGTTTCCAGGCGACGGTCATGCCAGGACTGGCCTGCCGACTGCCCTGGGACTGTGGAGACGCATCAGGTGAGCGAGGGTGGCCCGCAGCTCCGTGCGCGCCACGATCAGATCGACGAAACCATGGTCCTGCAGATATTCAGCCGTCTGAAAACCCTCAGGCAGCTTTTCGCGCAGGGTCTGCTCGATCACCCGTCGTCCCGCAAAGCCAATCAGGGCCTTGGGCTCAGCGAGGATCAGATCTCCCAGCATGGCGAAGCTGGCGGTCACCCCCCCGGTGGTGGGGTGGGTGAGCAGAGGCAAATAGAGCAGGCCCTCCCGGCGATGGCGCTCCAGCGCACCGGAAATCTTGGCCATCTGCATCAGGCTGAGCATGCCCTCCTGCATCCGCGCACCACCGGAAGCGCACACCACCACCAGAGGCACCCTCCGGGCCGTGGCCTCCTCGGTGAGACGGGTGAGCTTTTCCCCAACCACAGACCCCATGGAGCCACCCATGAAGCGGAAATCCATCACACCAAGGGCCAGGGGCTGCCCCTCCAGGCGACAGAGGCCCGTGACCACCGCATCCTTGAGGCCGGTCTGCTGCTGGGCGTCGCGAAGGCGATCGGCATAACTGCGACGATCCTTGAAAGCAAGCGGATCGGTCGGAGCCAGCTCCGTATCGAGGGGCTCGAAGGTGCCTGGATCCACCAGCAGCCTGAGGCGTTCATCGCTGTCGATGCGGTGATGGTGGCCGCACCCCTTGCACACACTGGCGTTGGCCAGCAGATCCTTGCGGTACATCACCAGAGCGCAGCGGGGGCATTTGCTCCAGAGCCCATCCCCGTCATCAGGCTCCTGAACCTGGTTGCTGCGAGCAACAGGAAGGGTTTTGCGGCGGTCAGCGAACCAGTCGAAGAGCGACATCAGGCAGAGGGGAAAGGGAAGGGATCGAAGCGATCAGGGGGGTGGGTGCAGGTCCAAGATTGCGCACCATTAAAAACCGTTCAAGGCCCGCCTGCCCAGTGATCTGGCAGCCAGAGAGCCTGCCAGGGCCCGGCACCGGTGAGCCAGAGCAGCACCCCACCGAGAGCCAGGAAAGGGACGAAGGGAATGGGCTGATGGCGCTTGAGTGCTCCGCTGGCCAGGCCGAAACCGCCGATCCCGGCGGCAATCAGCACCGCCAGCATCACCGCCAGCACCAGGCCCTGGGGACCCAGCCAGGCGCCAAGCAGGGCCGCCACCTTGCCATCCCCTGAACCCAGAGCAGGTCGGCCCATCCACCGGGCCGCCAGCGACGCCAGGAGTTCAAAGCCAAGCAACCCCAAGGAGGAAGCCAGGAGATGGGAAGTCAGGAGCGTCCTGGCGAGGGCAGGAGACTGGGACCATCCCAGCCAGGCGGTCAGCCCCCAACCGGCCACCACTCCCCAACGGCAGACGGGCTCTGGAATCCAGAGCTGATCCAGATCGATCAATGCGAGCACCAGAAGCAAACTCCCCAGCGTCCACCCCGCGAGCCAGAGCAAGGGCTGGGCTGGGGCAGGTCCCATGGCCTCTGTCCTGGCCAGAAGCATCAGCACCCCCAAGCCACTGCAAAGGGCTTCCACCGCCGGGTAGCGGGGGCTGATGGGAGCATGGCAGTGACGGCAGCGTCCACCCAGGGCAAACCAGCCGAGCACGGGCACATTCTCGAACCAGGCCAGGGTGGTGCCGCAGCGCGGGCAGTGACTCGGCGGCTTGATCAGGGATTCCTGCCGGGGCAAACGCCAGGCCACCACATTGAGGAAACTGCCGATGCAGGCCCCGAGCAGGGCCACGAGCAGCACAGTCTCCGGAGCTGGCCAGAGCAGCCCGGGGAGTCCGGCCAACTTCAGGGGGGACACATCAAGCGAGACGCCTCTTCTCTTCGATCATCCGATGGATGATGGGCGTGAGAATCAGTTCCATCGCAAAGCCCATCTTGCCTCCATTGACGACGATACTTGTGGGGCTGGACATAAATGAATCATGGATCATGTCCAGGAGATAGGTAAAATCAATACCCCACTTCTCCCTTGCTCCTTTGCGGAAATGAATGATCACAAAACTCTCATCAGCCGTAGGGATATTGCGGCAGATGAAGGGGTTGGATGTATCCACAGTGGGCACCCGCTGGAAGTTAATGTCCGTCTCGCTGAACTGCGGGCAGATGTGATTAATGTAATCGGGCATCCTCCGCAGGATGGTATCCACAATCGTTTCCGCTGAATAGCCGCGCTCCGCATTATCGCGGTGGATCTTCTGGATCCATTCCAGGTTGGCGATCGGCACCACTCCCACCAGCAGGTCGGCATAGGAAGCCACGTCATAGCCATCGCCCTTCACGCCCCCGTGCAGCCCCTCGTAGAAGAGAACGTCCGTGTCAGAGGGGAGAGGTTCCCAGGGGGTGAACTGGCCAGGATCCAGCTGGGTGCCGAGGCGGCCGTTGTGTTCGGCGGCCTCCTCCACGGAGTGCAGGTAATACCGCTTCACCCCGCTGCCGGTTTCTCCATAGACCCGGAAGAGTTCCTCCAGCTTGTCGAAGAGATTGGACTCCGGGCCGAAGTGGGAAAAGTTCTCTCCCTTGGCCACGGCCTGGGCCATGGCTTCCTTCATGGGTCCACGCTCAAAGCGGTGGTAGCTATCGCCCTCCACCACGGCAGGCACGATCCCCTCCCGGGCAAAGATGTGCTCAAAGGCACGCTTGACGGTGCTCGTGCCGGCGCCTGAGGAACCGGTGACGGCCACGACCGGATGACGCTTCGACATCAGACACAGCTTCGGGAGGCGTCAGAGAGTTTGGCAGGTCGCCGCCCCCTGAGCGAAAAGCCCTCAGACGACGGACTGGCTGGCCATGAGCTCGGCCTCCAGCCGTTCCCCCATCGCTGTGCATCCCACCCTGGTGGTGCCTTCCACCCAGAGATCGGCCGTGCGGAACCCAGCGGCCAGCACCCGGTCCACGGCGGCCTCGAGGGCAGCGGCTGCGCCCTCCTCCTTCAGGCCAAGCCTGAGCATCATGGCCGCAGAGAGCACCATGGCCAGGGGATTGGCCGCATCCTGGCCCACCAGATCGGGAGCGGAACCATGGATCGGCTCGAACAACCCGGGGCCGCTCTCCCCCAGGGAGGCCGATGGAAGCATGCCGATGGACCCGCTAAGCATGGCGGCCTCATCACTGAGGATGTCGCCGAAGAGATTGCTGGTGAGCAGCACGTCAAATTGACGGGGGGCCCGCACCAGCTGCATGGCGGCGTTATCCACATACATGTGGCTCAGGCGCACCTCGGGGAACTCGGCATGGATGGCTTCCACCCGTTCCCGCCAGAGCTGGCTCACATCCAGCACATTCGCCTTGTCCACCGAGCAGAGCTCGCCCCGCCTGCCTGCGGCCAGGGCAAAACCCACCCGCGCGATACGGTCCACCTCATCGGCGAAGTAGGCCATGGTGTTGAAGGCCCGCACCCTGCCTTCCGCCTCCACTCGGCCCTTGGGGGTCCCGAAATACACCCCCCCGGTGAGTTCCCGCACCACCAGCAGGTCCACCCCTTCAATCACAGATCGCTTGAGGCTGCTGGCCTCCAGCAGGGCGGGCAGTATCCTCACGGGCCGCAGGTTGGCAAAAAGCCCCAGGGCGGCGCGCAACGCCAGCAGGCCGGTCTCGGGCCGGAGCTCTCGCGGGAGGTTGTCGTAGCGAGGACTGCCGATGGCAGCCAGCAGTACCGCATCCGCGGATCGGGCCGCCTCCAGGGTGGAGGCCGGCAGGGGCTCGCCGCAGGCATCGATCGCCGCACCACCGAAGGGTCGCTCATCAAAGGCCAGCGAGAAGCCATGGGTGGCGCTCACCACCTCCAGCAGACGGCGGGCCACGGCCATGATCTCCGGGCCGATCCCATCGCCGGCGAGCAGAGTGATCCGGTGGGTGGTCATCGGCTCGGGCACCACTAGGGAGGGTAGATGAGAGGCTACCCAGCCAGCCGCACCACTCTCAGCCCTGCCGCTCGCCCTTGATCTGCCTGAGGGTGCGGGTCATCTCCGGCAGCTTGCTAAAGGCCGCGGAACAGCGCAGCCAGAGCCTGTTTGGAATGGCCGGATACCCACTCACCACCTCTCCTGCAGGCACATCCCCATGGATTCCAGACTTGGAGGAAGCGATCGCCCCATTGCCGATGGTGGCCCGATTGGCCACCCCCACCTGGCCGGCAAGGATCACTCCATCCCCCAGGCGTGCACCGCCAGCAATCCCCACCTGAGCGGCCAGTGCACAGCCGCGGCCAATGATCACGCCATGGCCCACATGCACCAGATTGTCGATCTTGGTTCCCGCCCCCACGCGGGTCTCCCCCACGGCTGGCCTGTCGATCATCGAACCGCAGCCCACTTCCACGCCGTCTTCCAGCACCACCAGACCTGTCTGGGGCATCTTGCGCCATCCTGCAGCAGTGGGAACAAATCCGAATCCCTCCGAACCGATCACCGCTCCTGAATGCACCACACAGCCCTGGCCGAGGCGGGCTCCAGGGTGGAGAACGGCATTGGCATGAATCTCACAACCCTGGCCGAGGTGCACGTTCTCCACCAGGACCACACCTGGATGCAGCACGCACCCTTCAGGAACCACGCAGTCGGCTCCGATCACGGCATGGGCTCCCACATGGGCCTCAGGAGCAACCTCGGCCTTCTCACTCACCACCGCTGTGGCATGCACCCCAGGTGGAGGTAGCCGTCTGGGGTAGAGGACTTCGAGGGCTTCGGCGAAGGCCAGGCGGGGATTGGCCACGGCGACCCAGGCCAGCCCTCTGGCGGTGGCCAGCTCCTGAAGGTCCTGATCGGGGAAGAGGAGAACAGCCGCAGCGGCCGTCTCTTCCAGGGTCGTGGAGGGGGCATGACCGGGTTCCAGAAAACTGATCTGGCCAGGGCCGGCCTGTTCGAGGGATTCGGCAGCGAGGATCTCGGGATCATCGGCCAGGGAGCGGGCGGTCCCCTCAGCCACTGCTGGGAGCTGACTGAGCAGGTGGCTGAAGCGCATGGGAGGTCTGAAGACCGACGAAGGATCCTGGGGCGGATCGTAGGCCGTGCCTAGGGTCCCTGACCCGGGGCCGTGAGCACGAGGTGATCCCGATGCACCACCGCACTGGCGTCCTCCCCAAGCCGGCGGCGGATCTCCTCCCGACCCAAGCCAACAATGGATCGCACCTCCTCACTGCTCAACCCACAGAGCCCCCGACCGATTTCCAGACGATCCGGCCCCAGCAGGCGAACGGGGGCACAACGATCGAACGTTCCTTCCACGGCCCTGATCCCCACGGCCAGAAGGGAAGCGCCGTGGCGTCGCAGGGCCTGCTCCGCTCCGGCATCCAGCACCAGGGCACCGCTCGGGATCAGGGCATGGGCCAGCCAGCCCTTCCGATCCGAGAGGGGAGTGGCACTCGGCTGAAACACCGTGCCCACCACTTCCCCCGCGAGCAGCGCATCGAGCACGGCAGGATCCCTCCCATCAGCCAGACGCACCCGGATCCCGCTGGAGGTGGCGATGCGTGCTGCCGTGAGTTTGGTGGTCATGCCCCCCGTGCCCCACTGGCCGCCGCTTCCTGCTCCCTGTTGAAGGCGCTCGAGTTCAGCAGGATCATTCACTTCAGTGATGGGCACGGCCTCGGCATCGGTTCGGGGATCCGAGGAATAGAGCCTGTCGACATCGGTGAGCAGAACCAGCTCCGCAGCTCCGATGGCCACAGCGAGCAGGGCGGAGAGGGTGTCGTTATCCCCGAAGCGCAGCTCATCGGTGGCGAGGGTGTCGTTTTCATTCACAATCGGCACCACATTCCAGGCCAGCAGTTGCTCCAGGGTCTGACAGGCTCTGCGGTAACTGCGCCGGGACGCCAGATCCCCCCGGGTGAGCAGCACCTGGGCCACGGTGAGGCCGCGCACGGCAAAGGCTTCCTGATACAGCGCCATCAGACGGCCCTGCCCCACGGCAGCCGCCGCCTGAAGCGCAGCGAGCTCGCTGGGGCGACGTGCGAGGGCCAGAGCCGTGCACCCAAGGCCCACGGCGCCGCTGGTCACCAGGGCGATGCGTTCGCCTGCCCTCTGGGCTCGGGCGATGGAGGTGGCCAGATCGGTGATCACGGCGGCGGTGGAGCGGTCTGGCCGTCCCCGCAGAAGGCTCGTGCCCACCTTGATCACGCGGCGAGGGATCGTGCGGTTCAGGGCCACCTCTCCCACAGCGGATGGCGCAGATGGCGAGCCACCTCCAGCTCCAGTCCTTGCCATCGATCCTGCCGGCTGGGCAGCCCGCTGGCATCGATCGGCTTGAGCAGCACCGTGAACAGACCAAGACGATTGCCCGCCAGCACGTCAGTGAACAGCCGGTCTCCCAGCATGGCCACCTGAGCGGCAGGAAGATCCAGCTCCTGGATCACCCGCCGCAGGGCACCGCGCCGCGGCTTGGCCGCCCCGGCGGTGTAGGGGAGCCCCAGGCGTTCGGAGAGTCCACCGATGCGGCGTCTTGAAGGGTTGTTGCTGAACAGGTGGATGGGCAGCTGGGCGTGCGCCTTCCGCAGCCACTGCTCCGCAGCGGGGGGAAGAACCGAGCTGTGATGGGGCAGCAGGGTGCGGTCCACATCGATCACCAGAGCTCGGATCGGGCCACCTGACTGAGCCTCAAGAGCCTCCAGGGTGAGCTGGGGCAGGGCGCAACCCGGAGTCCAGTCAGGAGTCAGCAAGTGGCGCAACATCAGCGGCCTCAACTCTCCCTTTCGCGCTCGTCGAGCTCGGCTTCCATCCGTGGCTGGATCCGCTCGAATTCCTCACCCTCCACCACCACGGCGTGGCCCCCCTCCATCCGGGCGACGACGAAAAACGGATCCAATGGGATGTAGAGCCCATACTCCCGATCATCCGCCCGGAACTGAATCAGAAGCTCATAGAGATCACTCTCCTCATCGGCATCCTCCAGGTCCTCCTCGAACTCGTCCTCCAGGTCATCGGGATCCGGTTCCTCCAGCTCTCCACTCACGGTGAGTGTGACCGCTGAGCGCACCAGCGTCAGGTCGTGTTCCTGCAACACCACATCCGCCACCGAAAGAATCGGCTCCGCTCCCTCGAGGCTCTCGATCAGCTCATCCTTGGCATCGTCCCCCTGGGCGATCCGCACCAGACAGACCGGAGTATCCACCGGGGTCAGCAGGGCGTAATCCTTGCCATCCAGTGGAATCAGATGCTCCAGAAAACAGAGGATCTCCCGACCGTTCTGATCCTTCACCAGGACAGTGGGCACATCTCCCGACCCGGTCAGGTCAGGGGGTTCAGGGGTCATGGGTCAACGGGCAGGGGGATGGGGGAGCGGGATCGGGTTCCAGCGGGGAACCTTCTCTCAGCCATTGTTCCAGCAGCAGCACAGCTGCTGCGCTGTCCAGTCTCCCGCTTCGATCCTTCTTCAGGGCAAAGCGATCGGTGGCAGCCCAGGTGGAGGCATGTTCATTGACCCACACCACGGGGAGGGGCACCCCCCTGGCGGCCATCAGGCTCCCCAGCTGTCGCGTGTAGCGAAGGCTGTGGAGTGCCTGTGGGGTGAGGTTCTGGGAGGCATCCAGGGGCAGGCCCACCACCAGGAGCAGGGCTTGCCTGCAGAGGGCCAGGGAGGCAACAACCTGGGCATCCTGCTCAGTGCTCTGTCGGTGCAGGGCCGGAAGCGGCGTGATGGTGATACCAAGCGGATCGCAACCGGCTAGACCGATGCGCCTTCGCCCCACATCCAGGGCCAATGCGGAACAGGGGGGCTGGGGAGGCACTCAGCGCTGCCCGGCCGGGGTGGGAAGGGAACGGGGAGAGGGCTTCCACTGTTCCAGCATGGCTTCCAGCCTGAGAGCGGCCTGGCGGGCCGGCTGGGGGTCCTGCCGGCGCCAGACCGTGCGTGCCATCAGGATCTGCTCCCCGAGGAGGGTGGCTCCAAGGCTCTCGAGCCAGAGGCGGCGGGGCTCGTCCTCCCGATCAGCCCGCAGCACAAGGGGAGTGTCGGGTTTGGCAAGGTGCTGGAGCAGCCATGCACTGGGCGCACCGTAGAGATCCCCTCGGCCAGGCTGAAGACTCAGCTCAGCCACCACCCCCACCTCGGGATGGTGGATCTGATGGCGAATTGCGGCCACGGCCTCATTGCGGCTGCCATCCACCAGCAACCAGCCAGCCCCTCCGGATTGGTCAAGCAGGTCTTCGATGCGGCGGTCGAAGACATGGCGAAGATGGGCGGGGCAGCAGGATTGCTCCAGATGCCAGAGCAGCGGGGCCGTCTGACGATTCAGGGGCTGGGCCTGCAGACCCGGGGGCAGGATCGCCGGCTCCCCTTGGGGTTGCCACTGCCAGAGTTGATCGAGACGCACCTGCTGGAATCCCTGCTCCCGAAGAAACGCCTGTCTCTGACCATCCAGGATGGAGGAAGTGGCGATCCAGCTGGCCACGCCCCTTGTGTTCTGAATGGCCTCACGAACCAGGGCCTCCACGATCTCAGCCTTGGGGGGCGACAACGGCTCGGTTCCTCCTGCAAGGCACAGATGATCCACTTCCCAGCAGGTGCCCCGGCGATTCAGCCGACGGGTGACGATCAGACCCAGTGGGACGGGGGGATGGGCGGGGAGGCGGAGGAGGGCGATATGGACGACGGGAGCGGGGGGCAGGGAAGACACCACTGCGCCGAGCAGGCGCTCAGGAAGTCCCAGCAGGAGAGCCCGCTGCAGCTGGGGAAGCAGGGGGAGAAAGGCAGGATCCTGAAGGAGGGGAAGGTGCCAGCCCTGGAGTCGCTCCACAGCGAGGCCCGGGGGGGAGGAGCCCCGCAAGCGATCCATTCCGAGACGAATCCTTTCCACGGGGCTCAAACCAACGGACATGGCCAGGGGAGCAGGCCGCAAAAAGGCCAGAGAGAACAAACCATTTGAAAGGATTTTAAGGGTCTGGCGCGTCCAATCCAAGGCGGCCAACCCTCAAGCTGGGCCGTCTCAGGCTCAGGCAGGTCGGATCAATACCAAAGGAGTGCGTTCATTGGCATTCCCTGCGGGATTGGGCCGCAGAGCCCGCTCGATCAGGGCCAGATCACTGCCCCTGCTGGCGGCCAGCACCTTCACCCGGCCGAGATCATTCACATCCACCACCGCAACGGACACCCCCAAAGCGGCAGCCATCCGCTGACAGAACGCCTCGGGTTGATCGGGACCCAGCACCAGGGTCTGGTCGTAGGGGGGGGTGGTGCCGGTGACGTCATCAATCAGGCGGGCCTGTTCCCCCGCCAAGCGATAGAAACCGCCTTTGCTTCCCACAAGCTTCAGCAGCAGCCCTCCGATCCAGGCACAGAGCACCCTGGCGGGACCAACGATGTCAATCAGGGTCTGCAGACCGCAAGCCGTGGCGAGGCTGCTGGTGGGATGGAAGACACGGCAGAGCAACCGAGCCAGCATCGAGGGCTCCACGGTGGAGGGGTGGGCGTAACGGCCCTGCATCACGGCAAGAGGGGTCTCCCCGATGGTGAGCACATCGTTAGGCTGGAGCAGGCTGCCGCAGTAGCGCTCCAGCACGGCTGCGGGATCATCCAGCACCCCCAGCAGATGGGTTTTGACCGGCAGCACCCGGCATTGCTCCCCCTCCCTCCAGGGAGCGGACTCCGCAGCAAGGGGCACGGGCTTCTGAAGGGGAACGAGGATTTCGTTGCGTCGGCTGAGCCGACCGAACGGGCCGTAATTGATCCAATGGATATCGAGCCAGAGGGTATCCAGGATGGCCTGGGGATCAACTCCGTCAGGCGGCTCGAGGGTGATGGTGAGCCGGGCGCCCGTGGCCTTGCGACCCTTGACGATGTAGGCCGCCCAATACCCATCAGGACGGGCCAGCTCATCCGGGTGGAGAGCGGTAATACGCACGCTGCGGCGGACGGAAGAGACATCCTCCCGGCCCAGAAGCACCGGATGCACCTCAATCTCGGGAACGAACACCTCCATGCGAGGGTGTGGATTGCGGATGGTGATCTCCCCCTCCACCTCCAGAGCATCCCCCTGACGCCGCACCTGGAAGGGACCGGCTTCCAGGTGAAGTGGAGAGGAGGGCCTGAGGCGGTGGCGCAACTCCAGAAAGATCAGGGAGAGGCCAAAGAGGAGGAGCAGCAGCAGGAGTGTGGACAACAGGAGGGACAACCCGAGTACGCGCAGAACCTGGTGCAGGAGCGTAGGGGCAGGGGCGGCCCTAGGTTCCAGTGGATGGCACCGGCCCGGCCACTGGCATGCGCAAAACCTTTGTTCTGGATACCAACGTGCTGCTGCACGACCCCCAGGCCCTGACCCGGTTTCAGGACAACGACGTGGTGGTGCCGATCGAGGTGGTGGAGGAGATTGATCGGTTCAAACGGGATCCCTCCGAGAAGGGGCGCAACGCCAGACAGGTGTCCAGGCTGCTTGATGAGCTGCGGGAGAAGGGAAACCTCGCGGATGGGGTGTGCATCGACTCAGCCACCGGCGGCACCCTGAAGGTGGTGTTCTGCCGCAGCGAAACACTCCAGCAACTGCCCCCGGAACTGAAGGGGGGAAATGGCGACAACAACATTCTCGCCGTGGCCCTGGAGCAGCGCTTGCAGGAAGTGATGGGCCGCCACCTGCCGGTGGTGCTGGTCACCAAGGACACCAACCTGCGCATCAAGGCCGATGCGGTGGGCCTGATCGCCCAGGACTACACCACCGACAAGGTAGATATCGCCGATCTCTATCCAGGCTTCTGCGAGGTGTGGACCAGCGCTGAGCAGATGGACCGGGTGAAACATCCGGGGGGCCTGCCCCAGGACGACCTGCCGGCCGGCCATCCGGAGCTGGTGGCCAATGAGGGGGTGACCCTGGTGGATCAGGCCCAGCCGAACCACACCCTGCTAGCCCGCTTCGATGGGACCAGCGGAGCTCTCCTGCCCTTGCAGCGGGCTCCGAAGGTGCGACTGGGGGCCATCCAGCCCCGGAATCGCGAGCAGACCTTCGCCCTGGATCTGCTGCTGGATCCGGAGATCCAGCTGGTGACTCTGATCGGCAAGGCCGGGACCGGGAAAACCCTGCTGGCCCTGGCCGCGGGATTGCACATGGTGGCGGATGAACGGGCTTACGACAGGCTGCTCGTGACCAGACCCGTGATTCCTCTGGGAAAGGACATCGGCTACCTGCCAGGAGATCTTGAAGAAAAAATGGGCCCCTGGATGCAACCGATCATTGACAATCTGGATTTTCTGCTGGGATCCAATGAAGGCCATGGAAGCACCCGTGGTGGGCAGCGTGGCCCGCGCAACAGCTGGGCCGATCTGAAAGGGATGGGCTTACTGGAAGTGGAAGCGATCAGCTATATCCGTGGCCGATCCATTCCCAGGCAATACATGGTGGTGGATGAAGCCCAGAATCTCACACCTCACGAAGTCAAAACCATCGTCACACGCGTTGGCGAAGGCACAAAAATCGTGCTCACTGGTGATCCCTATCAGATTGATAATCCCTATGTGGATGCAGAAAGCAATGGGCTCACCTGGCTGGTGGAGCGCTTCAAGGGCCAGGGCCTGGCGGGCCATGTCACCCTAATGCGCGGAGAGCGCTCTCCCCTGGCGGAACTCGCCGCCAATCTCCTATGAGAAGTCTTCACATTTTATCCATACACCTCGAAACCAAACCCTCATCCCAAACTTATAGTATAATTTGCCAAGACAGGCTCACTTTGCAGCACTTTTTTCTGTGCATTTAATTGCACCTCATCGTGCACTTCGCTGCACAAGCAACGCTTCACTGGAGCGGCGGCAGCGCTGGACCAGGCTTTTCTGGTTCAGTGCTGTCCTGTTCTTGGCTGCAGGCCTGCTCATTCAGTGGTGGCGTCTGCATTCCCTCACCGCTTCCTATGACCAGGGCATCTTCACCCAGGTGCTCTGGAACGGGCTCCATGGCCATCCCTTTGAGAGCACCCTCTCCTCCCAGCTCTCCACCAACGTGATCCATGGCGGGGAAGACCCGGCCGTGGGTTATCGCCGACTCGGCCAGCATTTCACCCCATTGCTGGCCCTCTGGATTCCGCTGGTGGGGCTGGCGGGGCCAGGAGCCCTCGGGGTGATCCAGGTGCTGTTGATCACGGCGGCTGGACTGGCGCTGCATCGGCTCGCCCGTCTCTGGCTGGAGGAGGACTTAGGGGCAATGGTGGCCATCAGTTTCTTTGGCGCCAACGCGGTGATCGGCCCCACCTGGGGCAACTTCACCGATCTCTGTCAGCTGCCCCTGCTGGTGTTTCTCCTGCTGATCGCCCTGGAAAAACGATGGAGGGGGCTGGGGCTGGTTTCAGCACTGCTGATCCCCCTGGTGAGGGAGGACACCGGTGTTGTGCTGATCGGGATCGGCCTTTGGCTGCTGCTCCGCCAGCGCAACCGCTGGCCCATTGCCGTTGCCCTGATCCTCTGGGGTGGCACCTGGGTGGTGCTCGTCACCTCCGTGCTGATGCCCCTCTTCAGTGAAGACACCTCACGACGCTTCATGCTGGAGAACTTCGGCCAGTTCGTCGGCCAGAAGGACAAAGCCTCCAGCCTTGAGGTGCTGCAGGCAGGCCTCAGCCAGCCGCTGCTGCTGCTCCGGGAACTGGTCAGCCCCCCGGATCAGACCCTGCGTTATCTGCTGGGTCAGGGGCTGCCGCTGATGTTCATTCCCCTGCTCTCTCTCGACAGCTGGCTGCTCATGGGTCTCCCCCTGCTGGGGCTGCTCCTGGCCCAGGGCAGCAACAACCCCCTGTCGATCAACATCCGCTACACCTTCCTGGTGGTGCCGGGTCTCTTTGCGGGCGCAGCGCTCTGGTGGCGCGCCCACCCCCATCGCTTCAAACAAAAGCGATGGCGGAGGATGTGGGCAGGGTGCCTGGCCCTCTCTCTGCTCTTCACCCTCACCAGCAACCCCAACCGCTCCCTCTCCTGGTTGATTCCCGACAGCCTCTCCCCCAGAGTGCATGTGCCCCTGCTCCAGCAATGGAGGCATGCGGCCCTCGCCAGGGAGGCCCTTGAGATCATTCCACCCCAGGCGAGCGTGGCGGCCACCACCCATCTGGTGCCACAGCTGGCCAGGCGGGAGGTGCTGGTTCGGTTCCCCTACAGCCTCACCTACAGAAACAGGGGGGGCCAGAGCCAACCCGTGGAATGGGTGGCCGCAGACCTTGGCAGGCTGCAGCGTTACGCCCCGGCCTTCAACGAAGACCAGGATGTGTTGGCCTTGGCCGCTGATCGACTGGAGGCCATGGGCAAGAGCTACGGGATCCGGTGGATCAGCGATGGGGTGGTGATTCTCAGGCGGGGGGCAGAGGATCAGCCAGGCGGACGGGACGCGCTCGCTGAGCTGCTCAGATCATCTGCTGAGGATTCAAGCAACGATCGAACTCCTCGCCGCTGATCATGCCGAGGATCAGTGCACTCTCCCTAAGGCTGAGGCGATTCTCATGGGCGTGGCGCGCAATGGCGCTGGCCTTGTCGTAACCCAGAACGGGGGTAAGGGCAGTAACCAACATCAGGCTCTGATCCAGATGGAGGCGGATGCGCTCCTCATCCGCCTGTAGATCCTCGATGCAGTGCTGCCGAAAGCCTGTGCAGGCGCCGCTCAGGAGCTCGATGCTGCTGAGGCAGTTAGCGACAATCAGGGGTTTGTAGACATTGAGTTCGAAGGCCCCCTGGCTGGAGGCGATCTGCACCGCGGTGTTGTTGCCCAATACCTGCACCGCCACCATGGTGACCATCTCGCACTGGGTGGGATTCACCTTGCCCGGCATGATGCTCGAACCCGGTTCGTTCGCCGGGAGGATCAACTCACCCAAGCCGCAGCGGGGACCGCTGGCCAGCCAGCGGATGTCATTGGCGATCTTCATCAGGCTGCCGGCCACAACGGCCAGGGCCCCATGGGTGGCCGCGAGGGCTTCATGGCCCGCCAGGGCCTGAAATTTGTTAGCTGCTGAGTAAAAAGGAAGCCCGATCCGCTCAGAAAGGCGGGCCGCCACAGCCTCACCGAACCCGGTGGGCGCATTCAGCCCTGTACCCACGGCCGTGCCACCGATGGCCAGGGCGCGCAGGCCGGGCAGCGTGGATCGCAACCCTTCCAGGCCCAACTGCAACTGGGCACAGTAGCCACCGAACTCCTGCCCAAGACTCAAGGGCACCGCATCCTGAAGGTGGGTGCGGCCGATTTTGATGAGATCGGCATAGGCCTCGGCCTTTTCCGCCAGCGCCGCCATCAGCGCCTCCACGGCAGGGAGAAGCCTTTGCTCCAGTGCGACCAGCACGGCCACATGCATCGCTGTGGGAAACGTGTCGTTGCTCGACTGGCTGAGGTTCACATGGTCATTGGGATGGACCGGGGTCTTGCTGCCAAGCACACCCCCCAGGGAGGCAATGGCCCGGTTGGCGATCACCTCATTCAGGTTCATGTTGGTCTGGGTGCCGGAGCCCGTCTGCCACACCCGCAGGGGAAACTCCCCATCCAGAGCTCCGCTGGCCACCTCCTCCGCAGCGGCAACGATGGCCACCGCCAGGGCGGGATCCAGATGGCCGGCCTGGGCATTCACCTCCGCACAGGCCGCCTTGAGGTGGCCGAAGGCATGAATGATGGCCAGGGGCATTGGCTCTCCGAAGGGAAAGAGCTGCAGGGAGCGCTGGGTCTGGGCACCCCAGTAATGGTCAGCCGGCACCTCGACCGTGCCAAGGCTGTCGCTCTCCAGGCGCCTCTGCGGGGAGGACAGATCAGCCACGGGGAGGGGATACCGGGGCCGGGGTCTGCCAGCCATCGTTGAGTTCATTGAAACTGGCCACCCGCCGCTCGGAACTGGATGGGGGAAGTGGCAGTCCCGTCGCCCGGCTCAGGGCCGCGTGAATGGCATCGATCTCCACCTGCCCTGAGGCTTCGAACACCAGTTCACCATCGGCCCCGAGCACGGCCACCTGGGGGATGACGCCCCTCCAGTAATGCAGCGGATCAGCCACACCTCCATCCGCACGATTCTGGAGTGGATCGGTGACCAGCGGCATCAGTTCAATGCTGTTTCCCCACACCCGCTGCAACTCAGAAACCTCCCCTGCAAAGCGTTTACTCACCGAACTGTCATCGAGGTAAAAAACCAGGACTGTGACCCGATGCTCCGCAAGGGCCTCCGCCAGGGTCAGGCGAGGGGGAACCAGGGAGCCATTTCCAGCATAGAGAGCATAGATGTTTCCGTCGTAACGGTCATTCTCCAGACTTGCCCATGCGCCTGCAGGCCAAATCAGAGCGACCAGAAGAACCAGGGTGGTCAGCACCAGCACATGGCGTCTGAGCCAATCGACGGGGGATGGCTTCAGAGGGAGGTGGGCTGAATCAGAGAGAGGGGACAACGGAGCGCCACTGGGTTGGACCAGAGAAATTATGGTGCGCCACGCCCGAGGCTTCGCCCCATCCCCTGGGCGATGCCACGACCCACCAGGCCGATGGCCCGACCCACCACACGGGTGAGGAAGACAACGAAAAGGTCACCAAGGGCACGCACGATGTTCTGGACCTGAGGAGCGAGGGCATCCCGCACCTCAAGGGCCAGGGTGACGAACTGTTGGGGCCAGCCGAGACGCCTGAGTTCGGCATCGCGGGGTTCGGTGAGATCCAAACGGGCAATGGCACCCTCCTTGAGGCAGTAGAGAGGCCGCCTGCTCTCGTAGAGCTGGATCGGACGCTGCACCCAACTGAGCCAGCGTTCTTGCGCATTCAGCTGGTTGCGCAGCCGCTCGAGATTGCGGGTGGGCAGAAGGGTATCCCGGAGGAGGTAACGCCGCAGTTCAGGCCACTCCGCGCTGAGAGCCAGCACCTCGCCGCTGATCTGCTCGGCGCTGCGCACCAGCCAGTTGGCCAGAAGCATTTCGAGGTAGAGCACGGCCTGGGGTTCATCCGCTGCCCTCAGGCGGCCATCCACCACCAGTGGTCTGGCCTGAAGGAGGGCGGCCAGCATGGTCTGGGGGTCGGGAAGTTCCGGGTCGTCTCCACTGAGATCGCTCTGGAGCAGCAGCGTGTCAGCCACGGGCTGAAGCGTGCCTTCTCGAGGGATCTGCACATAGGGACCTGCCATTTGGCGTAGGGCCTGCTGGCGCAACTGAGGTTGCAGGGCAGACCAGCGCTGACGGAGCGTTTCAGAGGTCTGATCCGCCTCCTGAAGGTTGTCGCGCAACTGGTCGAGCTGCTCCAGAAGAGCAAGAAGCAGGTCCCTCCTGCGCTCGGCCTGCAGACCGTCAAACGCCAGCAGCTGGCCCGTGAGGTTCGCGGGTTCGCTGGATACCGCCTCCACGAGCCGCTGACGCAACGCCTGCCAGATCCCCTCGGCATTGCGCTGGCGCAGGGTGAGGGAGAGCACGGGTGGGCTCCCCAGACCTCTCTCCATGGGGGCAGTGAGGGAGGGGGTGGGATCGGGATCCGCGGCAGGGAAGCCGGGCTCCGGGCTCCAGGCCATGCTCAGGGGACCCCAGAGCCAGAGGAGCACGCCTCGGGCCGCATCGAGCTCCCGGCGTCGTCCCTGCAAGAGAAGCAGGGCCAGCCAGCTGGTGGGTGGAGGGTCGAGAAGGCGGGCGACAACCCTCAACTCGGCATCAATCTGCTGGAGCCCGCTCACCAGGAGCCACTGGCCCAGCCCCATGGGAGTCGGTTCCTTCCAGGGTGATTCCCCCCGTCCTCCGAGGAGATCAACCACCCGCCCCCCCGCCAGGAGGGTGTCCACGGCGTCCCGGAGGGTGGCGGCATCCGGCGCTTCCAGAAGTCCCTGAAGCGGGAGATCCAGCAGCAGCTCCCGGGGATAGGAGAGGGCACCGGAGGAGAGAAGCAGCAAGGGAGCTGGATGCCAGCGCTCCTGGAGCAGACGGATCTCTTCCCTCAGGGAAGCGGCCGGAGGAAGGGTTGTGAGACTCCAGATCAGCAGGCGTGGTGCACCCTCGAGCTGTTCTGCACCATCCACCAGCCGAAAGCGGGGAGGATCCTGATCCAGCCATCGCTTCAGCCCCTCTCTGGAGAGGGCATCCGAAAGGAGAAGAATCTGGGGGAGCAGGGCACCTGCCCGCTGGGGTTTGGCCAGTGTCATGACATCAGACCTGGCGCTTGCGGCCTAGGAGGTGGAGTGTATAGGCCTCGACCTGAAAGCCAGTTCGTTGCTCGATCAGATCCAGGAGTTGGGGAGGGAGATGGATCTCCAGATCCTGAATCTCCCCCGTATCCAGACAAGTGAGATGGCTGTGCGGGTCTGCCCGATAACCATAGAGGCGTCCACTGGCTCGATCAAGACACTCAATCACTCCAGCTGATTGCAGAGATTCAAGGTTCTGATAGACAGATGTATGGCCTATATTGCGCCCTAGATTATTGAGTTTTTCAAAAATATCCCTGGCGCTGAGATGGGTTTTTTCAGCCCATAGCAATTGCAGCACCATGCGCCGTTGCTTGCTCAGGCGAAGGCCGAGTTCCCGGCAGCGGCGGTAAGCAAAATCAACCGTCTCACTGCCGGTCAGTTCAGCACAGGCTGGGGCTGAAGGCAGATCAATTGGCTCAGATTCAGGATCAGAGCAGCCCTGTTCCATCACCAGTGGCCTGTGTCCTGGAGTCAGGAGTGGTGGATCAGGATCGGGCACAGACCTGGGTGGGAACAACGAAAGTGTTCGTCTGCCGAACCCCTTTATAGAGGATCCGGCCCAGAAATGCTGCCAGCCCGTGGCGCTCCGCGATCCTCTAGGCGATCGGCAAGGGGCCTGGATCCTGCCATCGCTCAGGCCCGATGGCCTGAAGCGCTTCTGCCAGATCCACGGTGCCATCGTAGAGAGCCCGGCCGATCACCACCCCCTCCACCCCCAGAGGAGCCAAGGCCAGAAGACTGAGCAGATCCGTGAGGGATCCCACTCCTCCAGAGGCAATCACCGGAAGGGAGCTGACCTCCGCCATGGTGCGCAGGAAATCCAGATTCGGCCCTGCGAGGGTGCCATCGGTTGCGATATCGGTGGTGATCAAGGCAGCGACGGCACTGCCTTCAAAGCGGCGGGCCACCTCCGTGGCCTGCACCGTGCTGTTGGTCAACCAGCCACGGGTCGCCACCAAACCTTCCCTAGCATCGATCCCCACCACAATGCGGCCGGGGTTCCGCTCCGCCAGTCGCCAGACCACCTCTGGCTGCTCCACCGCCACGGTGCCCAGGATCACGCGATCCAGCCCCAGCTGCAGAAGTTGCTCGGCCCGCTCCGGGGTTCTCACCCCACCTCCAAGCTGCACGGGAATCGTGAGGGCCTCCGTGATGGACCGCACAGCCTCATCATTCACCGGCATTCCCTGCCGCGCCCCGTCCAGATCCACCAGATGCAGCCGTCTGGCTCCCTGGCGCTGCCAGTCGAGGGCCTGGGTGAGGGGATCCTCCGAGAAGGTGGTGACCTGGCTGTAGTCGCCCTGATGCAGCCGCACACAGCGGCCCCCAAGCAGATCAATCGCAGGGATGACGTCCATGGCTCCTTGCCACTGGTGGCATCATCCCTCTGACCGTAGATCAGGGCCCCGGCAGGGCACCCGATGGAGCCCCCCTCCCCTCCCCAGACTCCCAATGTGCAGATCGAGCGCGCCGTGGCGCCGATCGCCTTCCCAGATCCTGCCCTCGAACAGGTGTTGCGCAGCTATCCGGGAACCTGCCAGCGCCAGGGAGGGCTCAGGTACATCTACAACCGGGTGGATCTGGACGGAGACCGACATCCGGAGACCGTGGTGGCGCTGCTGGGGCGCCAGCACTGCGACAACGGAGGGTGCCCCTTGCTGCTGCTCAAGGATTTCGGCCGCACCACCCTGCCGCTGCAGATGATCCATGGATTTCACACCACTCTGGTAGTGGCCGAACGCCGAACCTTCGGCTGGAGTGATCTGATTCTTCCCCGGACCAGGGAAGCGCAAAATCACCCCCCCATGCTCCTGAGCCACAACGGCAGGGACTATCCAGTCTCACCCCCTCTCAACAGCGGGAAGAGCCTGAGCCATCCCATCAGGGGTGTGGCCACCCTTCTGGTGCAGCCCAGCCCCCATCAGGTGCAGGGGCATCCCCTCAGCTGCCCCCCTCCGGCACGGAATCAGCGAAAGAGTGTGTTCAGCAAGGTGCCGATGGCACGGCCCAGGTCTTCATTGCTGCTGGAGGACGAGAGGGAACCACTGCGGCCCGCGGTCTGGGTAGCCACCAGGCTCATGTCGGCCCAGCGGAAGATGCCTGTGACCCCATGGTTCACGTAGGTGACCGGCCAGGTGGAGCCGAAATCGTCAGCGATGCTGACGGTGCCTCCACGATTGGTGAACACGTAGGTGGTGCCGTTGTTGAGACGCACCCGGTAGCGGGTCTGACCATCACCCTGGCCCATTTGACGCAGGTCACAACGGCCATCAAACAGGGGCCGGCTGCCCCGGCTCAGGCTGCACAGTCCCGTGTCCCTCCCCCCCTGGCCGGTCCACCCATCCCCTGAGGGGCCCGGGCCAGGCTGGGCATTGTTGAAGAGCTGGGCAGTGAGCCGCTGGGCCACGTTGCGTTTGCTCCAGCCATCCTCCCAGCAGGTGCGGGCAGCCACACTGCACACCGCGCCATTGCTCAGCCGAAAGTCCAGCGGAGCCGGATTGCTGGCCAGGTAGTTGGCAAGCTGTGCTTCGGCCCTGCGTCCGAGATAGCGGCCTGTGAGGGGAATGGATGCTCCCCTGGCGTCGTAGCAGACCCCACTGCCTCGCAGGGCCTGGGCATCACAGAGCACCCCGGGGGCCGGGGAACGCACCTCCTGGGCCGCTCCGGGGAGAGGGATCAGAACTGTGGCGGCGAAGGCCGCGGAGAGGAGGCGGGCAAGGGGAGGAACCATCACAGGGAGGAAAGGCTCTCAGCAAAACTAGCCAGCCCCCGGCGGCGGTCAGCCGCTTGAATGGCCACGCCCTGTGAAAAACGACCGTGCGGATTCTGGTGATGGGTGGAACGCGCTTCGTGGGACGGCCCCTGGTGGCTCTGCTCCAGGCGGCGGGCCATGAGGTGACGGTCTTCACCAGGGGGCGCCAGCCAGTACCCGAAGGGCTTCTTCACATCAAGGGTGACCGCACGGTGGATAGCGACCTGGAGCTGCTCCGTGGGCATCCCTTTGATGTGATCGTTGACAGCTCCGGCCGCACCAGGGAAGACACCCAACGGGTGCTGGCCGTCACGGGGGCGCCAAGCCACCGACTGGTGTATGTCAGTTCAGCTGGGGTCTATGCCGACAGCGAGGTCTGGCCACTGGATGAGGACGCACCCATTGATCCGGCAAGCCGCCACGCCGGCAAGGCGGAGACGGAATCCTGGCTTCTGGCCGAAGGCATTCCCTTCACCAGCTTCCGACCCACTTACATCATCGGACCCGGGAACTACAACCCGATTGAGCGGTGGTTCTTTGATCGTCTCTGCCACGAACGCCCCATTCCTTTGCCCGGAGATGGGCGACTGATCACCCAGCTGGGGGACGTGCGTGATCTCGCCCAGGCTATGGCGCGCTGCATCGATGTGGATACCGCCTGCAATCGCATCTACAACTGCTCCGGCCGCCAGGGCATCACCCTGCGGGGTCTGGTGGCAGCTGCGGCCCTGGCCTGCGGCAAGGACCCTGCCGACGTGGACATCCGCAGCTTCGATCCGGCAAGGCTGGAGCCCAAAGCAAGAAAAACCTTTCCGCTACGCCTCTCCCACTTCCTCACGGACACCCACCGCCTGCAGAGGGAACTCGCCTGGCAGCAGCGCTTTGAACTCTCTTCCAGCCTGGCTGACAGTTTCAGGCTGGATTACGCAAAGGCAAAGGTGGAGACCCCTGATTTCAGTTCGGATAACGTTCTCTTGCGTTCGGAGATCGCTGGATAAAGCCCAGCACCAACCCAGGGCTGAAACGCGCAATTTCCAGCACAGACCTTGGAAAACAACACCTCACAGGTCAGAATCTGCGCAAGTCAAAAAGGAGTAGCAACTGTTTGGACATCAAGAGAGTGAGTTCCAATCAACTGGCCGATTCTCTCCAGTGGGTGGCCTACGCCCTGACAATTGTTTTTCTGGCGCAGGTGATCGCCGCCCTCTTTCCGCTGGCCATCCTTCAGCCCCAATGGTTGCTCCGGGTGAGCGGCGTGCTCCGGGGCACGGCAAGCCTGCCGCTGCTGGCCACTGCCCTGTTCATGTTGGCCAACCTGGTGGATGGGAACGTTCTGCCCTCCTCCCACCAACTCCGTCTCATTCGGCGGATCGCCACCGTTGCCGCCATCGGCTTCCTGCTCCTCATCCCCCTTCAGAGCTACGCCGCCTTGCGCAATATCAACAGTCAGGCGGCCGAGGGACGTTCCCAGCTGAATCAGTTTGTATCTGCGGCCAACCAGATCCAGAACGCCAACACCGAACAGCAGCTCAGAAAGGCCATCCTTGCCATCCCGGGGGGTGAACAGCTCGCCAACAAGCCCTTGGGAGCGGATCTGCAAACAGTGAAGACAGCTTTGCTCGGAAGGATCCGCCCCACGGCAAAACGCATCGAGAACCAGCTGAATGAGAGCCGCAGCAAAGCCATTGAAAACACCTTTCTGCCCTTGGCCCGCGACGGTCTGGTGTGCCTGGGCTACGCCATCGGTTTTGCGGGGATGAGCCACAACAAGCCAGGCAAACCCAATCTCATGAGGCGGATCCTGAAGACGCGTAGCCCGGAGCTGCAGAAGGAGATGGGGTCCACCTGGCCGGGCCTCCGCAGGAAATGACCAACAAACCTGGGACTTCCAACACGCTTTGATCGACGCGCGATCCCCAAGGAGCGGCTGAATCAGGGAAACTCTGAGGATGGAGGCCTTCTGCCACCTCTTTCACGCCCTGGATGCAACCCCGGCCACCGAGGCCAAGGTTGCTCTCCTCGCCGCTTTTCTGCAGACCTGCACTCCTGCGGAAGGAGCCTGGACTCTGCAGGTGTTGCTTGGTCGTCAGAGCCGTCGGCTGATCACGGGCAGGCGGCTGCGGGAGATCTGCCTGTCCGGCAGTTCCTGGCCGGCCTGGTTGTTTGATGACTGCCACAGACAGGTTGGGGATTCCGCGGAAACCATCAGCCTGCTCTGGACGGTGGATCCCGGCAGCCCCCCGGGCCTGCTGCAGGGATCGCTTCAGCACTGGATGGAAGAACGACTGCCCAGCCTGGCGGCCCTCCAGGGGGAGGAGCAGGCTGATGCCGTGCGCGACTGCTGGCGGGAGCTCCCTCCGGAACAGCTTCTGGTGGTGAACAAGCTTCTCACCGGTGGACTCCGGGTGGGGGTGAGCGAGGGGCTCGTGATCCGCGCCCTCTCCCGGTTCTGTGGGGTGGAGGAGGCCTCCCTGAAGCACCGGCTGATGGGGGGATTCCAGCCCACCGAGGAGGCCTGGCAGCAACTCATCTCCACAACCGAGGCGGATCAGGTGCCTGCAAGCCGGCCCTACCCCTTTTTTCTTGCCTCCCCTCTGGAGGAGGGCTTTCTGCAAACAACTCCCGTGAGCCAGTGGCAGGTGGAGTGGAAATACGACGGGATTCGTTGCCAGCTCATCCACCGCAGGGGAGAGGTGTTTCTCTGGAGCCGTGGCGAAGACCTGATCAACCCCAGCTTTCCCGATCTCTCGGCCGCAGCGGCTCTGCTTCCGGAAGGGCTCGTGCTCGATGGGGAAGTGGTGATCTGGCCTTCTGGAGAAGCCCATCCCCGCCCGTTCGCCGCTCTCCAGCGACGGCTAGGCCGCCGGGCCCCGGGGCGCAGGATTCTCCAGGAGGCCCCGGCCTGCTACGTGATCTACGACCTGCTTGAGCGGGCTGGAGTGGATCTGCGCTCCCAACCTCTGCAGGAACGTCGCCTGCTGCTGGAGGACCATCTCGGGAACGATCCTCCTCCCTCCCTTCGCCTGGCGCCGGTGCTGCCATTGAACAGCTGGGATGACCTTGAGCCGCTCAGGAGCCGTGCCCGCGAAGCCGGTGCTGAAGGCCTGATGCTGAAACATCGGGCCGCTCCCTACCTGAGCGGGCGACGACGGGGCCACTGGTGGAAACACAAGCTGGAGCCCTTCCGGCTCGATGCGGTCCTGGTCTATGCCCAGGCAGGCAGCGGCAGGCGCGCCAATCTCTACACGGATTACACCTTCGCCCTCTGGGATCGGCCCTGGCGGGAGCCTGGGGAGACCCAACTGGATCCTCCCAAGCTGGTGACCTTCGCCAAGGCCTACTCAGGCCTGGATGACAGGGACATCCAGCGCCTCGATCAGTGGATCCGTACGCACACGATTCAGCGCTTCGGACCGGTGAGAGCCGTGGAGCCGGAGCTGGTGTTCGAGCTGGCCTTCGAGGGAATTCAGCCCTCCAGCAGGCACAAGAGTGGACTGGCTGTGCGGTTTCCCCGCATCAGCCGCTGGCGATCTGACAAAGGCCCCCGAGAGGCCAATAGCGTGGAGGAGGCCCTCACCCTGATGGCCCCCGCGCCAGGGGTGCGGCTGACCCGATAGGGTTCCGCGGGCTTTGCTGCTTGCGCGATGGCCGCCGCCGCCGCCTCCCGCGGCCAGGGACGCACCCCGAAACGCCGCCATCCCTCAGGGGAACGCCTGGCTCCCGTTGAAGCCTGGTTTAGCGAGCAGGGATGGAAACCTCAGCCGTTTCAGAGTCGGTGCTGGCAGGCCTACCTGGATGGACAGAGTGGCCTGATCCAGGTGCCCACCGGATCCGGAAAAACCTATGCCGCCCTCATGGGGCCGCTGGCGGAACTGGTGGAAGAGGCCCGTCTGGGTTCCGGGGAACCCCAGGGCCTGCGGGTGCTGGTGATCACACCCCTGCGGGCCCTGAGCCGGGATCTGCAGCTGGCCATCGAGGCGCCGATCACCGCCATGGGCTGGCCCCTGCGGGTCGGTCTGCGGAACGGTGACACCCCCAGCAGCGAGCGCACCCGGCAACGCAGACGCCCGCCCCAGATCCTGATCACCACACCGGAATCCCTCTCCCTGCTTCTGGCCTCTGCGGATGCGGAGCAGCTGTTCGCTGTTCTTCAGGCGGTGGTGATCGATGAGTGGCACGAACTCATGGGCAGCAAGCGAGGCAGCCAGACCGAGCTCTGCCTGAGCTGGCTGAGCCGCCGGCGGCCCGGCCTACGCCGCTGGGCCATCAGCGCCACCATCGGCAATCTCGAGGAAGCTGCCCGCACAGCGGTGGGAGAAGGCGTTGAACCGGAGATCATCACAGCTCCCCTGCAGCGGCACACCACCATCCGCAGCCTGTTGCCCGATTCGATTGACGGCTTCCCCTGGGCGGGCCATCTGGGGTTGCGGATGCATGAAGAGCTGGTGGCAGCCCTGGAGCCCACCACCTCCACCCTTCTCTTCACCAACACCCGCAACCAGGCAGAACGCTGGCAGCAGTGCCTGCGGTATACCTGCCCGGAAATGGAGGGCGCCCTGGCCCTGCACCACAGCTCCCTGGATCGATCCACCCGGGAAGCGGTGGAGGCTGGGGTGAAGGGGGGGGAGATCCGTTGGGTGGTGTGCACCAGCTCCCTGGATCTCGGGGTGGATTTTCAGCCGGTGGAGACCGTGGTGCAGATCGGCTCGGCGAAGAATCTGGCGCGGCTCCTGCAGCGAGCTGGACGCTCCGCCCATGCGCCCGGACGCACCAGCCAGGTGCTGTTCATGCCCACCAACGCCCTGGAGCTGCTGGAGGTGAGCGCCATGCGCCGGGGCCTGGCGCAGGGGATGGTGGAACACCGGGCAGCGCCGGACGCCCCTCTGGATGTGCTGCTGCAACACCTGGTGACCCTCGCCTGCGGGCCAGGGTTCTGCCCAAAAGAAGAGTTGCAGACCATCCGCAGGGCCTGGAGCTACCGCCATCTGCAGCTGGAGCATTGGCAATGGTGCCTCGACTTCCTTGAACACGGCGGCTCCTGCCTGGCGGCCTATCCCCGCTACCGGAAGCTGGAACGGGTGGTGCCGGATGGGTCAGCCGAGGTCCTACGGGGGCACACCTCGGCCTTCCGCTATCGGGTGGAGGACGCCGCCATCGCCCGCCTGCATCGACTCAACATCGGCACCATCACGGCAGATCGGAGCGTGACCGTTCGCTTCCAGCGCGGCGGGGTGCTCGGCCATGTGGAGGAAGCCTTCATCGGCCGCCTCAAACCCGGGGATGTGTTTTTCTTCGCAGGCCGCCAGCTGGAATTCCTGCGCCTGAAGGAGATGACGGCCTTCGTGCGCAACACCAGCAAGACCTCCACCGCCATTCCGGCCTGGGCCGGAGGCCAGATGGCCCTCTCAGACCTGCTCAGCCACCATCTGCGCAGGGAGGTGGATCGCTGCAGCGAGGCCATGGAGGAGGGAAGCACCAGCCCGATGCTGGATACGGCCGAGCTGCGTGCCCTCACCCCTTTGCTGCAACGGCAGGTCGAACTCTCGCGGATCCCGAGGCTGGATGACTTGCTGGTGGAGATCTGCCGGACCCGGGAGGGCAGCCACCTCTATGCCTATCCCTTCGAGGGCAGATTCGTGCATGAGGGACTGGGATTTCTCTGGGCCTGGCGGTTGGCCCGTCAGCAGCCGGGCACCCTCACGGTTTCGGTGAATGACTACGGATTCGAGCTGCTGGCCCCACGCGGCTATCCCTTTGCAGAGCTGGTGCAGGACAGGATCGGAGATCTTCTGAACACCGATGATCTGGAGCGGGATCTGGAGCAGGCGATCAACCTCTCAGAGTTGTGCAGGCGTCGCTTCCGCGGGATTGCACAGGTGTGTGGGCTGGTGCAGAGCGGGTATCCCGGATCGGCAAAGAGCGGCAATCAGCTGCAGATCAGCGCGGCCCTGCTGTTTGATGTTTTCCAGCGGCACGATCCAGGCCATCTGCTGCTGCAACAAGCCCATCACGAGGTGCTCAGGGAGCAATTGGAGGTGCATCGCCTGGTGGCAACCCTCGAGCGGTTGCGGCGGTGCCGTGTGCTGGTGGAGGAAACACCCCGCCCCACCCCTCTGGCCTTTCCCCTGCTGGCGGAGCGGCTCACGAACCGGATGAGCAATGAATCCCTGCTGGAGCGGCTCCAGCGCCTGAGAGCCGAAGCCGAGCGTGCCGAAAGCCTCGGCTGAATCAGGGGCCCGAATCAGAAGCTGCGAACGGCCGGCGGGGGTGCCATGGGCAGGGACGCCGGCGATGGCGTTTGCGCGGACTGGATCACCTGATGCAGCACCACTCCGGAGCCCACCACAGTGGCACCGGTCAGGCCGAGAACTCCGTAGAGGATGCGTCGGCTGGTGCGAGGGAACACCCGGAAGCTGGCCACGATGGCCACCGGCCAGAGCGGCGGAACAGCCCAGGCAGCGGCCAGCACTCCCACCGTTCCAACCCGCGCCACTTTGTTGAGGGCCTCGGAGCGCCTCGCGAGAGCCAGGCTGGCCTGATGCTCCCGGAGCCATTGCCGATCCTCATCGGTGTACCAGTAGCCCTTGCGACGGGCCACCGCAAGATCCCGTTCGGCATCGGCACGGCTGAGCACCCCGCCGATGACCTCTCGCCAGCCTGGGCCAGCCATCCCACTCTCCAAGGTTTGAGGCCGCAGGCTAGGGAGAGCCAACCCCCTGAGGACGCCGGTTTGCCGGTGGGGGAACAGGGGAGAATCCGATCCCCATTCTCCGCGCCCAGGCCACGGGGCCTAAGCCACCAGCGCCTAGGCCACCAGATAGTTGCGCAGATCCCGGGAACGGCTGCGGATGCCCTCCAGGGCTCGACGCTCGAGATTCCTCGTCTTGTCGCGGCTCATGCCCAGTTCCCGGGCAATGGAGGTGAGGCTCATGGGCTCTTCGCCCTCCATCCCATACCGCATCTTCAACACCCGACCCTGCAGCTCCGGCAGCTGCTCCACCAGCGCCCGCAGATCCCCCTTCAAACACTCCCCATCCACCATCTCCTCCGGCAACATCCCATCCC
>JBEIRX010000037.1:0-14300 GCA_040375715.1 Aphanothece sp.
CCGAGAGGAATCACTGGTTGCCCCGCTACATGGGGCTGTATAACGGCCGCAGATCCCACATGGCCCTTGGTGGCCTCAGCCCTCAACAGCGGCTCAACCAGCTGCTCTGCGCTGAATGACCTGGTGAGAAAACACACCTAGGGAGCTGGCAGCCCGGATCGGGCATCACTTTCAAACTGGGCGGCAGCGGTCTCGGAGGCTCTGTGTCGCCAGAAGTCTCCGGCCAGGGCCGGGGGCAGCGTGAACGTGTCAACGCCCTCTGCTGCCAGGCGGGTGAGTTCCTCAGGGGAACGAAGGCTGGCCACCAACAGCCGTGTTGGCGACCTGAGGCCCCTCAGACAGCTCTGCATCCGCAACACTTCTGCACACCCATCGAGGCCTGCATCGCTGATACGGCCGAGATAGGGAGCCACGTAGGCCACGCCCTGGGCAGCCGCAGCGAGCACCTGGGGGACGCCGTAGCAGGCCGTCAGGGTCACCCGGGTCCCAGCCCCCACCAAGGCTCTCGCAGCCTTGAGGCCAGGTTCATTGAGGGGCAGCTTGACCACGATCCGTTCCGGAGCAATGGCCATCAGGGCCTGGCCGCAGGCCAGCAGCTGCTCCGCCGTGGTGCCCCAGGCCTGAAGGTGCAATTCACCACAGCCCAGTGAAAAGGCCTCCGTGAGCAGAGGCCTCAGGGCATCAAGGGTGCACCGATGGCCGGCGCGCCTCAGGAGCGTTGGGTTGGTGGTGATCCCGGTGAAGAGCCCCATCGGCCAGAGACCTCTCCAGGCGCGGAGGTCGGCGGAATCGATCAACAGCCGCAGCGTCACGGATCAGAGGAGCGAACAACGCGACGAGCTCTCAGCTGCCGCGACTGGCGGAAACACGTGCCCTGGCCTGGGCCAGCGCATCCTGGGCCTTGAGTTTCTCCGGGCTGGGATCCTGGCCCTCAAAGGCCCGGACTGCCTGCTCAGCGGCTTCAAACTCCCGCTCGGCGGTGGTGCGATCGATGCTGTTGCCGAGTTCGGCGCCGTTCACAAGCACCGTCACCTCATTGGCCTCCACCTCGGCGAAGCCACCAAGAAGAGCAATGGATTGCCAGGAGGAGCCCTCCCGAAGGCGCAGCACGCCACTGTCGAGGGCCGTGAGCATTGACACATGGCCCGTGAGCACCCCCAGCTGACCGGTGCTGCTGGGGAGGATCACCTCATCGACGGGGCCGTCATACACGCTCTGATCAGGAGCGAGAACGCGCAGGTTGAGTGTCATCAGTTCAACCCTTCTTGGCGTCAGCGAGAATCTTCTCGGCCTTGGCCTTCACTTCATCGATGTTGCCCACAAGATAGAAGGCCGCTTCCGGTAGATCGTCGAGTTCACCGGCAAGAATCATATTGAAACCCTTGATGGTTTCCTCCAGCTTCACGTATTTGCCGGACATACCGGTGAAGATCTCCGCCACGAAGAAGGGCTGTGAAAGGAATTTCTCAATCTTGCGGGCCCGGTCAACCGTACGGCGGTCGTCTTCAGACAGCTCATCCAGACCAAGAATGGCGATGATGTCCTGGAGTTCCTTGTAGCGCTGCAGGGTGCTTTGCACGGCACGGGCAGTGCGGTAATGCTCATCACCCACCACGGCGGGCTGGAGCATGGTGCTGGTGGAATCCAGGGGGTCCACGGCGGGATAGATCCCCTTGGAGGCCAAGCCACGGCTCAGCACCGTGGTGGCATCCAGGTGAGCGAAGGTGGTGGCCGGAGCAGGGTCGGTCAGGTCGTCCGCCGGCACGTACACCGCCTGAATGGAGGTGATGGAACCTTCCAGGGTGGAGGTGATCCGCTCCTGCAGTTCACCGACGTCCGTGCCGAGGGTGGGCTGGTAGCCCACAGCGGAGGGCATGCGACCAAGAAGGGCAGACACCTCAGAACCCGCCTGCACGAAACGGAAGATGTTGTCAATGAAGAGCAGCACGTCTTGCTTGTTCACATCGCGGAAGTGTTCCGCCATGGTGAGAGCCGAGAGGCCCACGCGCATCCGGGCACCGGGGGGCTCGTTCATCTGGCCGTAGCAGAGCGCCACCTTGGACTTGGAAAGGTCTTCAGCGTTGATCACGCCGGATTCTTTGAATTCCTCGTAGAGGTCATTGCCTTCCCGGGTGCGCTCACCCACCCCACCGAATACGGACACCCCACCGTGTTCCTTGGCGATGTTGTTGATGAGTTCCTGAATCAGCACGGTCTTGCCCACACCGGCTCCACCGAACAGGCCGACCTTGCCGCCCTGACGGTAGGGAGCCAAAAGGTCGATCACCTTGATGCCCGTCTCGAACACCTTGGGCTTGGTTTCCAGCTCGGTGAGCTTGGGGGCCTCTCGGTGAATCGGCGATCTGAGGGTGGAGCTCACAGGACCCTGCTCATCCACCGGCTCGCCAAGCACATTAAAGATTCGGCCGAGGGTGGCTTCACCCACGGGTACGGAGATGGGAGCACCGGTATCCAGAGCATCCATGCCACGCACCAGGCCGTCAGTGCTGCTCATGGCCACCGCCCGCACGCGGCGGTCGCCCAGGAGTTGCTGCACTTCAGCTGTAAGGGCTATGTCCTGCCCGGCAGCGTTCTTTCCCTTGATGAGAAGCGCGTTGTAAATCTTCGGGAGCTTGCCTGCAGGAAATTCAACATCGAGCACCGGCCCGATCACCTGCTTAACGATGCCTGTCGTGCCGGAAGCGGCGGGTGCAGCGGCTGCCATAGGAAAAGGGGAGGGGCGGGAGGGCGGAGCGGATCTCCAGACCCGCTGAAGCGGCGCAACCTTACCACCGCGCCTGGTCCGCTGAGGACAGCGAACGGTTGGCAAGGAGAGAAATCCCGAGAGTTCGGTCACCCGCACACTTCAGGGATACCGGCCCAACCCCACGAGGCCATAGGTTGGCACTCGAAGGGCGCGAGTGCCAGGTTTGCTTCAAGGCCTGGATCTGCCCCTTCCGCAATGCCTGTTGTTTCCTCTCCCCCTTTATCCCATGGCAGCTGTTTCCCTCAGCGTCAGCACGGTCAAGCCCCTGGGCGACCGCGTGTTCATCAAGGTGTCTGAATCCGAAGAGCGCACCGCCGGTGGCATCCTCCTCCCCGATACGGCCCAGGAGAAGCCCCAGGTGGGCCAGGTCGTCCAGGTGGGTCCTGGCAAGCGCAACGATGATGGTTCCCGTCAAGCTCCGGAAGTGAGCGTGGGTGACCGCGTTCTCTACAGCAAGTACGCCGGCACTGACATCAAGCTCGGCACAGAAGACTATGTCCTGCTCTCCGAGAAGGACATTCTCGCCGTTGTCAGCTGAGCGTTCTCTCACGGCGACCCAACGCCCAAGACGCCTCACGTTTCCCCAACCAACAATCAACTAACGATCATGGCTAAGCGCATCATTTACAACGAACAAGCCCGTCGTGCCCTGGAGCGGGGCATCGACATCCTGGCGGAATCCGTTGCTGTCACCCTCGGTCCAAAGGGCCGCAATGTGGTGCTCGAAAAGAAATTCGGCGCCCCTCAGATCATCAATGACGGTGTCACCATCGCCAAGGAAATCGAGCTCGAGGATCACATTGAAAACACCGGTGTCGCCCTGATCCGTCAGGCCGCCAGCAAAACCAACGATGCCGCTGGTGACGGCACCACCACCGCCACCGTGCTGGCTCACGCCATGGTGAAGTCCGGCCTGCGCAACGTGGCCGCCGGAGCCAATGCCATCACCCTCAAGCGTGGCATCGACAAGGCCACCGACTTCCTAGTGAGCAAGATCGAGGAGCACGCCCAACCGATCAGCGACAGCAACGCCATTGCCCAAGTGGGCACCATCTCGGCCGGCAACGACGAAGAAGTGGGGCGCATGATCGCCGATGCCATGGACAAGGTCGGCAAGGAAGGAGTCATCTCCTTGGAAGAAGGCAAATCGATGACCACCGAGCTGGAGGTCACCGAGGGCATGCGTTTCGACAAGGGCTACATCTCCCCTTACTTCGCCACCGACACCGAGCGGATGGAGGCGGTCCTGGATGAGCCCTACATCCTGATCACCGACAAAAAGATCGCCCTGGTTCAGGATCTGGTGCCCGTGCTCGAGCAGATCGCCCGCACCGGCAAGCCCCTGCTGATCATTGCCGAGGACATCGAGAAGGAAGCCCTCGCCACCTTGGTGGTGAATCGTCTGCGCGGGGTGCTGAACGTGGCGGCCGTTAAGGCCCCTGGCTTCGGAGATCGCCGCAAGGCCATGCTCGAGGACATCGCCGTGCTCACCAATGGTCAACTGATCACCGAGGATGCCGGCCTCAAACTGGAAAACGCCAAGATCGATTCCCTGGGCACCGCTCGGCGGATCACGATCAACAAGGACACCACAACCATCGTGGCCGAAGGGAACGAGGCGGCGGTGAAGGCCCGCTGTGAGCAGATTCGCTCCCAGATGGAGGAAACCGATTCCTCCTATGACAAGGAGAAGCTGCAGGAGCGTCTGGCCAAGCTCAGCGGTGGCGTGGCAGTGGTGAAGGTGGGTGCGGCCACCGAAACCGAAATGAAGGACAAGAAGCTGCGGCTGGAAGATGCCATCAACGCCACCAAGGCGGCCGTTGAGGAGGGCATCGTTCCCGGCGGTGGCACCACCCTGGCGCACTTGGGCCCCGTGCTCGAGGAATGGGCCGCTGCCAACCTGTCTGGTGAAGAGTTGATCGGCGCCCAGATCGTGGCGGCCTCCCTCAACGCCCCCCTCAAGCGCATCGCTGAAAATGCCGGTGCCAACGGGGCTGTGATCGCTGAGCACGTGCGTAACAAGCCCTTCAACGAGGGCTACAACGCCGCCACAGGCGAATACGTCGACATGCTGGCGGCCGGCATCGTTGACCCCGCCAAGGTCACCCGCTCCGGCCTGCAGAATGCCGCCTCCATCGCCGGCATGGTGCTCACCACCGAGTGTATCGTGGCTGATCTGCCAGAGAAGAAGGAAGTTGCTCCTGCCGGCGGCGGCATGGGCGGTGGCGACTTCGACTACTGATCTCCATCTCGATCAACGTCAAGGTCAATCCATCAGAACCACTCAGGGAGGGCATCTGCCCTCCCTTTTTGATGGCCCTTCAACCCGGGGAAGGCACATTCCAACAGGCCAGGGCCGGGATTCCCCGGTAGTCGCTGAGCACGTTGAGCGTGGCGGTATCCAAAAGGAAGTGGCTCCCGGCCAAGGGGGGCAACCCCAGCCAGCGGGCCACCAGCACCCTCAAGAGATGGCCATGGGCGAACACCAACACCGGCCCATCCCCCCCTCGCAACCGCGCGATCACCCGATCCACCCGGGCAGCCACCTGATCAGGGCGTTCTCCCTGGGGACAGCCATCGCGAAACACCAGCCAATCCGGCGCACTGGCAATGATCTCAGGGCTGGTGAGGCCCTCATAGGCCCCATAGTTCCACTCCATCAGGTCAGCATCAAGTTCCATCCGATCCGAGAAACCGGCCAGCTCACAGGTGTGCCTGGCCCGTTGCAGCGGGCTGGCGAGCACGCGAGCGAAGGGAAGGGATCCCAGAACAGGGGACAGCCTCTTGGCCGCAGCCTCCCCCGCGGGAGTGAGGGGGATGTCGGATGCTCCGGTGTGCTGACCTGACTTGCTCCAGGCCGTCTCCCCGTGGCGCACCAGCACCACGTCTTTGGGCTTCAGGCTCAGCGTTTGCCTGGAGGAATGGCCCACATCGCTCATGCTGACTGGAGGTTGTCTGCTTCAAAACGCTAGCGACAGCCCTGGCGAATGTTAAAAGACTGCTAAAGCACGGCGTTCGCGGCCGGCCTCCCCAACCCCGCCAACTAGCATGGGGCCAGCGTCATTCATGGCAACCAAAGCAGACTTTTCCAATCATTTTCACAATCAAGATAAACAAAGCATGACAACACTTCAGCCTCAATCCTGGAAAGCGAAACTGGCCGACAAGATCCCACCGCAGATGGCCGAGGAGATCGATACCTTCGAAAATCAGATGGTTCTTCGTTGCCAGGGGAAAATTGAGGACAAGGTGTTCGCTGAATTGCGTCTGCGTCGGGGTGCCTATGGGCAGCGCTATGACAACGGCTATCGCCATGATGGAGAAACAACTCAGGAGATCAGTTTTCCCCACCCCGAACTGACCAAAGGTCCCGAAACAAAATGGGAAGCCCCGGGGATGCAAAGGATCAAGATTCCCTACGGAGGCCTGAGTGCTGAGCAGATGGAAGTGCTGGCTGATATCGCCGAGGAATATTCAGACAACATCCTTCATGTGACCACCCGGCAGGATTTTCAGCTGCATTTCATCTCTCTGGAAGACACTCCGGACATGCACCGCCGACTAGCGGCCGTGGGCATCACCACCAGAGAAGCCTGTGGAAATTCCGTTCGCAATGTCACCGCCTGCCCCCTTGCGGGCGTCTGCCGGGATGAAGCCTTCGATGTCACAGGGTATGCCAATGAAACCGCCAACTATTTTCTAGGCCACAGGGACGTTCAGGACTTCGGCCGCAAATTCAAGATCGCCTTTTCAGGCTGTGCACACAACCCCTGCGGCCTCACCTACATGCACGACCTGGGGTTGATCGCCCGTAAACGGACCAGGGGGGGCAAGGAGGAGATCGGTTTTGATCTCTACGTGGGTGGGGGGCTCGGCGCCGTTCCCCATCTGGCCAAGTTGTTCGCAGAGTTCATTCCACCAGAGGAGCTGCTTCCCCTCTCCCAGGCCATTTCCAGGGTCTATGCCCGATTGGGAGAGAAGAAGAATCGCAACAAGGCACGGATCAAATTCCTCGTCCAGAAACTGGGCATCGATGAATTCCGTCGCCTCGTGATGGAAGAGCGCGCCCTGCTGGAAGAGGATCCGGAATGGACCCAGTGGCTCAAGACCATCCCCCAATACACGGAACAGGGGCATCCCAGACCGGTCTCCGAAGGCCAGCTGATCGACCTCGGGACTGATGCTTCCCCCTTCGAGCAATGGCGCTCCACCAACGTTTACCAGCAACGCCAGGACGGTTTCGTTTGCGTGAGCATCAACCTGCCCCTGGGGGATCTCACCGCTCACCAGATGCGGGGGCTCGCGGATGTGGCCCGGCGCTTCACCCCCGATGCCACACGCACCACCGTGGAGCAAAATCTCTTGCTGCGCTGGATCCATCAGGCGGATCTGCCAGCGCTCTACCTGGCTCTCAAGGCCCTGCAGCTCCACACCCCCGGCGCTGAAACCATCGCCGACGTGACGGCCTGCCCAGGCACAGACACCTGCAAACTCGGCATCGCGAGCTCCAGAGGACTCGCCGGTGAACTCCGGCAACGGTTGGCCCACAAGGGCTTCCAGTACGACGAAGCTGTGAAGGACATCCGCATCAAGGTGAGTGGCTGCTTCAACTCCTGCAGCCAGCACACGGTGGCGGAAATCGGTTTCTACGGCTCGAATCGCCTGATCGATCGTCACCGGGTGCCCCATCTCCATCTGATTCTCGGTGGGGAGTGGGGAAACAACGCCGCCCATTACGGCCAATCCCTTGGGGTGATCCCAACGAAACGGGTGCCGGAGGTGGTGGATTTCCTTCTGGATCTTTATATGAAGGAAAAGCAGCAGGGCGAAAAGTTTCCTCAGTTTGTCAATCGCATCGGCAAGAAGGAAATCAAGGACCGCGTCCAGCCCTTCACGGAGGTTCCACCCTATGCCGTTGATCAATCCTTCTACACCGATTGGGGCGATGCAAGGGAATACACCATCGGCGACATTGGCATCGGTGAGTGCGCTGGCGAAGTGGTGTCCCTGACCAATTTCGATGTGGCGATGGCTGAAAGCCTGAACTTTGATGCCACATTGCTCCTGGAATCCGACAGCGAAAATGGCAACGTTCAGAAAGCTGCCGACAAGGCCTTGGCCGCCATGCTGAAGGCGGCTCAGGCACTGTTGAAGGTACCGGATGTGGATATTCCGGATGATCCTGAGGTGATTGTGAACGACTTCCGACGCTACTTTTACGATACGGAACTTTTTTTCGACCCCTTTGTCCGCGGCAAGTTTGCCAGCTACCTCTTCCATGCCTACGAATGCCGTCAGGATCCCTCCTCTCTGGACCGCGCCAAGCAGGCTGTGGAAGAAGCGCGATTGTTCATCGAAGCGGCCTACGAGTGCCACTCCCGCATGCTGCAGTCAGGGATCGGCTCCCCTGAGGCCTTTCATCGCTGGTTTCAGCAGAAGCAACCGGTGAGCAGCTAGCTACAGCCTTGCCTCTGAGCCCCCCCAACCCTTTCCCTGCCCTGAATCGAGGTCACGTTGCCCAATGGATGTCGAGCGTTTCTGCCTGAAATTCCTTGCCCACCCCACAAACCTCGATGAGGCCACTCTCATCCCGATCTTTCACGAGTGGATCCGACGCAAGACACTGCCCGGCACCCTGATCGATGTGGCCGATTATCGGCATGTGCCCCAAGGCCCTGGAATCATGCTGATCAGCCACGAAATCAACTACGCCATGGAGCATGGTGGGGGCCAATTTGGCCTCTCTGCCCAACGCAAGATCGGTGGCGGGGCCTCAAACCAGGAACGGATCCTCGAGCTGGCCAGACGCCTGGCACTCTTCGGCTCCCTTCTGGAGGAGGATCAACGCTTGAGCGGGCAGCTGCGGTTCGACGGGGGCAGCTTCATCTATCAGGCCAACGACCGCCTGCGTGCCCCCAATACCGCTGAAGCCTTTGCAGCGATCCAATCCGATCTGCAGACGGCTGGCGAGGCATTGTACGGAGGTCAGCCCGTCACGGTGACCCGCGTGGAGAATGATCCCCGGGATCGCCTCACTGCCATGGTGCAGACCAATGGTTCCATGGCCATGACCTCCCTTCAAGGACAACCCTGAGCCTTCATGGCAGCACTGATCCGGTCGGCCTGCTCCGCCAGTTCTGCACCCACCTTGCTGTAGAACATGAAGGCCTGCCTGTTGCGATGAAGCACGGGACGGCTCCGCTCCAATTGCCGCTCAGCTTCCAGGCGACACTGATTCCAGCTGGCGTAATCCAGGGGTTCGTAGCGCTGATCTCTGGCATTGGCCCTCTCTGCCTGCCTGGCCAGACGGGGACAGATTCGGTTCCGGAAGGTGCGCACCAGGGCTAATTCCTCCTCCATCGCCCGGGTTGCCAGTGCATCCCTGCGAGCCCGCAACTCGCGACAGGCCTCAGGATCAGCAGCCTGAACTGCACCGGCGCAGGTGGTGAGCAGGGCCAGCGCCAGAAGCCATCGACAGGACACACCTGCCATAAAGGGGCTCAGGTGCTTGGGGCCTCACTCAGGGTGGGTTGAAGCAGCAGAGAGCCATCCTCCCGAAGGGCAGGTGCGCGCTGAAGCTCGCGCTCCAGCATGCGAATACGACTCTCCCGCAGGCAATACTTGCAACCACCGCTGGTTTGCAGATGTTTTTCCGGTGTGATGGAGATCAATTTCACCGGATGGAGGGTGCAACGGATCTGAACGGGGGTTTTATAGCTCTTGTAAAGGATCTGGCTGTAGTCATAGTGCTCAGCAAAGCGTGCCCGAGCACGTTCCAGGAAGGTGTCTTTGCTGATGGGGCTACCCATGCCTACAGCACAAGGATGGAGGGATTACAAAGATTTTCGCAGGTTTTCAGCGAAGCTCTGCCGCCGGCAACCTTCCGCAATGGAGCCCGTGAAAAAAGCGTCAGGCTCCCTTACCGCCTGGCTCGAACAGAAGGGCCACGCCGTTGTTGCAATACCGCAGGCCTGTGGGCTTCGGTCCATCTTTGAACACATGGCCCTGATGGCCTCCACAACGGCGGCAGTGATATTCCGTACGAGGCACCAGGATTTTGAAATCCATCTTGGTGGCGAGGCTTCCCGGCAGTGGTTGCCAGAAACTGGGCCAGCCGGTGCCACTCTGAAACTTCGCGGCGGATGAAAAGAGCGCCAGGCGGCAACCCGCGCAGCGGTACAGACCGTCCCGCTTTTCCTGGTTCAAGGGGGAGCTAAAGGGGGCTTCCGTCCCCTCCTGGCGGAGCACCTTGTAGGCCTCCAGTGAAAGCCGGCGCTTCCACTCGGTCTCATTCAGGGCCCAGCGGGGGTCACTGGCTTTGAAGGCAGCTTGCGCTCCCCTGGCCCAACCAAAGAGAGGCATGGATCCAGCACCCATGGTCAAAGCCCTCAATCCTGAACGAAGCAGCGCACGACGCCCTGGCTGGCTCACAGTGAGCTACCCCACCCAGCCGGCACTCAGAATGACGGCCAGGACCATGAATAGGGCCAACAGGGTCCAGGAGATGCGGTTCAGGGTGGCTTCAGCGCTGCGGGCACTGGTGAACATGCCGCTCCCCCCTGACACCAGGCCACCAAGCCCATCCCCTTTGGGACTATGCAAGAGAATGCTGATCACAAGGAGGATGCCACTCAGCATCCAGAGCCAGGACAACGCGGATTTAAGCATAGAACGACTCTAGGGTTAAACCCGCATCGGCTGGGATGGCACATCGGTGCCAACAGGGGAGCCTGCGGCCTGGATCAAGGATTCACCGCTCATCCGCTCAGGCTTGGGAAGGCCCAGAATCGCCAGCAGGGTTGGGGCGATATCAGCCAGACCGCCGCCTTCCCGCAGCTTGACATCAGTGGCATGGCCAGCCAACTGGCGCTTTTCCCCTTCCACGAGAATCACGGGCACCGGGTTGGTGGTGTGGGCTGTCCAAGGGCGGCCATCGGGGCCCTGCATCACCTCGGCGTTGCCATGATCAGCAGTGATCAACAAAGTGCCTCCCATGCGGGTGGTGGCCTCAATGAGTTGGCCCACACAATGATCCACCATGGCGATGGCCTTGGCTGTGGCCTCCATCTGGCCGGTATGACCCACCATGTCAGGGTTCGCATAGTTGATCACGACCAAGGAATAAATCCCCTTGTTGATCGCAGCAATACAACTGGCCGTGAGTTTTTCCGCCGACATCTCCGGCTCCATGTCGTAGGTGGGAACCCGGGGCGAGGGCACCAAATGGCGATCTTCGCCGGGGAAAGCCTGCTCAATGCCGCCATTCATGAAATAGGTGACATGCGGATATTTTTCGGTTTCCGCCGTCCGGAACTGGCGAAGGCCATGTTCCGACACCACCTGTCCCAGCAAACCATCCAAGGATTCAGGGGGAAAAGCAACGGCCACGGGCAACCCTTGCTCGTACTGGGTGAAGGTCACCACATGCAGAGGAACGCTAGGCTCCCTGGAAAATCCGTCAAAATCAGTGCAGGTCAACGCACGAATGAGCTGACGCACCCGATCGGGCCGGAAGTTGAAGCACACCAGTCCATCCCCAGCCTCCAGAACCTTGGGCTGAAACCGCACAGGCTCAAGAAATTCGTCGCTGATGTTGTGGGCATAGGACTCTGACAGGACCTCCTCAGGGGTTTGGCTGCTCAGGTCGCCGGGCTCCGTCAACAGCCGATAGGCCTTTTCCGTGCGGTCCCAGCGATGGTCACGGTCCATGGCCCAATAGCGGCCACAGAGCGTGGTGATCTCACCTACGCCAGCCTCCTTGATCAGAGCAGCGAGCCGCTGAAGATACACAGGACAGCTGGTCGGAGGCGTGTCTCGCCCGTCGGTAACCACATGAATGCAGACAGACGGGAGTCCCCGTGCAGCAGCCCAGCGCAACAGGCCACCGAGGTGCTCGAGATGGCTATGGACACCACCGTCAGAGCAGAGGCCAAGAAGATGGAGGGTGCGCCCACTGGCCAGCAGGGTGTCGGCCAGGCTGTTGAGTGCGGGGTTTTCGAAGAGGCTGCCATCCCGAACCGCCTGGCTGATCCGGACCAGTTCCTGACGAATGACACGGCCCGAACCGATCGTGAGATGGCCCACCTCGGAATTGCCCATCTGGTCATCCGGGAGGCCCACCGCACCGCCGCTCGCTGAAATGAGCGTGTGGGGATAGGCCTGCCAGAGTGCATCCATCACAGGAGTTTCGGCCGAGGCGATGGCATTAGAGGCCAGATTCTCGCTATACCCCCAGCCGTCGAGGATCACCAGAACCACAGGAGCGACGGGCTTGGCGTCAGAAAAGTGGAGCACTGGCGTCTTCGCCTGTTTAAGGGCCTGCTTGGAAGGAGGGATGGAATTCACCCTTTGCCTACTCGCGGATGGGTCCTCAACCGAGCCAAAACTACATCCAAGCCTTCTAGTGGTCAGGGGTGGGTGACAAAGCGTCAGGCTTTGTGGACATCTAGGCAGCAAACTTCTCGCCTAGCATGGAAAAAGAATCTGAGCCGTGCGCTTGGTCCAGCCAGCATCCGAGCCGAGCTCACGCATCGAAATTCTCTCCGCCCAGGAACTGGGGCGCACCCTCGACCGGCTCGCCTCTCAGGTGCTGGAGTCGGCCACTGATTCCGAGAATCTGTTGCTGCTCGGTATCCCCACCCGCGGGGTGGCCCTGGCCAGAGTGCTGGCCGAAAGGCTGAGCGGCATCGCCGGACATCCCATTCCCCATGGCAGCTTGGACCCCACCTTCCACCGGGATGATCTGGCGCGGGTAGGCACCCGGCTGGTGGAAGCCACCTCCTTTCCGGAAAGCGTCGATGGTCGCCTCGTGGTGCTGGTGGATGACGTGATCTACACCGGGCGCACGGTGCGGGCCGCCCTGGAGGCACTGCAGGGCTGGGGACGTCCCAGTCGGGTGCAGCTGGTGGTGATGGTGGATCGCGGCCATCGGGAGCTCCCGATCCAGCCAAACTTTTGCGGCCGGGTGGTGCCCACCTCCAGGCAGGAGAGCATTCAGCTCTGCCTACAGGCGGTGGATGGGGAGGAAGGAGTGTTCCTTCTCCATCCCTGAAACATCGAGCAGGCCAGCCCTTCAGAGCTTGCTGAGTTCGTCCGCCCGAAAATGGGCACGGAACTTACCGAACGCCACAACCACCGGCAGGGTTGGGCTGATCGGACGGCCCTTCCAGCCATCAATCACGCTAACAACCTCCCCTTGCTGACCCTGAAGGTCAAAGGGAAGTCCCCGATGCTCGGGATGGGTGAACACAACCACACTGGAAGTCACAGTCACGCGATCACCAGCCTCCATACACCCTCCTGAATCGGCGCCATCCTGTCACGCTCGCATCACAGGTGGGGCGGCCTGCGCTAGGGCCCTTTCAGCGTTCACAAGTAGCCTCCGGTCCCCCATCCACCACGCGCCCTCCCAAGGCGCGGCAAGCTTCCCCAAAGGCCTGCCAGTCCGGCACCCCTGCGGCCACCCGCTTCTTCACCAGCGCATCCAACTTCTCCGGGGAGACGGCATAGGGGAGGGGACCATGGGTATCCACCCGTTTCTTCTCGACCTTTGCCAGGCTGGCTTCCACCCTCTGCCTGAGCGACAGGCTGCGTTGACGCCAGTAGGGATGACTGAGCCCATTGAGGGCAGACAGAGAATCCCACCACTGGCCCTTGGCGGCCAGGGCCTCGGCACGCGCCAGATCCGCCTGGTTCTTGGCCCAGCTCTGTTGAAACTGGTTCACCATGCTGGCCACTCCCGGATCCCCTCCGGCGGTGTCGCTCTGACGAAGCAGAGCCAAAGCCTGATCCAGATTGCCAGCCTCAAAGGCCGCCAGGGCGGAACGCTGCACCTGCCCCTTCCACTCCTTCAGCCGGTCGATGTCTTCAGGGGTGGCGGTGCGGGAGGCCACCAACTCGCTCTGCAGACGAAGCGCCTGGGTCTTCTGTTGTGCCGCCCACAGGCGCTGGGCCGCCTCTCTTCGGCACCGGCCTGCACCCTGATCCACCGGGCTGGGCACCCAGTCGAGGGCCTGCAGACGACGCTCCAGCTGCAGGCACTGCTCCAGCCGTTGATCTGCCGAAGCGGCCCGCAACTGACGCGTGATCTGTTGCTTCCACCCCACCACAAGCGCCATTCCAAGTGACAGGGCAAGCATGGGAAAGCCCACCCAACGATGGACCCAGGACCCATCCCGGGAGACGTCACGCATCAAGGTTCACTGGCGTGGAGGCAGCCGCACTCAAGCAGAGAACGGCCTTCATCGCACCGGTCCCAGCACCAGGCGGGGCAGAGCCTGGCCTACCAGAAGATCATCCCCCTCCAGCTCCAGTAGCCCCTCGCCATTGATGGAGAAACGCAACCTGAGCCGATCCACGCCAATGGATCCGGGGGGGTTCAGGGGCAGCTGAATCGGGGGGACGGCCCAGGGTTGAACCTGGGGCATTCCAGCCTGGCGCGGGCGGATGAGGGGCACCCCATCCACGAACACCACCTCCGCCCGCTCCTCCGGCAGGGGTTCTCCGAACACCAGCTCCAGGGCCGACTGATCCG
>JBEIRX010000070.1:0-4954 GCA_040375715.1 Aphanothece sp.
GCCTGCCTGGACAATCTTTTGCGCCTCAGCAATTGCGTTGCTGGCGCTTGTGCCCATGGTGATTCGGTAGCTGATGTTCCCCGATGGTGTGGGGTGGCTGGAGGCACGGGTTGGCAGGCGGCAGGGCGTTGCAGGGCCCGATCCATCTGTGCCACCCAGAGCGTTGTCTTGCCTCAGCGCCCCTGGTGCAGCGCGATGACGTGCTGCGAGGGAAGGCCAGGGTTCAGGCTTTCGTTCGCGATCTGGAGGCGGCTGGTGTGATGGCTTGCAGCTGCGGCGCTCTTGGCCTCAGTGTTTCCGTCCTCGTGAAAGGCCTCCAGGAGCCCAGCGGCCATGGGGTGGACCTGGTGAGTGTTTAGGGCGTTGTGCTCACAGAGAACAGCCCCAGGCCTATCAGGAGCCCCTGAGCAGAGATCAGCCATGGGCCGGAGGGCCGGCTGCGGGCATGAGCGCCAAAGAAAAAGCCCCCGCCAGAGGCAGGGGCTTGGGGAGCGATGGGTCAAACGACCCAACCATCAAGCGGTGCGGGCAGCCTTGATGCGTCCGCGCAGCTTGCGACTGAAGCCGAAGGCCGCGCCTGCGCCCAGGATCGGCAAAGGGCCGGGAGTTTGGTGATAATCTTGAATATTGTCAATCCCCGGAGCTACAACTGGGTAAGTAGCTTTGACAAAAATCATATTGTCTTTGGATTTGTAAGATTGTCCCCATGTATTTGTATTGCTATCCAAAGTGGCAAGCAAATTGGAATATGTCTTCGTGCCTGGGTCGTAATCATCATAAATCAATTTGACTATTGATGAAGCCCCTGCTCCTGGGCCGGTTAATTTCATGCCAGACCAAATAAAAGAATCGCCAGGCAAATAGGTAATTTTATACTCGTGGCTGCCATTTCCTATAAAATTGGGGGTGTAATCAATATCATACTGCGCAGAAGGTGCGATGAAGGGTGATATTGCCGGGGGGTCATTAATTGGTACATTTCCAAGGTCAGTAAGCTCCACATCACAAACCCCAGGACCGGGAGTCGGTCCAGCAATGCCTAAAACGCTAAAACGGTTATCCGTAATTGCTGGGACTGGCTGAGGGGCTGGGGCACAATTCGCACTGACTAATGCTTTCGCTTCCCCACCAGACAGCATCACACCCCCAGCAACAGCCGAGAGGGCCAGAGCCGAGGTCGCAGCAGATTTGAAGAGGCGCCTTGCGATGTTGCTCGCCCCAAGTTTCATTTGAGTCATGGGTAAGAAGAATGAGAACAGTTGAGGCTTGAGAGCAAGCCACCTTCCGGACAGTAGGGGGATTCCCTCTAAACAGGCGATCAACTTCCGATCGGCTTGCCCATCTTTTCGCAAAAATGACAACCCTGCGCCTTTTCGATAGCGCATGATGCAAAAAACACGCAACACGCGCAGGGCTCTGTAAAGATTTGCTCACCACCCCCTAGCCAGGGGTGGGCGCAGGAGTAGCAGGGCGAGACTCAGGTAGTACTCGGTCGAGCCGGGCTGCTCCGCTGGCAGCTGGAGTCGATTCCAGGGCCATGGCATGGGGATGGGCTGAGCAGCGAGGCATCTCGCAAGTGGTGCGCGAGTTGAAGAGCTCCTCCTCGTGTTCAAGGGCTTCCCGAATGAGGGGGCTCCTCCGGCGTCGCGCCTCTCGATTGCCTCAGGCCGTCGCACAAGACGCTCGGGTGGACACTCGGCTCGGCAAAGCTGGCGGATCTGACCAATGGTCTGGAACTTTCGCCCTTCAAAGTGCATGCCAAGAAGGATGGCGGCATCAAAATCCCAGCGGCCCTTGCCGCGGGCCAACGAGCCGAACGGGAGCACCTTCTCCGGTGTGAAATGGGCCACCAGCCACTCGGCTTGGGGCTCCCTCCGTAGCCTCCCAAGCGCTGGTGGCAGGCCAGCTCCATCGCTGCATTGGCGGTTCGGCGGGGGCTGGACTCGCTGCTGGCCAGCTTCTCGGCTCGGTCTAAACTCAAATCTGCCAATGGATCAACGATGGCTGAAGCCTGCGTGATCTGGCCACATCCGAGGCCATTCAGGGTTTGGTGGCCCAGGGCCGCACAGTGAGTGAAACCTTAGAAATTGCTAGAGATGTGGCACGGCGCCTGATGCAGGCTCAACAGGAACGGCAGCAAGGCAACAGGCTCGATGCCGTCTCCGAGAATTTTGACGTCCCCTAGATTGTCAATGCCTGATGGGCCGTCTCTCCGGCTTTAGCACTCGTGAGATTGTCACGAAACGAAGGCGACATGGCTTTGTGTTTGATCGCCAGGCTGCTGGATCCAATGAAATTTGGTCTAGCTAAATACGAAGCGTTACACAACGATCCCCAACCATCTTGGCGAGATACCGGAGGGCACGCTCCGTGCAATCCTCCGGCAAGCTGCTATAGATGTAGAGGATTTAATTCGTGCTTAAGACGAGGCCTCTAGCCCTGTGGCTGATCGTCAAAGAGCACCTCGCCGTGATCAAGGGCTTCCTGAAGGAGGGGGCTCCTCCGGCGTCGCGCAATTCGATTGCCTCAGGCCGTCGCACAAGACGCTCGAGTGGACACTCAGCTCGACAAAGCTGGCGGATCTGACCAATGGTCTCGAAGTGGCGTCCCTCAAACAACATGCCAACGAGGATGTCGGCATCGGAATGTCAGCGGCCTTGCGGCGGGCCAAAGAGCCGAACAGGATCACCTTTTCTGGCGTGAAATGGGCCACCAGCCGCTCGGTGAAAGCCTCCAGTGCCTAGCGGAGACCATGTGTGGGGGGCTCCCTCTGCAGCCTCCCAAGCGCTGGTGGCAGGCCAGCTCCATCGCTGCCTTGGCGGCTCGGTGGAGGCTGGATCCGCTAATGGCCAGCTGTGGCTCAGGCCATTCCGTTGGATTGTGCTGGATGGACCGGATTTCTTCGGAACTGGCATTGCTGTGCCCGGTGGCTACGTTGGCTGGTCCTCGGCGGCATTCAAGTGATCAGCCCTGAGCAGCTTTACCCAAGTGGTCTGTCATTTAATATCAATACATAACAGTGGTTTCATCTCATGCCTGTTGAAGATATCATTTCTGAAGCCCTTCTCCTTCGCCTGCGGCAAACCCCGAAGCGCGTGACGGAGTGGGTCGTGAAGGATCGGAAGAAGCAAAAGCATGTTGAATGGATGTGTGAATCGGGTCGATGGTCAACGCATTCAGCATCAGTGCCATGTCCATCAAATGACTGTCGAAGCAGTTCGGCAAGGGTGGAGCCACGAGAACTTCGCTCATCCAACGGATCGCTATTCCACATTGGAAGATGCCAAGCTTGCTCTGTCTGAAGACTTCGATCTCTCCGGGTTGGTGGCCCCGGCCAACCAGCTAGACCTATGGACTTAGACCTTCAACAACTGCGCAAAAACCTCTGCACAAGCTTGTGTGCCGAGGTGGAGGTCGTTCCACGAAGTGATCATCGCATTTCAATCTCAACTCCTTTCACTTTTTCTGATGGTGATCACCTTGTCCTCCTGGCTGAACCCTTGGCAACAGGTGGGATTCGAATTACGGATTGCGGCCATACGCTCATGCATCTCAGTTACAGCATGAATGCTGATGATATCAATAGGCCTGGAAATAGAAATGATCTCTTTCGCCAAATTATTGCCTCTCAGGGGGTCTCCAATAACGATGGAGAACTGTTCATTGATGTGCCCGCTGATGAGGCTGGGAAAGCTGTTTTCAAGCTGGGACAGGCCCTCAGTCAAATTCACGATCTTCGGTTTTTATCCCGCAGCAGGGTTGCCTCCACCTTCTACGATGATTTGGAACGTGTGCTCCTTGATCTGGCGCCACACGCCAAGCTGCAAAAGGATTTCGTTATGGAAGATCAACCCGAGGCCAGCGTCTATCCCATCGACTACCGCTTTGATTTCCCTAATCAAGATCGGCCGTTGTTTCTCTTCGGTATTCCATCGAATAAAAAGGCCAAACTTGCCACCTTGATTATTCAACACTGGTTGGCAGAACACATCCACTTCACATCTTTTCTGGTGTTTCAAGACCAGGCCAAAATCAGCCGTCTGGATGTCGCCCGGCTCACCAATGTCGGTGATGAGTCGATCTCCTCCCTGAGCGCTATCGCTGACATGAAGCGCAAGCTGGAGCGCCTCTATGGACAAGCCGCTGGTCATGCGCGCTAGGGCCTGACAACAACCTTGCAGACGCTTTCCCTTCACAGGGCCTCTCAGAGGCCCTCTTCCTCCGGCGGAATGCTGCAGCCGATCAAGGAGAGAAAGGTTTGCCGTCGGGCCCGGTTGGTGTCTGCCACCCTGGCGGCCAGTTGTCTCAGGGCTCCAGCCCGTTGCGTGCACCACGCCCCAGCCAGAGGGGACGGCGATTCGAGGCGAACCCTCGTCAATACCCAAACCACTCCAGCCGCACCCGCTCCCCCTCGGGCGTTGTCTCCACCAGCTCGAGGCCCCTCACGGTGCCATCCTGCCGATACCAGGGATCCTGCTGCATCGCAGCAAACACCGCGCGTGCCTCCGCCAGCGTCGCGTACTCCCCCACGGGCACCTGTCCCCAGGCGTCGTGGGTGGTGATGCTGTAGGCCATGAGCTGGCTCCTCAGCGTGCGTGAAAATATTGCCCCATGGTCCTGCGGACACCACCTGATGAGAGCAGCAGATGGCATGGGGTGGAGCGTGGCGGCATCAGCCCTGGCGGCTGGGCTGATCGCCTCCGCTGCGGCCGCGCCCCCCGGCCTCGCCCAGGTGGTGCCCGGTGGCGTGTTGCCGCCTGGGGCGGCTGCCCAGATCCTGCAAGTGCACAACGCTGAGCGCGCCGCCGTTGGCGTGGCAGCCCTGCGCTGGGAGGAAGCCCTGGCCGCCTCCGCCCTGGAGTGCGCCCAGCGCCTGGCCGCCACCCGCCAGTTTCGCCACTGCGGCAGCGGCGAAAACCTTTGGATGGGCACCGCCGGCCGCTTCACGCCCACC
>JBEIRX010000054.1:0-7318 GCA_040375715.1 Aphanothece sp.
GATCAGATGCATGAAGTGGAAGCCTTCGGGATGGAGCTGCAAAGCCCCGACCTGGTGAAGGATTGGTTCGTGGACTTCTGCCTCACCAAAAAGAAACCCGCCGATCCAAAGCCCCTTGCCACACCAACCTGCCCTCCCACCTCAGCAGGCACTCCCCCCTTGGTGACACCCAAACCGCCAGTGGGTGGATCCGCCCCAGGCAGCTCTGCTCAGCGGTGGGTGTTCTGAGAGCGGAAAGGATTTCGCTACATTCCCCTTAGCCAACCCCTGAGGAATGGCCCCTGTCCGCCATCAGCATTGAAGACACCATGACAAGTTTCCAGCCCTTCTGCAGCGAGCCTTAAATAGACGCATGCTCCATGCGGCAGGCCCCACCATGGCCCCCCCTGATTTCCGGATTCCAACGCCAAGCAGGGAGCGCCTCCAGACGTTGGATCGGTTGTTAGTGCAGGCCGTTGCCGATCTACATGGTCCGCCAACCCCAATAGAACAGCTGGCCGCCAGTGGACGGCTATTGGCCCTCTCCCTGGTGCTCGCCGCTGGAGCCATCCTCTACTGGATCCTCCCCGCAAGTGGCTGGGGGCTCATCGCACTGATCATCTCCGGGCTGGCCTATGCCCTGCTGTTGATCGCGAGCCATGAAATGGTGCATGGCACCCTCTTTGGTCTGCCACCGCTGGAGTTTGGGCTGGGTTGCCTGCTCAGCTGGCCCATGGCCTGGCCCTTTGCCACCTATGCCCGGCTCCACCGCCTGCATCACCGCTGGAATGGCCTGGATGCCAGGGATCCGGAGCGCACCCAGGCCCTTCCCCAGGATCACCTTTTCGCCAGCCCCTTTGGGCGCTGGTTGCACCACCATCCCTTCGCCGTGCGCTGTCTGGTGCTGGGCGGAGTGGGTTTGATCCTCGACACCGCCAGGAAAGGTTGGCAGTTGCGCAGCGTGGAACCACGGCTGAAGGCTGCCCAACGATTGGATGGGGTGGGTGTGAGCCTCTTTCACGGGGGCATGCTCACGCTGGCGATTAGCCAGGGAGTCGTGCTGCGGTATCTGCTCTTCTGGATCGTCTTGGAGCGGGTAATCGGCGTTGTTGTGCAGTACCGCGGGCTCGTGGAACACCATGGCCTGTGGGAGAAGGCCCAGGAAGCAGGTGGAGTTTCAATCCTTCCGCAGCGGTTAAGACAACTGGCCACGAGTCGGGATGTGGCCACTGGCCCCTGGCTCAATGCCTGGATGGGTGGACTGCCCCACCACAGTTCCCACCATGCCTTTCCCGCAGTGCCCAGTGCCAGGCTGCCAGAAGCCAGTGCGCGCATCATCGCGCTGCTCCGCTCTGAGCACTGGGCCCTCCCCAGTCGTCTGGAGAGCTATGGGGAGGCTCCTGCATCTTGCACCGGAGCCGAAGCCACGGTGCGTGTTGTTTCACCTCATGGCGCCCGATAGCCCTCTGCTGGCACACCGATAGGAACAGGCATCGCCCCAGTCTCTGAACCCTGAAGGTCATCTGCTTGCGCGGTGAAGCCACTGACGAGTCCCGCATCAAAGGAGAAGCGTCCAGGACCCAGCAGCAGGATGGCCACACTGCCGCCGAGATAGAGCACCACCAGCTCCAGAACGTAGATGTTGAATCCAGCGCTGAGGATGTGCTGGTAGGCGGCCACCGTCATCGTTCCGCAGAGGGCCAGGGCGCCAAGGGGGGTGAGCAGGCCGAAGATCACCAGCCAGCTGCCAAGCAGCTCAGAAAAGCCTGCGAGGTAGGCAAAGAGCAGCGGGAACGGCAGATGGAGGGAGGCGACATAGGTGGAAGCGAACTGCTGAGGATCCGCGAGCTTCTCGTGGCCGTGGTGAATCATCATCACGCCGATGCTCAGGCGAAGGGCGAGGAGGCCGATCGAACCCAGGCCCCCGGGATGCAGCACATAGGAGGCGAGAGGGGAACGCAGGGGCTGGAGCAGGCGCGCAAGGGAGTGCGGACTGGAAAAGAACGGGAGTGCGACGAACCAGAGAGCAACACAGGCGCCGAGGACGGCGGCGGAAAGCTCCAGAGCGATGGGGGAACCCATGAAGATGAGAAGACTTGCGCCATCCTGACAAGTAAAATGAAGAAACGTGAAGCGATGGCTGCAGGGGATCGAGCCCTGGCGCCCCAGCGGGTCTTGGCCCCTGCGCCATCACGGCCCCCATCGCGGACGGCCTCCGGAGCCGCCAGGATGTAACAGCTTTGTTACATGGCCATGACGCTCGGCGTGCTCTTCCTCGAATCCCTCAGCTCAGGGGTCATCACGCCCCAGGAGATCGACTGGCTCCTGGCCAGCCAAAGTGAGTTCTCCAGGGCGGAGCAGGCCGCGGTGCTGCGGCTGGGTCGTCTGTTGGATGAAGGATCGATTCAGCTGGGCTGCCGTCTCTGATGGGCTTGGATGGGCCCACTCCAGCTCCCATCCCATGACGAAGGCTGAGCGTTTCCGCATTTCCCTTCAGATCGCTCTTGCCGCTCTGCTGGCCTACCAGGCAGGCTTCTGGTTCACCGGCCTGTTCCCCGGATACCTGCCAAAGATCGGAGGCTTGTGGTCGGCCATTTCAGCGATCGTGGTCACCCAGCTCACGCGCAGGGACACCACTTCCTCGGCCTCCCTGCGGATCCTCGGCTAAGCCATTGGCGCGCTCACCAGTGCGATCTACCTCTCCCTGCTGCCGTTTCACCCGGTGGGGATGGCCGTGGCCCTTTTTGTGACGGTGTTTCTCTGCCTGGGGCTGAACATTCCCAGTCATGCCCGACTGGCCTCCATCACCGTCATCGTGGTGATGGTGACCGCCAGCCTGGATCCAAAGCTCAATCCTGGGATCAACGCCCTGCTTCGCTTCATCGAATCCTGCATCGGTACCACCATCGCCGTGCTCACCGTGGTGCTTTGGCCAGGTCAGACGAGCCGCTCCAGCGAACCGCCCCAGGAACGCTGAAGTCCGCCAAAGGAGGCTTCAGCGTTTGCGGCGCGGATTGGCTCCCCTAGAGGGCTGGCGTCCCCTCCCCCCACTGAGATCCAGAGGTGGAGCTGAGAGCACCGTCGGCTCAAACCCCGGCACCTCCAGGCGGGGCAGTTTCTCGCCCAGCAGCCGCTCAATCGCCCGGAGGAGCTCATGTTCCTCCGCCGCCACCAGAGACACCGCATGCCCCTGGCAGCCGGCACGGCCGGTGCGACCGATGCGGTGCACATAATCCTCCGCCTGATTCGGTAGATCCAGGTTCACCACATGGGGGAGCTGCTGAATGTCGATCCCGCGGGCGGCGATGTCGGTGGCCACCAGCACCCGCAGCTCTCCGCTCTTGAACCCCGAGAGTGCGCGTGTGCGCGCCCCCTGGCTCTTGTTGCCGTGGATGGCCGCCGCCTGCAACCCATCCCGGCAGAGATGCTCGGCCACCCGGTTGGCCCCGTGCTTGGTGCGGGAAAACACCAACACCTGCTGCCAGCCGTTGCTGCGGATCAGATGGCTGAGCAGATCGGGTTTGCGGGCCTTGTCGCAGGGGTGGAGCACCGCCTCGACGCTCGGTGCAGCCTGATTTTCCGGACTGGCCTGCAACTGCACGGGTTGATGGAGCAGCCCGGTGGCCAGTTGGCGGATCTCTGGGGAGAAGGTGGCTGAGAAGAGCAGGGTCTGTCGACGCTCCGGCAGCAGGGCAAGGATGCGGCGGATGTCGCGAAGAAAGCCCATATCGAGCATCCGGTCCGCTTCATCCAGCACCAGGATTTCCACGCGATCCAGCGTCAGGGCTCTCTGTTGGTGCAGGTCCATCAGCCGCCCCGGAGTCGCCACCAGCACGTCCGTGCCACGGCGCAACCGATCGATCTGGGGGTTAGCGCTGACGCCGCCGAACACCACGTCCGAGCGCAGATCCACATAGCGGCCATAGGCCCGCACGCTCTCGGCCACCTGGGCGGCCAGTTCACGGGTGGGGGTGAGCACAAGGGCTCGGACCACTCCTGCCCGGGCATGGGCGCCATGGAGCAGCCGCTCTAGAAGAGGGAGGGTGAAGCCTGCGGTCTTGCCGGTGCCGGTCTGGGCTGCCGCCAGTACATCCCGACCTTCGAGCACCGCAGGGATGCACTGCAGCTGGATCGGGGAGGGAACGCGATAGCCGCAGGCTTCCACCGCCTTGAGCAGAGGTTGCGACAGCCCCAGGGCCTGGAACTCGGGCGACAGGGATGTGACCTGGGCCGACTCAGGCTCGTCAGCAGGGGATCGTTGCCGCCTAGGGGAAGGAATCCGACCGGTGGTGGAAGGTGTGGGCAGGGGAAGGGGTGCTGAAGAGCTCGTATCCCCCACCGTAGAGGCAGGATGGGAAGACTCAGGGGGTGGATCACCCATGGCGCAGCTGAAGCGCTGCCCACAGACTGTGCAACAGCAGTTTTGGGAAGTGCATGTGTTCGCGCTGCTGGGGGTCCTCCGCATCGCCATGCTCTGGTTTGCCGATGCCCTGCAGGCCCTGAGGACTGGCCTGGGGGTTCCTTTCTCGCAACTGGCGACGCAGTTCGGCGCGGTGCTACGCACGCCCATGGTGCTGCTCTATGGCCTGGTGTTGCTCCTGCTCTATGGGCAGCTTCTGCGCGGCCGCAAGGTGGCTCCACTGATTCTGGATGGCCTCGGCGTGTGGGCCACCTTCAATCTGTTCGTCCACTTCATCAAGATCAATCTGCTGATGTTCAGTGAGGTGGTTGACCCAAAGCTGCTTCTGGGCCAGGTGATCACCTACCTGTTGTTCTTCGTGCTGGCCTGGGGTTGGATCTTCTGGCGGCTAGATCGGGTGGCGGGACCTGAAGCGCAGGCGATCGTCTCCGTACCCAGCGCCGCCGAGGGCGAGGGAAGTTTTGATTACTACTACGCCTCCCTGATGTCCATCCTGGAGGGGAGGATGTCTATGTTTCAGGGCGTGAGCAGGCTGGGGAAGAGTCTGGTCGCCATGCATTCCCTGATGGTGCTGGATCTGGCGGCCATCGCCCTGGCCCGGTTCTACCAGCTGGTGCAGAAATCGATCTAGGTGTGAAAGTCGATCGGGCGGCGGGCGCTGCTGGCAGGGACTCTTCACGGCGCTCTACACCGGTCTGCGGGGGGCGGAGAACGTGAATGCCACTCTCAACGGGGAGCGTTCCTCCGCCAACCAGCTCTACAGCGAGCGTCTTCAGGCCATTCGGACGGCCTACCTGCGACATCGAACCCTGGCCTATGCCGATGAGCGCCGCTGGCCTGATTCAGCGTTCTGGGCTCGACGTCACACCTGCGCCACCCTCCCCTAAACCTCGCGGCGGTTCAGGCCATAGGCCGTTGCCCCCCCGAGGGCTGCAACGCCCAGGGCACCGGCAACCGCCAGGAAGAGGATGGTCTGCAGAAGCAGAAGCAGCCAGCCCACGCTGGAAGCCACCTTGATCTGGAGTTTCGCCTTGATCAGCAAGGTGAGGAGCAGCAGCACCGTCGCCTTCAGCGCCAGGATCTTTGCCGCAGGCACAGGACAGAAGGGATTGAGGAGCAGCATGGGGGAAGAGGCGATGCCCGAATCCTGGCGGAAGGAGCGCAGGCCTGTGGTCCGGGCCACTTCCGCCAGCTGAATCTGCAGGCTCCCCTCCAGGCAGCGCGTCCCCGACACCTTGCGCGCCGAGCCGTTGACTGCTGCGGGATTGGCTGCCACGGTGAGCACCCGCTATCTGATGGCGGCGGACGGTGACCGGAGCCTGATCCGTAAACAATTCGGCATCACCTACAGCAGTGATCCGGTGAATGTCTACATCCCCCAGGCCATCCCGGGTCAGCGTGCGCCCCATGTCTGGCTGGACCGTGATGGTGAGAGGATCTCCAGCCTGGATCTCTTTGGCCGCTCCCCTTGGGTGCTGTGCGGACCACGCCGTCAACCAGGCGCTGAACATCTCGGTGTAGGGTGCTGGAGATTCATCGAACACTCTTCAAGCGGGTTTCTCCCAGCGCGGTGAGCTCCACAGGCTTTTTCCCCCGGTCAGCAACTTTCTTCAGGGCTTTCAACGAATCGGTCTGATACATCACCTGTTCCATTCATGACCATCTTCGTGGGCAACCTCTCCTTCGATGCCGAAGTGGAGGACCTCCAGAACCTTTTCGGCCAGTACGGCGAGGTGCGCAAGTGCGTGCTTCCGCTGGACCGGGAGACCGGCCGCAAACGCGGTTTCGCCTTCATCGATCTCGCCAGTGCCAGCGAGGAGAGCAAGGCCATTGATGATCTCCAGAATGTGGAGTGGATGGGCCGCAGCATCCGGGTGAACAAGGCCGAGCCCCGCAACAACGGTGGTGGCGGCGGCGGTGGTGGCGGTGGTGGCGGCGGCGGCGGCGGTGGCCGATCCCGCTGGTAGTCCCCAATCCCAAAACCCCCAACTGATCAGAAGACTGATCAGAAGACTGATCCGAAGGCCGTGCTTCCCTGGCGCGGCTTTTTTCTGGGATCAGGGCTCTCCATCAGGTCCTGTGGTGGCAGGCAGATGGCCGGTCTTCACCCAGATCACACAACCGGCGTCGCTCCAGGGTCTATGGGTGCTGCCAGGTGGGTTTCGGAGCCAGGTGCCGGCTGGATAGGTTCCCCACTCGTCGCGGAACTCTCCTTCCAGCACGAAGATCTCCTCACCACCGGGATGGGCATGGCCGGGGAAGTGGGTGCCAGGTGCCCAGCGCACGAGGGCCACATGCTCCGATCCCCAGGCATGCAGAGGCATCACCTGCAACCCTGTCACCATCCCCGGCATCCACTCGGCCTTCCGGGTGGGGATCACCGCCGCCTGCTGATCCGCCGGATGGAGCTGTCTGAGCTTCACCAGAAGCGTGCACCCCTGGGGACTAAAGGGGGCATGGCTTGAGCCCGCAGGGTTGCGAAGGTAGGTTCCCACCGGATAGCGGCCATGCTCATCGCGGAACGTGCCCTCCAGCACCAGGATTTCCTCTCCACCAGGATGGTGGTGGCGAGAAAAGTGGCTGCCGGGTGCATACCGCACGATCGAGGTGGCGCGCGCCTCCTCCCCGCCGATGCGATCGAGCATGCGGCGCTCCACCCCCTCCATCGGTGAAGGACCCCAGGGCAGCTCGGTGGTGTCGAGCACCACGGGCTGAAGGAGATCGGCATGGAGATCCATGGGGGCCGGCAGCAGTTGCTGGGTCCCATGCTCGCCCCTCGGTCCCCGATCAGAATGGCGGCTCACCAGGCTGCAGATGCCCATCCCCCTTCCCCCCTGGCGCCAGCTGAGCCGCGGCGCACGCGAGCGTGAGGGGCGCTCGCCCCAGGCTTGATGGCTACAGCTGGCCACCGTTGCTCCC
>JBEIRX010000027.1:0-21300 GCA_040375715.1 Aphanothece sp.
ATGGAGAGCCGATTCCCGCGGCGCACCACCCCAAGCTCCTCCTCCGTGAAGGATGCCCGCAGGGCCTCAAGCGTCAGCAGAGCCGGGAATGTTCGCAGATAGCGCAGGCGCACGCAATCCCAGCGGGGCCGTTCTCGACTTGAGCGGGGATCAAAGTATTTCGAGTCAGGATCGAACTGACTCGGATCGACCAAGCCGGTTTCGCTGACCTCCATCAGGCCCACGATGCCGGGTGGAGTGGTGTTGGAGTGATAGAAAAAAGCCCGATCTCCGCTCTGCATGGAGCGCATGAAATTACGGGCCTGATAGTTGCGAATTCCATCCCAGAGGGTGCTTCCGTCTCGAGCCAGATCAGCGATGCTGAAGGCCTCGGGTTCACTTTTCATGAGCCAGTGGGTGGGAAATGAACTCACAACACCTGCACCAGCTCCCGGAAATGGTCGCCACGGGCCTCAAAACTGCTGTATTGGTCGAAACTGGCGCAGGCCGGTGAGAGAAGCACGCAGCGGCAACCAAGAGTGCCGGCTAGTTGATGGGCGGTGCGCACGGCAGCCTCCAGCGCCTCGGCGCAGGCCACTGTTCCTCCATAGCCGGCGTCCTCGAGCATCGCAGCGAACGCTTCCCGGGCGTCGCCAAAGAGCACAACTGCTGCCGCCTGTCGCCGGAGCTGATTGATCCATCCGTCGGGATCGCCCGTCTTGGCCTGACCTCCCGCCAACACCACCAGGGGGCCATCAAGCGCCTTGAGGGCCACCTCCGCCGCGTCGTAATTGGTGGCCTTGCTGTCGTTAACCCAGGTGATCCCCCCATGTTCACGGATGAGCTCCAACCGATGGGGCACCCCTGGAAAGCAGCGGAAGGCCGCCTCCATGACGGCGGGCGTGAGACCGGCCTGCAATCCCACCGCAGCCGCCAGGAGAAGATTCTGGCGGTTGTGCACCCCTGGCATCGCCAGACAATCGGCCGGAAAGAGGGGGCCGGCGGAACCGTGCACCATCCCCTCCTCGACCCAGAGCGTGGGGGAGAGGAGGCCCTCCAGGAATGCACGGGACCCTGTGGTAATCCACTGGGCCTGATCCCAGCTGGAGGCATGGGCCCTGAGATCGGCGTCGTCGGCATTCAGGATGCGGAGGCCTGACGCCTCGATCAGGCTGCGTTTGATGGCTCTATAGCGGTCGAGGGTGCGGTGGCGCTCCAAATGATCCGGGGTGAGGGTGGTCCACACTCCGATCCGGGGGGCCACTTCAGGGGAGGCCTCAATCTGGTAGCTGCTCAGCTCCACCACAATCCAGTCGGGGGTCCGGCCACTCTGGAGACGCTCCAGGGCCAGTTCAGCGGCGGAAAATCCCACATTGCCGCACAGGGGCGCATCCAGCCCCCCCTGGCAGAGGAGATGATGCACCAGGTGGGTGACGGTGGTCTTGCCGTTCGTGCCGGTGATGCCGATCCATGGGGCCTGCCCCATAGCCGCCCAGGCTGGAGAAATCTCCCCCTGAACCCCGATCCCTTCCTGCCGCAGGGCCTCCAAGGTGGGATGGTCCCAGGGGATCCCGGGGCTGACGATCACGGTCTGGGGGCGCGGAAGGGCCGCGAAGGTGTCCGGCGTGAGGGGAGCATCCAGCCGAACGGCAATGCCTTCGGCCCGCAGGCCGGCGGCCTGGGCTTCCAGAGCCTCCCCGGAGCGGCTCTCAAGAACCAGCACAGGCCCGCCCAAGGCCCGCAACAGGCGTGCAGCACCCTTGCCCGAGCGACCCAGTCCCACGACCACGGATGGGACGGACTCGTTCTCGCCAGGGATCTCGGCGGGGTGGGTCACTGGCAGCCCTGAAGCGGGAAGTGGGCGATACTGGAATCGAACCAGTGACTCCTACCGTGTCAAGGTAGTGCTCTACCTCTGAGCTAATCGCCCCAGGGCAGGCATGGCGCTTAAACCTAGCCTGCATTCTTGTTCAGGACCTTAGCCGATCAGCACGACTCCCCTAACACTCCCTCCTGAAGACCACTCCCTCCGTACTGCGCCTTCAGTACTGCGCCTTCAGCACTGCGCCTTCAGTACTGCGCCTTCAACGCCGCAGCATCGCAATTCGCCATCGCCCCCGCTGGGTGGGCGCCGCACTGGTGATCTCCAGTTCGCCCCGCCCCTCCAGCTGGAGCCGTTGGCCTGGGCTCAGCACCTGACTGGGAGAGGTCACGGGACGCCAATCCAACCGCAGGGCACCCTGACGGATCAGCTCCACCATCCGTGTGCGCGAGAGGCCGAACCCTGCGGACGCGACCGCATCAATCCGCAGGGAGGCCTCCACGCTCTGCAGGGTGCGGGGCAGCCGCTGGGCAGGGAACTGCAGCTCCGCCAATGGCCGCACCTCAAAGCGAACCTCCACACTCCGCACCTGGGCCAGGCAGCCATCCAGCCAGGCGGCCAACGCCTCGCCGATCACGCCCTGGGCTCCCCGATCTCCCCGCAACCAGACATCCCCAAGCTCCCCTGCTGAGGCGCCGGCCTGCAGCAACCCCTCCCGCATCTCAGCAGGTGAGGCTGGGTCGAAGAGGAAATTGCCGCTCAGCTCCAGTCCCGACAGACCGGCTGGGGGGGCCGAGTCAGGCGCCACAGCCTCCAGCCGCTGAAGCAGCAGACGACGCCGCACCGCACCGCCATAGCCACCCTCACTGCTGAGGTGCAGATCGCTCCGTTGCTCCAATTGGCATTCCACCTGCTGTCGCAGCTCTGGGTCGAGAAAGGGGGTCCAGGCGGGCTTCCAGGTGCGGAGCACCTGCTCAGCCACAGCGCATACCCCTGCAACAGTGGCGTCCTCCTCCGAACTCACCCCTACCCCTCCCCTAGACGCACGACAGCCTTGGGCCTGGCCTGCTGCAGCAGTGTCCAGGGTACCTCCGCTCCAGGAGCAGGCTGCAGCAGCAGCAGCCAGCTGCCTTCCTCAAGGCGGTTGCGCAGGGTGCGGATTCGATCATCCGCCTCGGACGTCACGCTGGCCGCCGCCACAAAGCTCCCGAGCCAGCCCGAGCTCATCCCCAGCAGCCCGCCGATCAACGGTTCTCCCCAGGCGCCCAGGGCGGAGAACGTATGCAGATCCGTGATCTGGGTGAAGGTGAGGCCGGCAAGGAATCCAAAGGGAATCAGCCAGAGGGCCATGCCCTTCTGTCTGCGTTTGCGGGCAAAGGCCGGATTCAGCTCCTCCACCTCCTCAGGGGGCGTTTCACCGCTGCCCACCGCCAGCAGCTGGGCCGGTGGAGGCTGCAGAGCCGCCAGCTGATCCCGCAGCTCGTGCAATCGCTTGCGGCTTTCCAGCACCACCACAACTGACAAGCCCACAGCAGTCCTCCGGAAGGCATCACCTTTGCTGTCTACACTGCACCTCCGGCCGCAGCCAGCGGTGTTCACCCTCACCCATCCCGCGCACTGCGCCCCCCGCCGGATATGACGAAGGTTTTGGTCTCCGATCCCATCGATCAGACAGGGATCAACATCCTCTCCCAAGTGGCGCAGGTGGATGTGCGCACGGGCCTGGCGCCCGAGGAGTTGAAGCGATGCATCGAGGACTATGACGCCCTGATGATCCGCTCCGGCACCCAGGTGACGGCCGACGTGATCGCGGCGGCCCATCGCCTCAGGATCATCGGGCGAGCCGGCGTTGGGGTGGACAACGTGGACGTGCCTGCCGCCACCCGGCGGGGTGTGCTGGTGGTGAACTCACCGGAAGGGAACACGATTGCCGCAGCGGAGCATGCCCTGGCCCTCATGCTTTCACTCTCGCGCCACGTGCCCCAGGCCCACGCCAGCATGATGGCCGGGGGCTGGGATCGCAAGAGCTATGTGGGGAATGAGCTCTACAAGAAGGTGCTGGGTGTGGTGGGCCTCGGGAAGATCGGCTCCCATGTGGCCAGGGTGGCCCGCGCCATGGGCATGGATGTGACGGCCTACGACCCGTTCATCTCCCCGGAACGGGCGCAGCAGATGCAAGTTCGCCTGTTGCCCCTGCCCCAGCTGTTCGCAGAGGCGGATTACATCAGCCTCCATCTCCCCCGCACGGCGGAGACGGAGAACCTGGTGAATGCGGACCTCCTGCGCAAGATGAAAGCATCCGCCAGGCTGGTGAACTGCGCCCGGGGAGGCATCGTGGACGAGGCAGCCCTCGCCGATGCCCTCCAGCAGCGGGTCATCGCTGGTGCCGCACTGGATGTGTTCGCAGCTGAACCCCTCGCCGTCGACTCACCGCTGCGTAGCGTGAAGGAGCATCTGATCCTGACGCCCCATCTCGGGGCGTCCACGGCAGAGGCTCAGGAAAATGTGGCCATCGATGTGGCCGAGCAGATCCGGGATGTGTTGCTGGGCCTGCCGGCCCGCAGCGCGGTCAACATCCCCGGGCTGACGCCGGAGCTGCTCAGCCAGCTGAAGCCCCATCTGCAGCTGGCTGAAACCCTGGGCCAACTGCTGAGCCAGATGGGCGGTGGGCAGGTGAGTGAGCTGGAGGTGCGGCTCCAGGGCGAATTCGCGGGTCTGCAGAGTCAGCCCCTGGTGGTGGCGGCCCTCAAGGGCATCCTCTCCACGGCTCTGGGGGACAGCATCAACTTTGTCAACGCCGGCATCGAAGCCAGGGAGCGGGGCATCAAGGTGCTGGAGGTGAAGGACGACGGCAGCAGGGATTTCGCCGGCGGCTCGCTCCAGCTGCGCTCCAGAGGCAGCAAAGGACCCCACAGCGTCACCGGCGCGGTGTTCAACGATGGAGATCTGCGGATCATCAGCATCGATGAATTCCCGGTGAACGTGGCGCCAAGCCATCACATGCTCTTCACCCGCCACCGGGACATGCCAGGGATCATCGGCCAGCTGGGATCTCTGCTGGGTGAGCACAATGTCAACATCGCTTCCATGCAGGTGGGGCGCCGAATCGTGCGGGGAGATGCGGTGATGGTGCTCAGCTTGGATGATCCGATCCCGCCAAGCCTCTTGGCCACCATCCACAGCATCAACGGCATCCAGGAGGCCCACCCGGTCACCCTCTGATGGCTCCAGCAATGGCCTCCGCGGCCCCACGAGGCTCGGCCCCACAAGGATGGTGGAGACTCTCCCTGGCCCTACCAGGGGACCTGGAGGAATCCCTCCTCTGGAGGCTGCCGGAGCTGGGGGTGAACCGGGTGGCGGTGCTCCATCGCCCGGCCTCACCGCAGGAGAGGGAGCTGGTGGCCTGGCTGCCTGAATCCGACTGGCCGGAGCCTCAACTCCGGGAGCTGGAGACAGCCCTTCAACCTCTAGCCGAGCCCTTCGGCCTGATTCTCCCCCCCCTGACGTGGGACCGCGTGGACGATGAGGACTGGAGCCTGACCTGGAGACAACACTGGGCTCCCGATCCCATCGGAGAGACCCTGCTCGTGCTGCCGGCCTGGCTGGAGGTGCCGTCTGGGGCCCAGGAGCGGAGGGTGATCCGTCTCGATCCAGGCCCCGCCTTCGGAACGGGATCCCATCCCTCCACGCGCCTCTGCTTAGAAGGGCTGGAAGAACTGGCCCAGGCCAGGATCCGTGGGGGAGCCCCTGCAGCAACACCGCTGGCGGGCCTTCGGGTGGCCGATCTGGGGTGCGGCAGCGGGTTGCTAGGGCTGGCGGCACTCGCCATGGGAGCGGAGCATGTGGTGGCAGTGGACACCGATCCTCTGGCGATTCGCGCCACCCAGGAGAACGCCGCACTGAATGGCTTCACGAGCCTCGTCGTCAGCCTGGGCTCCACCGAGGAATTGGAACGTCTGCTGCAGGGGCGCCCGGCTGATGTGCTGCTGTGCAACATTCTGGCGCCGGTGATCGCAGAGCTCTCAGGGAGTTTCAACCGCCTGCTCGCCCCTGAGGGGCTGGGGCTCCTCAGTGGCCTGCTGGTGAGCCAGGCCGAGGAACTGATCCATACCCTTGGGGAGAGGGGCTGGGCCGCCAACTTGAGGGCCATTCAGGAGCCGTGGGCCCTGCTGAGCCTGGATCCGGGCGGGATGTTGCATAAGGCACACTAATCTGTAGCCACACACTGATTGGGGCTTTCCAGACTCAGGCCTCGAAATCATCGGGAATGGCCCGCGAGGATGTAGGAAGGGCGGGTCCTACGGCCCCAGCCCTCTGGTGGCTGTCAGCTCACTCACTTTTCCATGGCTTCCTACAAGGTCACCCTCAAGAACGCCGCCGAGAACCTCGATAAAACCATCGAGGTCCCCAGTGACCAGTACATCCTCGACGCAGCTGAAGAGGCGGGCATTGACCTCCCCTACTCCTGCCGCGCTGGCGCCTGCTCCACCTGCGCTGGCAAGCTCGTCTCCGGCACCGTGGACCAGTCTGACCAGAGCTTCCTGGATGACGACCAGATCGAAGCCGGCTTCGTGCTCACCTGCGTGGCCTACCCCACATCCGATGTGGTGATCGAAACCCACGCGGAAGAATCCCTCTACTGAGCCCTCGCCAACAGGTTGCTCTTGAGCCACCCTGAGGGGTGGCTTTTTTCTTCCGGGAGATGCGGTGCAGCAGGTTCACAGCGTTCTAGCCCACGGCAGTCTGCACACCAGCCCAGGGGGCCAATACACCTACAGAGTGCTTGGCCCTTGCTGCCGCCTGTTCGATCGGGAAGATCTGCCCTGGCCCTGTTGCCGGCTCGCCTGGCACAGCAAGGAGCCCAGCTGGAGGCGGGTGGGACGCCGCTTGGTGCCCGACCTGGCAGCACGGCGCTGTCCCTCCTATGCGGTGGAGCTGCTCCAGCCAGGCTCCCGTCCCACCCAGACCGTGATCACCTTCTTCCCCCAGCGCCTGAGTTCAGAGCTTCAGGAATGGTGGTACAGCAAGCTGCCGGCTTCCCTGGAGCCCGCCAACCCGCGTCCGCCAATGGCCCAAGAAAAAAGCGCCCCCGAAGGAGCGCAGGAGACAAGCGGCGTCACTGCCACTGTTAAATCGCGCGGTTGAATCAAGCAGGTCAGAAATAGATCTTTCCACCGCCCCACTGGATGCCCTGAACTTTCGGGGCCACCAGGATGTATCCCGCCATCAGGCGTAGATCCTCCTCATCCAGATCCCGCATCTTTACGAAGATGTCGCTGCTTTTCAGGCTGGGATGCACATCGGAGATGCTGTATTCCCCGTCGTAGGACATGGGGTCCTTGAGGAAGTCGACCAGGGCCGCCACGGAATCCCTGGGAGGGGTAGCCAGAGCGAGGGTCTCAGGATCCAGACCAATGTTCTGGTTGGTTTTGGTGATCCCGCCTGCGTGGCAGGTGCCGCAGCTGTTGTTGAACAGCTTGCGGCCGGATTTGATCTCTTTCTCGCTGAAGGTGACGGTGGACCCATCCGGGCCGGCCGGCACCGTGAGGGTCGCCTCGTCCCACCGCGCGGCGGCGGCAGGGCCAGCGAAACAGACGAGCAGCGCCAACGCCAGGGGAAACACCAGTAGGAATCTGGAAATGGCGCGAACGGCTGAGCGAAGGGTGGGGGCCATGGAAGAAGCCGAAGAACGGGCGGAACGGGCCGCACTGAGCCCTTGTATCACGGGGGGGTGGGGGGGTCGCCAGGGACGACGCGAACTGTTGCAGGGACGCTCAGGGTGAGGAAGTCCCTGGCGAGGAGAGTTTCAGGAAAGATCGCCTGGGCTTCCTGGAGCAGATCCTCGGCCGTGACCGCGTTGCCGGCCACGTAGCGGGGGCTGAGATGGGTGAGGGCCAACTGTTTGACCCCAGCGGCCAGGGCGGCCTGGGCGGCCATCGTGCTGGTGGAGTGCTGGCGCTGGAAGGCCAATTCAGCCTCCCCATGGGCAAAGGTGGCCTCATGGATCAGCAGGTCGGCACCCCTGGCCAATCCCACGGCCTCTTCACTGAAGGTGGTGTCCGTGCAATACACCACGCTGACACCGGGGCGTCCCGCACCGCAGAGGCTCGCTCCCGAGACGGTTCGACCATCCTCCAGGGTGATGGAACGGCCGGCCTTGAGGTCAGCGTAAAGGGGGCCCGCAGGGATCCCCAGGGCGCGGGCCCGCTCCACATCAAAGCGTCCCGGTCGTGGTTTTTGTTCCACCCGATAGGCAAAGGCCGGCACCCGATGGTTGAGAGGTGCCGCCCTGACCAGAAGGTCTGCATCCTCGAAAACAGGGGCACCGGTGCGGGCCGCCTCCCGAACGGCATGCACCCGGATCGGATAACTCAAGCGGGTCGAGGAGGTGCGCAGGGCCCCTTCAAGGAAGTCCTGCAGAGGATCCGGGCCGTACAGGTCCACCCCGTCGCAGTGCCCCGAGAGCCCCAGACTGGCCAGCAGGCCAGGCAGCCCGAACACATGGTCGCCATGCATGTGGGTGACGAAGATGCGCCGCAGTTGGGAGACCCGCAGGGGGCTGCGCAGAAACTGGTGCTGGGTGCCTTCGCCGCAGTCGAACAGCCAGAGTTCAGCCCGCTGGGGAAGGCGCAGGGCCACCGCCGAAACATTGCGGGAACGGGTGGGTACGCCTGAGCTGGTGCCGAGAAAGGTGACCTGCACAATCGTGCCTCCGTCGCAGAAATGCTGACACGTCCCCTGGCAGGGCCAAGAGAACCTCGCAAGAATGGCTCTCGATTGCCTTGGTGCGCCGCCTTGCGCTTGGCCCGTCCCCAGCTCCTTCTGCTGATCCTCTCCGTCGTCCCCCTCGTGGGGGGCGGCCGCGTGGGGCAGGCCACTGCAGGATTGAGCAGCGGCCCACCCATCCGGGTGCTCCTGCTGGAGGCCCCTCTGATCACCGTGGGCGCCGCTGGCCGGCAGGGACTCAGGCTGCGGGATCAGTCAGGACGCTCCGTGTTGCAGGTGGCTCCCGGGCAACAGCTGCGGATGCGACGGCTGGGGGACTCCCTTGCCCTTGAACCGCTCCCCCCCCCCGCCATCGGCCAGGAGCCTGAGGCGGTGGCCGTGCCCCCAGCCTCTCGCCAGGTGCCCGTTCAGGAGCTGCGGCTTGAACCGGTGGACCCCCAGGGGTTGATCGTGCTGAAGCAAAGGCGCTACCGCGGGGTGCTCCTCCTGAGGCCGGAAGGGGAGGGGTTACAGGCCATCAATCGCCTCCCTCTGGAGAGTTATCTGGCTGGGGTCGTGGGCAGTGAGATGCCAGGCACCTGGCCCTTGGCAGCCCTCAAGGCCCAGGCGGTGGCCTCCCGCACCTATGCCCTGCAGCAGCTGCGGCCCACGGCTCCCTTCGATCTCAAAGCCACGGTGGCCAGCCAGGTCTACAAGGGGGTGGAGGCGGAATCCCTCCCCACCCGTGAGGCTGTCAGCGGCACCCGGTCCCAGGTGCTGATGCATGGGGAACGGCTGATCAATGCCGTGTTTCACAGCAGCAGCGGCGGCGCCACGGAAAACAGCGGGGAGCTCTGGAGCCGCCAGCTTCCCTACCTGGTAAGCGTTCCCGATTTCGACGCCTCCAGCCCCGTGAGTCGCTGGGAGAAGGCCTTTGCCCCGGAAACCCTGCGTCAGACCTTCGCTGAGATCGGCGGCGTCACCATGATCCAGCCCCTCCAATCCTCCAGCACGGGGCGAGTGCGGCGAGCCAGGGTGATCGGGCCGGAAGGAGAACTCCTGCTCTCGGGCAGCGAGCTCAGGGAAAGACTGGGGCTCCGCAGCACTCTGGTGCAGTTCCGGTTCGAGCCAGCTGGTCGTCTCGAGGTGAGTGCGATGCCCAATCCCCTGGAGGACTCCCCTGCGTCCGGCGCCCCCCCCCCTCCTGTGCCCGGGAGCCCCCGCCTGGTGGTGAAGGGGCGAGGCTACGGCCATGGAGTAGGAATGAGCCAATGGGGTGCCTTCGCCCTTGCGCAGCGCGGGAAGAGCTATGAGGACATCCTTCGCCACTACTACAGGGGGGCGGTGCTGCGCACCTTCTGAGCCCTGGGATGTAGCTGAAGGAGGATTTCGACTCCGGGTACTCCCAACCGTGGCGGAGGTGGCCCAGCAGGCCGCCCTGATGGTGCTGGAGGCCTGCCTGAGCGATCCGGGCCGCCCCCTGGGCCTGGCCACCGGCCGCACCATGGTGCCGCTCTATGCCGCTCTGGCCGCCGCGGTGGCCCAGCAGTCACCAGGGGATCAGGACGTGCTGCGCCGCCATTGGTGCAGCTTCAATCTGGATGAATACGTGGGTCTGGGCCCCCAGAGCCCGGGCTCCTTCGCCGCCGAGATGGAACGACACCTTTGTCAGCCCCTGGCTGTGGATCCGAATCAGGTGCACCTGCCCAATGGCTTGGCCGCCGATTCTGACGCGGAGGCCCTCCGCTACAGCCAAACCCTCCGGCGGGCGGGCGGGGTTGGCCTGCAGCTGCTGGGGCTCGGACTGAACGGCCATGTGGGCTTCAATGAACCGCCCTGCCCAGCCGACAGCCAGGCCCGTTGTGTGGAGCTCTGCAGCAGCACCCGTCAGGCCAACGCAGGAGGCTTCGGGGGCGATTGGCAGCAGGTGCCGGCCAGAGCCATCACCCTGGGGCTTGCCGAGATCCTGGAGGCCCAGAGGATTCTGCTGGTGGTCACCGGAGCAGCGAAGGCTCCGGTGCTCCAGAGGCTGCTGCACTCCCAACCCAGTGAGGCCCTGCCAGCCAGCTGGCTTGGGCAGCATCCGGCGGTTTGCGTTCTGGCGGATGCGGCGGCGTTGCGTTGCTGATCAGCCTGAGAGTCAGGCCATCACACTGTCCATCAAGCTCTCATCGGCCTCCACATTGGAGGTCACATTGCGCACGTCATCGAGCTCTTCGAAGGCATCGAGCATGCGCACAACGGCCCTGAGCCCCTCGACATCCTCCACATGGCAGGTGGTATTGGCCAGCCAGCGATGGTCCCAACTGCCCACACACCAGCCCATGGCCTGCAGCCCCTCCTGGAGGACCTGCAGGTCTTCGAACCGACCGATCACCTCTGCACCTTCCCCATCCAGGGTGTACCCGAGAGCCTCCGCCCCTCCCTGCTCCTCGAGGGCAAGCAGAGCTTCCAGAAGGACATCCTCCTGGAGGCCGGGCTGATCAAGACGCAGAACGGAGCGTTGATCGAAGAGATAGGAGACGCAGCCGGTTTCTCCAAGATTGCCGCCCGCCTTGCTAAACACCAGGCGAAGATCCGCAGCGGTCCGGTTGCGGTTGTCGGTGAAGGCCTCCACCAGCACGGCCACTCCCCCCGGGCCATACCCCTCGTAGCGCACCAGCTCAAAGGTGTCTCCGGGTCCGCCGGCCTGCCCACTGCCCTTGGCAATGGCCCTTTCAATATTGCTGTTGGGCACTCCAGCGGCCTTGGCCTTGGCGATGGCGGTACGCAGCTGGAAATTACCCGCGGGATCAGCACCGGAACGGGCAGCCACGGTGATCTCCCGACCGATTCGGGTGAACACCGCGCCGCGCTTGGCATCCACCACGGCTTTGGTGCGTTTGATCTGAGCCCATTTGCTGTGGCCTGCCATGACGGAGGAGTGGGTCAGCCGTTGGTGTCAAACACGATCCGGGGCTGAAGCAACCCGGAAGGTTCCATCTTGGCAAGGCCGGCCAGCTCCCCATCAGGGGCCACCACCAGCACAGCGTCTCCCGTGGCGAAGATCTGATGGGGACGTTGGGCCCGACCACAGCGCCAACCCTCCAGCTCAGAGTGTTCGAGGGGATGACGGGGCAGATGGGGAAGAACGTTGAGAGGGGCGAGAAGGGGCGGCAGGGGATCCTGGAGGTCCTCCAGACCCACGCTCTGGCTGAGGGAAAAGCCAAGGGCTGCGGTCCGCTGCAACCAAGCCAGGGCCCCACCACAGCCGAGTACCGCCCCCAGATCCCTGGCCAGAGAGCGGATGTAGGTGCCTGCGGAGCAGTGAATCTCCAGATCCAGCTGGCCCAGCGGAGGCCTCCAGGCCAGCAGGTCCAGCCGGTGCAGCATCACCAGGCGGGCAGGGAGCTCAGGACTCTGGCCTGAGCGGGCGAGGGCGTAGGCGCGTTGCCCCTGCACATGCACCGCTGAGAAGGCAGGAGGACGCTGCTGGATGGAGCCCCGGAAGGCATCCAGCGCCGTCTCCAGATCGCTCAGGCTGAGCGGGGAGGGCACCAGCTGGCGGGCCACCACCTCGCCCTCCAGGTCATCCGTGGTAGTCCGCACACCCAGCTGAATCGTGGCCCTGTAGGTCTTCTCCCCCGGGAGGTAGGGAAGCAGACGGGTAGCCGGGCCGAGAGCGATGGGCAGCACGCCAGTCACGGCAGGATCGAGGGTGCCGCCATGGCCCACACGCTTGAGGTGGTAGGCGCGACGGACGTGGGACACACAGCCATGGGAGGTGAGGCCCTTCGGTTTGTCGAGCACGAGGAAGCCGCAGATCACCCGATGGTTCAGTCGTGGAAGGAGACGGCGGTGGAGGGGGCTTCAGACCGAAACAACACTGATGCGCTTGCGGGTCCGAAGGGCTCGCTTGATGCTCTCAAACTGAACCACCCCATCACTGAGGGCAAAGAGCGTGTCATCCGAGCCTCGACCGACATTCTCGCCGGGGAGCACAGCGGTTCCGCGCTGACGGATCAGAATCGATCCGGCGGTTACGGTCTCACCGCCGTAGGCCTTCACACCAAGACGCTTGGAATTGGAATCGCGGCCGTTGCGGGTGGAACCGGTGCCTTTCTTGTGAGCCATGGAGAGGAGGGGGAGGGAAAACGTGAGATGCGGGGGGCAGTCAGCTCAGGGGCTTGCCAGCCACCTGGATCGACGTGACCAGGACCCGGGTGAGCTCCTGCCGATGGCCGGTCTTGCGGCGTGTCTTCTTCTTCTTGCGCATCTTGTACACCAGGATCTTGGGTCCGCGGCGATGGGCCATCACCTTCAGCTCAACGCTGGCCCCTTTCACATAGGGCTGACCGAGGGTGGTGCCCTTGGCCCCCTTCACCAGAAGCACGGTCTCCAGCGTCACCGTGGTGTCCACCTCAGCGTCCAGCCGATCGATGTCGAGATAGCGATTGGGGTGCAACCAGAACTGCTGACCTGCGGCTTCCACGATGGCGTAGATAAGCCCTTGGCTGGACTCTGTATTGCCGGTGCTGACAGTGACGGGCTGTTCAGCCTTGGCGGTGCCTGCCGGCGGACTGCCTGCAGGGGAACTGGTGGTAGTGGCGCTCATGGGCAGAAAGGGCCGCGGCCGGGTGGGGCGGAATGGCCCCGATTTGGGGCCCGGGCGCGCAGCAATCGAAAGACAAACCAAGATCCTCCCGTTACGACCTCCGATTCGTCAACATTTGGAGGCGATACCCGACGGGAGCATCTGCGTCTTCCAGTTCCTGCGCCTGCTGAATGAGTGACCCCCCCCTCACCATTGCCAACCTGCTGCAGACTCCTGCGCTGCGCGACGCCTGCCGGCTTTGGCTCAAATCCGGACGGTATGCCCTGGTGGGGATCGGGGAGGGGCAGGATCCGGTGAGAGCTTTGAACGAAGGGCACGACGGTTTCGATGCGGTGCTTCTGGAGCAGGGAGTCTTCCCTGCGGCTGTCTTTTCTTCTCTCAGGGAACAGATGCTGCTGCTGCCCGCGGTCGTGATCGGGGAGGTGACCGGCAAGGTGGAGTATCACGATGCGGAGGTGCACCTCCCGGCAGACCAGCTGGAACAGCTGCCGTACAGCCTGGATGCCGCTATTTCCCGATTTCTGAAGCGGGGAGCCCCTGGGGCCGAGAACCTGCCTGCAAGATCAGGAATAGAGACAGAGGAGCGGTGGAAACTCGCGAATCGGCTGAAGGACAGGCTTGGATACCTGGGTGTGTACTACAAGCGGGATCCGGAACGGTTCTTCCGCAACCTGAGTGAAATAGAGAGGGATGATCTGTTGCGTTCCTTGAGCCGAACCTACAGAGATTTGTTGCTGAGTTACTTCCGGGATCCTGCAGCAGCAAACCAAGCACTTGAAAGTTTTGTGAACACAGCCTTTTTTGCCGATCTTCCGATCACAAGCACTGTGGAAATCCACATGAACCTGATTGAGGGCTTCTGGAAGCAACTGAAGCTTGAAGGCCATAAAAATGACTTTCTTCAGGACTACCGTTTAGCCCTGTTGGACGTGATGGCACATCTCTGCGAGATGTACCGGCGATCGATCCCCCCTGATCGTCCCATGCTTGCCCTTATGGACAGCCTCAACCAACTCCAGGAGCACGCCTGACATGCCAGCACGAAAAACCTACATCCTCAAGCTTTACGTTGCTGGCAATACTCCAAACTCGATGCGTGCTCTCAAAACATTAAGGAACATTTTGGAAACAGAGTTTCGTGGTGTGTATGCGCTCAAAGTCATTGATGTGCTGAAGAATCCCCAACTTGCGGAAGAAGATAAGATTCTCGCAACTCCAACTCTGGCAAAGATCCTGCCACCACCTGTGAGACGAATCATCGGCGATCTTTCCGACAGAGAGAGGGTGCTGATTGGGCTGGATCTTCTCTATGAAGAACTGGTAGATGAAGGATTCAGTCTGGAGGAGGGCAAGCTGGAGCCGATCACAGAGCAGTCATCAGTCGAGTCGCCTCAGGATCCCCAAGGAGATCCATGAGAACTCCTTAGCGCTGAGAGAGTTACCGACAAAACGCCCCCACCATTCTCAAATCCATGCAGGACGCGAATCTCCCCAATATGGCAAGCCATTCATTGCTTCAGGTGCAGAAGCTGCCAACGGGGATCGAAGGTTTTGATGACATCTGCCACGGAGGTCTACCCATCGGACGTTCCACACTGATCAGCGGAACATCGGGCACAGGAAAAACTGTAGTTTCTTTGAACTTTCTTTACAATGGAATCAGGGACTTTAATGAACCAGGAATATTTGTCACCTTTGAAGAATCCCCTTTAGACATCCTAAGAAATGCTGCCAGCTTTGGCTGGGATCTTCAGGAGATGGTGGAGCAGGACAAGCTTTTTCTCTTGGACGCTTCCCCGGATCCCGAAGGTCAGGATGTGGCAGGGAGTTTTGATCTTTCGGGCCTGATTGAGCGAATCAATTATGCGATTCGCAAATACAAGGCCCGCAGAGTCGCCATCGACTCAATTACGGCCGTTTTCCAGCAATATGATGCCATCTCCGTAGTCCGAAGAGAAATTTTCCGGCTGATTGCCCGCTTGAAGGAAATTGGAGTCACCACCGTGATGACGACAGAGCGGATTGATGAATATGGACCCATCGCCCGCTATGGGGTTGAGGAATTCGTATCAGACAATGTCGTGATCCTGCGAAATGTGCTGGAAGGTGAACGGAGAAGGCGCACCGTGGAAATTCTGAAATTACGGGGAACCACGCATATGAAAGGCGAATTCCCCTTCACGATGGGCAGCCATGGCGTGAGCATCTTCCCCTTGGGGGCCATGCGCTTGACACAACGCTCCTCCAATGTGCGCCTGAGCTCTGGGGTGCCAAGGCTGGATGAGATGTGTGGCGGTGGCTTCTTCAAAGACTCCATCATCCTTGCGACAGGAGCAACAGGAACTGGCAAGACATTGTTGGTCAGCAAATTCGTCGAAGATGCCTGTCGCAGCAAGGAACGTGCGATCCTTTTTGCCTATGAGGAATCCCGAGCTCAGCTCCTGAGGAATGCCACTAGCTGGGGAATCGATTTTGAGCAGATGGAGCAGGATGGATTGCTGAAAATCATCTGTGCTTATCCCGAATCCACTGGACTTGAAGATCATTTGCAAATCATCAAGACGGAAATTGGGCAGTTCAAGCCATCACGAATGGCAATTGATTCACTTTCTGCATTGGCTCGGGGAGTAAGCCACAATGCTTTCAGGCAGTTTGTGATCGGGGTGACAGGCTATGCAAAACAAGAAGAGATCGCAGGATTTTTCACTAACACATCAGAGGAGTTCATGGGTAGTCATTCCATCACAGATTCACATATTTCAACGATTACGGATACAATTCTGCTTCTGCAGTATGTAGAGATTCGTGGCGAGATGGCAAGGGCGTTGAACGTCTTCAAGATGCGTGGCTCTTGGCATGACAAGGGGATACGGGAGTTTGTCATCACAAGTAATGGCCCAGAGATCAAGGATTCGTTCACGAACTTTGAGCGAATCATTAGTGGCGTCCCTCACAGAATCAACACCGATGAACGGAGTGAACTAGCAAGGATCGTGCGTGGAGTGGAGGACAGCTGATCAAGGCAAGACCGATCCAGTTTGAAGACTGACTTAGAAAATGCAAGAGTTACGCAAGATCCTGCACGGTGGGAACCATCAGCAGCATTATGATGTTAAGGTATTTTCATTCATTAACCTAATTTTGGCTGTTGTTGCTGAAGCCTGGCGTGGTACGCGCATCGTCATAACTGGGGGGGCAGGGTTCATTGGATCCACCCTTGCTATGCGTCTGGCCGGCTACGGGAGCCGGGTGACAGTGGTTGACAGCATGGTTCCGGAATTTGGCGGCAATCTCTTCAATCTCAAGGATTGTGCTTCTCTGATTCGGGTTAATTTTTCTGATATCAGAGAATCCTATTCATTGAGAGCGCTTTTATGTGACGCAGAATTTCTGTTCTGCTTAGCTGGGCAAACGAGTCATATGGATTCCATGAAAGATCCCTATACAGATCTAAATATCAATTGTGCAGCCCAACTGAACGTCCTCGAGACATGTCGAGAGATCAATCCTGATATCCGGATTGTTTTTGCCAGTACCCGCCAGATTTATGGACGACCAAACTACCTGCCAGTCGATGAATCCCACCCGATTGCTCCTGTTGACATAAATGGCATTCACAAACATGCAGCCGAACAGTATTACAGGCTCTACCATCATCTCTACAAGGTTCGTACATGCATTTTGCGGCTCACAAACACAATTGGGCCTCGGATGCGCGTCAAAGATGCAAGGCAGACGTTTGTTGGAATATGGATTCGACAATTGATTGAGAACCAACCCATTGAGGTGTGGGGTGGTGAACAGTTACGGGATTTTAATGATGTTGAAGATGTTGTTGATGCATTTCTAATTGCCGCCTTGACAGACGGAAGCTTTGGAAACGTCTTCAACCTTGGCTGCAGCAGAAAGATCACATTGCTGGAACTTGCCAAGATGATGGTCGATATCTTTGGCAATGGGGAAGTAAACGTCATGGAGTACCCCGAGGAACGACGTAAAATTGACATTGGAGATTACTACTCAAGCCATGATCGGTTCAGTTTACTCACTGGCTGGCATCCAGAGGTCCCTTTGCGAGAAACTATAGCTCGCACAATCTCATACTACAAGGAGAATTTTCTCGCATACGTGTGATGATACTTCCATCTGAATCCATAAATAGATCGTCCAGTCAGACAAGTCAGTCACTTACGGAGAGGGCTAATTTTCCATTACAAGACTGTCTGCACTACAGACCAGTCATTCAGGAGGCCTTTGATCATGTCATCCAGTCTGGCCAGACAATCCTTGCAGCGGGAGTCAGGGGATTTGAGGATGAATTTGCAGCATGGCTCGGGGGCGGGCTGACCGCCGAACACTGCATTGGGGTTGGCAATGGAACTGATGCTCTGGCACTGGCCATGCACTGCGCAGGCATCAAAAGTGGTGATGCAGTCGTTGTTCCCTCGCTAACGGCGTACGCAACCGTAGCCGCTATCTTGCAGGTTGGAGGCAGGCCGATTTTTGTTGATGTTGAAGCGGAAAGGCCGGTGATTGCGGTGGAAGAGGTGGAAAGAATTCTCGAGCACCAAGGACAGAATGAGCCAAACATCAAGGCGGTGATCGCCGTTCACCTCTACGGTGAAGCCTGTGATTTGAGACCCTTGCAAGATCTCTGTCGTAGACAGGGGATAGCTCTGATTGAGGACTGTGCTCAGGCTACGGGAACGCTTTATGAAGGGACAAGAGTCGGGACATGGGGTGATTATGCAGCGTTCAGTTTTTATCCCACCAAGAATCTTGCGGCATTAGGGGATGGAGGAATGCTGGTGGTTGGTGCAGAGGCAAGCCAAAGTGATCTGACAACAGCAAGGCGTCTTAGATTTTACGGGTGGGATACGTCAAAAGAAGCGGTGCAATTTGGGGTCAACAGCCGCTTGGATGAAGTGCAAGCATGGATTCTGCGTGCGAAGCTGAAAGACCTAGACGAGCGAGTTGCTTCTCGACGTCACATAGCATGGAGGTATGGCGAACATCTTGGCATCCTCCTTCATGCCGGCGCTATTGGCTTGCCCTGCAACAGTCATCATTGGGACCACAGCTACCATCTCTACGTGATCACCGTAGACCCAAACCTTCGTGATTGGCTTGTAAGAAAAGGATCAGAAGACGGTATTCCCTATGGAGTGCATTATCCATTGGCCTGTCATCAACATCACTACATCCGCGAAAGGCATTGTGGAGATCAGTTCCACTTACCTCACACGGAAAGGTTCACAGCGAGTGTGCTCTCCCTCCCCATGAACCCCTACCTCTGGGACTCTGATGTGGAACTGGTCAGCCAGCATCTGCAGAGCTGCTTGAGAGGAAAGGTCTGAAATGGCAATAGAGCCGTCTCGATTTGGCTTCAGTCTGATTATTCCCCTGTATAAGAGTGAAGAAACGATTGAGCGCCTACTGTCACGCCTCGAAGCTCTGAAAACCAATACGGCCTGGCAAGTGATCTTTGTTGACGACGGCAGCCCAGATCAAACATACGACATTATTCATCAACGGCTGCAACGCTCTCCCTTAGAGGCTTTACTGATTCGCCACACCCGAAACTTCGGCGAACATCAAGCAGTTCTCACCGGCTATCGACATGCTGAAGGAGAATATTTCATCAATATCGATGATGATCTGCAAAATCCTCCTGAAGAGGCTCTTCGTCTTCTGCAACATGCAGAAGCCTGCAATCTCGATGTGGTTTATGGAAACTATGTCGAGAAGAAACATAATCTATTCCGCAATCTTGGCAGCAGATTTGCAAACTTTACGGCCAGTTTACTTCTTGACCTGCCGAGGTCATACTATCTCTCAAGTTTCCGCTGCGTCAGACGACTGATTGGGGAGAAAGTCACAACTGTCACCAGTCCCTATGTCTATATTGACGGACTTCTCTCCCAGGCTACACAGCAGATAGGAAGCCTTGATGTTCAGCACGACCAACGCGATTCTGGCGTGAGTAACTACAACATAAGAAGACTCGTTCGTCTCTGGCTTGTTATTCTTACAAGCTTTTCTCTGATGCCACTGAGAATTGCAAGCTTCATCGGAATTTTAGCTGCATCAATTGGCGCCGTCAGCTTGTCTTACATTGTGATCAGCTCAGTACTTGGAACCATTGATGTAGCCGGATGGCCGTCCGTCATCTCAGCGATCCTTTTTTTTGGTGGAGTACAATGTCTACTGCTTGGCCTACTCGGTGAATATGTAGGTCGAATTTATCTTACGGTCTACGGAAAGCCTCAAGCATTAATCAGGACGATCGAGACTTTTGATTCAACGAAGACTCCTGGGCGAACAAGCTTAAATGTTTGATGAGGAAGGACCACAGCAGGACAACTAATCGTTTACTACGCCTTACTGCCGTCAGATTTGGCATGGTAGCTCTGGCTGGTGAAGCCTTGTACTTTATCCTCTATGGGTTGGTTTATCATTTCACCACAAATAACACAGCAGCCCTTACTTCTTCGGGGGGAATATGCATTGCACTCAATTCATATATGCATGCCCGCTTTACCTTTAAACTAAGCTTTGGCTGGGGGTTGCTATGGAGTTACTTGCTTATTCAGCTCACTGGATTTTTATTCGCGTTCTACATCGGCCTGGCTCTTGAAAAGGCAGGAGCTGAACCATGGATGATTTCTTTCCTCACTTATGTGGTTTGGGCAGGGCTTTCATTTCTACTGACAAGGGCAGTATACCGCACCAAATAGAGCGTATGAGATCTATAATGCCCACTTCCCTCTTGTATCGGTAAGCCCAGTATGCACATCGACGAGTATCGAAAGCTTGCAGAAGTCGAAGATGCGATGTGGTATTTCAAGGCGCTGAACCAACGCATGCTTCTCCCCTTGAAGGCTTGGCGGGGGAAAGGTGCTGACGTTCTTGATGCAGGCTGTGGGACCGGTGGCCTCATCAGGTTTCTGAAACACAATGAACCTGATTGGTCAATTACAGGTCTTGATTATTCGGCACTTGCCTGTTCTTTGGCTCGGGAGAGGACAGATGAAAAAATCATAGAAGGATCCATTACCGACCTCCCCTTTCCAGAGGAACACTTTGATATCGTTGTATCTGCTGATGTGATTTCTCAGGTTGAAGATGCAAGCAAAGCAGTGAGCGAATTTGCCAGGGTCGTTAGACCTGGAGGAATGGTCGTCATCAATGTGGCAGCCTACGAATGGATGTGGTCATACCACGACGATACGTGTGAAACAAAGCACCGCTTCCGGAAAAGCAAGCTTCTACACATAATCAGAGCCTGTGGTCTCACTCCTGAGCTCGCCACCTACGCGAACATGTTGATCTTTCCATTTGTGATCGCTCGTAGGAAGGTATTCCCCCCAGCATCACCCACAAGTGATGTCCAATCCTACTCGCCGTTCGTTGATAGTCTGTTTGGCACTTTTACACAGGTTGAGTATAAGCTGATATCTAATGGAGGAACCATGCCAACTGGCTCATCAGTCTTTGTCGCCGCACGCAAAGCCTGAGCATTACACTCTTGAAAACCAGCGCAACTCATGATCTCAGCTCTTATCCTTACCTTAACCTGGATAATCTTGACATCGTTGATGTCAAGAAAATCTACAATACCAAGAGATCTTGTACCAATTCTATCCTTTGTTTGCAGCCAAGCCTGCTTATTTATATTTTTCAATCTACTGATTTACTTGGGATCCAGCTTGCTGCCAAAATATATCATCATCCTCTATTTACTACTCGCAACAGTCACTTTGAGCAGGCACAAGATGGCCTCTTATGGAATAAGGGAGATCAAAAGCCTACTTTTATCAGACGGGCACAAGTATGGTAACAATCTAACATCAAGATCGGCGAACGATTTGCTTCGATCCATTATAAATCTCCGTTTGGCTCTGACTATTTTTGGATTTAGCCTTATTTTACTGTCTGCAGGACTCATTGCTAGCCCACCCTCATGGGATTCTTACACATACAACTTGTCTCGTGTTGTGCTGATGATCATCCGGGGATCTCCATTCTTGGATTCAGCGTCTATCCCGCAAGCCACCTTCCCAATCGGTCATGATTTTCTTTTTTATCCAGACTTGCTGTTTGGCAGTTTGCGTGGATTGGGATTGGTCAACTGCCTAGAATTTATTTTGTTGACCGGGACACTGCTGAAAGTGTGTGAATACATCCAATCCAAAGCTGC